>JAEWFG010000361.1 GCA_023388935.1 Pseudomonadota bacterium | reverse complement strand
CGACATGGTTCGCTATCGTCTCGTTGGGAACGTTCGGTCCCGGCCATTAACGGGGAAATCCGCGCAATTCCAAGGGGGCTTCCAAGTGCGACGATAGCCTTTCGCCTGCCTAACACAATTACCCTTTTATCTGGCAAACCTAACATAATGTTATTTCTTTCGTCCGCGTCCCGCGGGCGCCTTGCCGTTGCTGCGGGATGGCTCGACCGCACGCATCTCCGCGCGCAGGGATTCGATGAAATACTCGACATGAAGCGACAGAGGCGCGCCGCGCTTCACCGCGATATAGGTGTCGAACCGCGTCAACTCCGTGATCTTCAAGAGCTCGATCCCGGGATAGCCGCCATGGGCCACCGTGAACTGGTCGATGATGGCGATCCCCAGACCTGCCTTCACCAGCGCGCAGACCGTGGTGCCGAACCGCGCGCGGATGGTGATGTTGTAGTCGAGCCGGTTGCGCTCGAAGATCTCGGCCATGATCCGTCCGTAAGGGTCATTGGGGTCGATGCCGATCAGCGGATAGCGGGTGATCTCGGCGGCAGAGACCTGCTTGCGGCCGGCAAGCTCGTGGCCGGGCGGCACGATGCAATAGAGTTCTCCCGAGGCGAGTGGCATGAAGTCGAGGCCGGAATGTTCGAGCCGGTAGCTCATCGCGACGCACTCGCCGCGGCCAAGCAAGAGATAGTCGATGGCTTCCTCGAGCTTGAGGATGTTGATGTCGATGCCGAGATCGGGATAGCGGCGCCGGACGCGTTCGATCGCACGCGGCACCATCACCTGCGAGATGCTTGGCACCGACCCGATGCGCAGCTCCGACAAGCCGCCGCGGCCGATCTTGGAGATGAGCTCGGTGAGGTCATCGACCTTCTTGTAGACGCCGTTGATCTGCTCGAAGATGTTCTCGGCTTCCGGCGTCGGGAAATAGCGCCCGTTCTGGCGCTGGAAGAAGCGGATGCCGAGCGAGCGCTCGGTGTACTTGACCAGGCGGCTGATGCCCGGCGCCGACACGTTGAGCAGTTTTGCCGCGCCGCCAATGGTCCCCGTCACCATCACGGCACGGATCACTTCGACCTGGCGCAGCGTCATCATGTCCTGGGTATCCGAAAGACGATCGTTGGCGTGATCATCTCACGACTGCGGTGATGTCATCCAGCGACAAATGCCTGTCAACATGAACGGCCGCGCGGTCCGCCTCCTGTGGGGGAGGGGTGGGTGGACTGTCTCCCCGCGCAAGTCTCTCGCAAGGACCGCGGATGCAGACCGCACATCAGGGGCTTCGCCCATCTTCTCCCGCGAGGGGATAAAGTGAGCGCGCGGTCAGATTGATTCAGCCAGTATCGGCGTGACCCGTTCGCACGCTTTGCAGCAATCACGCGGCTCAGCTGGCCGGCCCCCCGGGCAAGGCGCTGTCCGGCACTTTCGCGCGCTCGCTTTGCAGCACGTCGCGCGCGAACTCGATGATCTTCTGCTTGTTTGCCGTTTCGCGGACGGCGAAAAACACGCGGTTGAGTTCGAGGCCGAGCACGCTGTTGAGGGCGATGTTCTCGTCTTCCATCGTGGTTTTCCCGCTTTGGACGCCACAGGTGTAGCTTGACCTCATTTCCTCCAAAAGTAGATTAATTCTTCGGCGCGCGGGGAGCACCGGGGAACGACCGGAACGGCGAATTGAGGCAGTCCGCCAGAAAAGGCGTGCCGCCGACGGTGATCTGCGGGCTCACCGGCTACGAGGCTACGGTGTCGCTTGGCGGCGTCCATTTCGATCTCAATCCCGCGGCAAGCCGGCGCTGCACTTGATGGCGATGTATGGCTTCGACCACATTCGCCGTCTGCTCGACCCGGTGCCCTATCGGTCGACGCGCCTCACGCCGCGCGAGCGCGAGGTGATCGCCGGGCCTGGCGGGGCAAGTCGGCCTGGGACATCGGCGAGATCCTGCGCAGCGGACTGCCGAAGTTTGGGTGCGGCAGCTTGCCCCATCCTGCCCGACAGATTTCGACGCGCAAGCGTCGGGATGCAACAAAGTGCATGTTTGGCGTCAAATGGCTCTTGCCTCGGAACGATACTGCCATTACCCATTTTTCCGCCTTGAAGAGGCGGGGGGAGCTCTTTCACTGATGGCGACCGTGTTCGAACATCGGCGCGACTCTGCGTGCGCCTGAAAGAGTATTGATGCTGCTCGTCGTCGAACAGTTCTTGAACGGATTGCAGTTCGGCCTGCTCCTGTTTCTGCTCGCCGCCGGCCTGACGCTGGTGTTCGGGATCATGGATCTCGTCAACCTCGCGCACGGCTCGCTCTACATGATGGGCGCCTATTTCGCGGCGACCTTCGCGGCCTGGACCGGCAGTTTCCTGCTTGGCGCGCTGCTGGCGCTCGGCGCGACGCTGGTGCTCGGTATCGTGCTCGAGATGAGTGCGCTGCGGCATCTCTACGGGCGAGACCATCTCGACCACGTGCTCGCGACCTTCGGCCTGATCCTGTTCTTCAACGAAGCCGTTCGGCTGATCTGGGGCCCGGCGGGCCTCGCGCTGCCGCTGCCGGCCTGGCTCACCGTGCCGGTGCCGATCCTGCCCGGCATTCACTATCCCGCCTATCGCCTCGCCATCATCGTCGTCGCGCTGCTGGTGGCGCTGCTGCTTTATCTTGGCGTGATGCGCACCCGCGTCGGCATGCTGATCCGGGCCGGCGCCTCCAACCGCGAGATGATCGGCGCGCTCGGCATCAACATCAAGCTGCTCTACACGCTGGTGTTCGGCCTCGGCGCTGCGCTCGCCGGTCTCGCCGGGCTGATGCAGGCGCCGATCCTCACCGTGCAGATCGGCATGGGTGAGAACATCCTGATCCTGGCCTTCGTCATCATCGTGATCGGCGGCATCGGCTCGATCCGCGGCGCGTTCCTCGCTGCGATCTTCGTCGGCATGATCGATACGCTCGGCCGTGCCTTCCTGCCGAACCTGTTGCGGCAGGTGCTGAGCTCGACTGCCGCCTCCACCGCCGCGCCCGCGCTGTCCTCGATGCTGATCTATCTCCTGATGGCGATCGTGCTGGTGGTGCGGCCGGAGGGGCTGTTTCCGGCCAGCCGTCGATGAAGGGTTTTGGCGTGAGCAAGGCCGTCACGGCCCTGATGCTGGCGGGCCTCGTGCTGCTGCCGCTCTATTCGCAGTTGTCCGGCAACATCTTCATCCTGACGCTGTTCACCCGCATCGTCATTCTGGCGCTGGCGGCCGCAAGCCTCAACCTCATCATGGGCTATGGCGGCATGATGAGCTTTGGCCATGCCGCCTATCTCGGCATCGGCGGCTACGCCGTCGGCATTTTGGCGCAGGAAGGCATAGGCTCAGGTTTCATCCAGTTTCCGGTCGCGCTCGCCGCCTCTGCTCTCTACGCGCTTGTGATCGGCGCACTCAGCTTGCGCACCCGCGGCGTCTACTTCATCATGATTACGCTCGCCTTTGCGCAAATGGCCTATTATGTCGCCTCGGGGTTGGCGCGATACGGCGGCGACGACGGTCTCACCGTCTACAAGCGCAGCGACTTCTCCGGGCTGATCAACCTGTCGAACCGCACGCAGTTCTATTATCTCTGCCTCGCCTGCCTGCTCGGCGTGATCTTCCTGATCTGGCGCATCGCCAACTCTCGCTTCGGCCTTGTCGTGCAGGGCCTGCGCTCCAACGAACAGCGCATGCAGGCGATTGGTTTCCCCGCCAAGCGCTACCAGCTCGCCTGCTTCGTCATCTCAGGCACCATGTGCGGCCTCGCCGGCGCGCTGCTCGCCAATAACACCGATTTCGTCAGCCCGGCCGTGATGTACTGGACGCGATCCGGCGACCTCATGGTGATGGTGATCCTCGGCGGCATGGGCACGCTGTTCGGCCCGGTGATGGGTGCGGTCGTCTATCTGCTGCTGGAAGAGTTCCTGTCGCAGATCACCGAATATTGGGCGCTGATCATGGGCCCGCTCCTGCTGCTGATCGTGCTGTTCGGCCGCGGAGGCATCATGGGCCTGCTCGGGAGGGTTGGCCGTGGCTGAACCCCTGCTCCGCGTCGAAAAGCTCGTGCGCCGCTTCGGCGGCATCACCGCGACGGACAACGTCTCGCTCGATGTCGCGAGCGGCGAGCTCCACGCCATCATCGGCCCGAACGGCGCCGGCAAGACCACGCTGATCAGTCAGCTCACCGGGCATCTCGAGCCCCACTCCGGAAGCGTCTCGCTCGGCGGACGCGACATCACCTACCTGCCGGCCTATCGCCGCTGCGCGCTGGGCCTCGCCCGCTCGTTCCAGATCACCTCGCTGCTGCTCGACTTCACCGCCGCCGACAATGTCGCGCTGGCCGCGCAGGCCCATGCCGGCACGTCGTTCCGATTCTTCGCCAATGCGCGCAAGGAAAAAAGCCTCCGCGATGCCGCGCATGCGGCGCTCGATCGCGTCGGCCTGCTGCATCGCGCCGATGTCTTGGCGAGCAGGCTCAGCCATGGCGAGCGCCGCGAGCTCGAGCTCGCGGTCGCGCTGGCGAGCAAGCCGAAGCTGTTGCTGCTCGACGAGCCGATGGCCGGCCTCGGCGTCACCGAATCCCAGCGCATGGTGAAGCTGCTGCAGGAGCTGCGGAGAGAAGTCTCGATCGTGCTGGTCGAGCACGATATGCCGGCGGTGTTCGCGCTCGCCGACCGCATCTCGGTTCTGGTCTATGGCCGCGTCATAGCCTCCGGCGATCCGGCCGCGATCCGTCAGAACGAGGACGTCAAGCGTGCCTATCTCGGCGACCAGCATGTGGTGACGCACCATGGCTGACACGCTGCTTGATGTCGACGGCATCGAGACCTGCTATGGCCTCTCCCAGGTGCTGTTCGGCCTGTCGCTGTCGATCAAGCCCGGCGAGATGGTCTCGCTGATGGGCCGCAACGGCATGGGCAAGACCACCACTATCCGCTCGATCATGGGCCTGACGCCGGCGCGCGCCGGCGCGATCCGTTTTGCGGGCGCCGAGGTCAGGCAGCTTCCGTCCTACCGGATCGCGAAGCTCGGCGTCGGCCTCGTCCCCGAGGGGCGCCAGATCTTCCCGAATCTCACCGTGCGCGAAAATCTCGTCGCGGCCGCTGCCGACCGCTTCGGCAGCAGCAATCCATGGACTCTGGCCGCGATCTATGTGTTGTTCCCGCGGCTCGCCGAGCGCGCCGCCAACATGGGCAACCAGCTCTCCGGCGGCGAGCAGCAGATGCTCGCGATCGGCCGCGCGCTGATGACGAACCCAAAACTCCTGATTCTGGATGAAGCGACCGAAGGCCTGGCGCCGCTGATCCGCGAAGAGATCTGGAGCTGCCTGTCGCTCTTGAAGAGTCGGGGACAATCGATCCTGGTCGTCGACAAGAACATCGACCACCTCGCCCGCATCTGCGACCGCCACTATATCATCGAGCGCGGCAAGACGGTGTGGAGCGGCACGTCGGACCAGCTGATGGCGGAGCCGGACCTGCAGCACAAATATCTCGGGATTTGAAGCGGCTGAGGAGCGGAACGAACCCCGCTCGCAATCACGGAGGGAGCGGGGACCTCTCACCAATGGATCCCGATCCTACTGGCAGATCACGCGTGCCTCGGTGAACGGTTGGCGGAGCTTGCGCATGCAAACCTCCACTATCGTGTCAACCCGCCTTACCTAATTCGCACTCGCCGGCCGTTAGCGTGCGAGGTGGTGGGTGCCGATGTTGATCAGGGTCGCACGGCAAGACAGGCGATAGATCAGGCTTAACAATCGACCCAACATGACCAAACTCCTTTGTTGATCATGCCGAACACCCTACATCCCCCGTCTTTCCGCCGGTTTTCGCGGGCTACGGAAAATGGCTTCGTCGCGGAGTGATGAAATGTCGTCGGAACCGAGCGGAAGAAATCGCCTCACGGGGAGGTGAGGCATATCTCCCTCAAAACACCTCGAAATATTCGCGGTGCTCCCAGTCGGTCACCTCAGCCAGGAAACGGTCGATCTCGGCGTTCTTGATGTGGGTGTAGTAGTCGACGAACTCGGCGCTGAGCTTCTCGCGAAAGAACGGATCGTCCTTCAGCGCGGAGACCGCATCGCGGAGCGATTTCGGCAACAGCGGTGCCTTGGTCTCGTAAGGCGTGTCGGCGGAAGGGCCGGGATCGAGCTTGCGGTCGGCACCGTCGAGGCCCGACAGAATCTGCGAGGCCATGTAGAGATAGGGATTGGCGGCGGGCTCGCCGATGCGGTTTTCCAGGCGCGTGGCCGCATCGCCGGCGGCGCCGAGGACGCGGATCATCACGCCGCGATTGTCGCGCCCCCAGATCGCGCGGTCAGGGGCCAGTGAATAGGAGCGGTAGCGCTTGTAGCCGTTGATGGTCGGGGTGGTGAACACGGTGGACGCGCGGGCGTGATCGAGCAGGCCGGCAAGATACGCCCGGCCGAACGCATTGAGCGGCTCGCCGCCCTCCTTCGCCATGAACAGGTTCTCACCGTTCGCGCGCGAGACGATCGACTGGTGCAGATGCCATCCGCTCGCGAACAAATTTGCGAGCTTTGGCCGGCACATGAAGGTGGCGTGATAGCCGTGACGGCGCGCGATCTGCTTCACGGCGGAGCGGAACAGCACCATGTTGTCGGCAGGCTCGAGCCCCTTCTTCGGCTGGAAGGTGAATTCGCACTGGCTCGGCCCGAACTCGACCTCGACCGAGCGCAAGGGAAGCCCGAGCGCGACGATGTCGCGGCGCAGGATCTCCAGCACCGGCTCCATCTGATCGAAGCGCTGTTCGGTGAGGTACTGATAGCCGTGGTTGAGCAGGCTCACCGATGGCGGCGTGCCGGGCTGGCCGGCGTCCTCCGCGCGCATGTGCGGATCGTCGAGCTTGAAGATGTGGAATTCGACCTCGAGGCCGGCGACGAAATCATAGCCGCGGCTTGCGAGCTCATCGAGCACCTTGCGATAGAGCCCGCGCGTCGCGAACGGCACGGGGCGGCCGTCATTGAAATAAAGGTCGCACAGCACCCAGCCCGTGGTCGGCGCCCAAGGCAGCACGCGGAAGGTGGTGGGATCGGCGACCATCAGCACGTCGGCTGCTCCCTCCATCTCCTTCATGCCGAACCCGCCGCCTACGGTGAATACCGGAAACACCGTGCGGTGTGAGGTGTCCTTGGCGAGCATCGTCGTAGAGATCGAGCAGCCGCTTTCCAGCGAAGCAATCGCCTCGGACGCGATAATGGTCTTGCCGCGTAGGATGCCGTGCTGGTCCGGGAGGGCGAGGCGGATGACTTCGAGATTCTTCTCCTCGACGATGCGACGCATGCGCGCCGCCGCGTCCTTCTGCTCATCCGACCACAGCGCATGACGCGCAACGAAAGTCACTTTGATAGTTCCTTCTCGCTCGGTGACAGTATAGCCCACGCTGTCATCGTCCGCGAAGGCGGACGATCCAGTATTCCAGAGACGGTCGTGTGTCCACGAGAGTCCCTGGCGTACTGGATGCTCCGCCTTCGCGGGGCATGACAGCGGAGAATGTGGAGCCGCGGTCGCGACCCGACGGCGAACGGCATTTTCACTCCGCCGCCGTCAGCCGATGCACGTTGTCGGCGATCTCCTTCGGCACCGGAGCCGTCCATGGCGCGCCGCGGCGGCGCTTGACGTCGACTTCCATCCAGTAGGTCTCCCAGCCCCGGGTCGGGCCGATGCCGTCCATGGTCGCCGGTCCCTGGATGCTGCGCGCGTTGGCCTCGTCCAGGAACAGCATCGGCTTCTCGCCGCCCGCGACCTTCTCGATTTCCTGCCGCAACAGCCGGCGATACTGCACGATCGCCTTGTCGCTCTGGCCGAGATGCTCCTTGGTGCGGTCCTGGATCGCGCCCATCGACTCCACCGCCCACTGATCGTGGACATTGATGTCGTTGCCCATGCCGGTATAGGTCGCCGTCTGCTGCTCGTGCGGGTCGAAACCGTAATCGTTGCTACGGTTCTTGCGCGACTTGTAATCGGGCAGCTCATAGAGCTCGAGCCGCTGGTCGCGCATCTTCTTCTTGTCGACCGGGTTCGTGTAGCTGGTGAAGATCGCGTACCAGTAGCAGTTCTCGTCGTCGACCGGCACGTGCCACTGCGTGATCGTCATCTCCGTGCTCATGGGGATGACGAAGCCGTGCGGGAAGAGGTGGTTGGTGACGCGCACATGGGTGCGCTCCTCGTCGATCTCGCGCAGCGCGATCAGCCGCAGGCCGTATTCGGTATGCTCGACATTGATGATCGGGCGGTCGTACTCGCGCAGGATTTTCGTCATCGGCAGGTCGGAGCCCGCCGAGGCGCCGCGGAACTGCTTGCCGTAGGCGGTAGAGGTGTCCTCGTCCTCGAAGAAGCGATGAAGATAGGAGGCGTGCGCGGGATCGATGCCGACTTCGAGCGCCTGGAGCCAATTGCAGGCCATGTGGCCTTTGAACGCGAAAGTGTGCGTGCCGGGCGCGACGAAGCAGTCGATCTCCGGGAAGGCCGGCGGCTCGCCCTCGCCGAGATAGGCCCAGAGGATGCCGCTCTTCTCCACGACGGGATAGGAGCGCTGGCGGATGTTCTGGCAAAGCCTTGAATCGTTCGGCTCGGCCGGCGTCTCGATGCACTGGCCGGTGGCGTCGAACAGCCAGCCGTGGAAGGCGCAGCGCAGGCCGCCATGTTCGAGCCGCCCGAAGGCGAGGTCGGCGCCGCGATGCGCGCAGTGGCGATCGATCAGGCCGTAGCGTCCAGCCTCGTCGCGGAACAGCACAAAGTTCTCGCCGAGCAGTCTGACGGGACGGATCGGGCGCTCGCCCTCCAGTTCGTCGACCAGCGCCGCCGGCTGCCAGTAGCTCCGCATCAGCTTGCCGCAGGGGTCCTTCGGATCGGTGCGGGTGATCAGGTCGTTCTGCTCCTGGCTCATCATGACGGGAGCGTCCTTTTCCTGGAGGATGTTCTGTTCGCCTATTGAACGAATGGGCGAATTATGACATGCCTTGGATCGGCAGCAAGCACTATTTTGCAGGATTGTCCCGAGGCCCATGCCCAAGCTGAAGCGGAGTGGCAGCGACGAGCGCGCGACGAATTTCGTCGAGAGCCTGGATCGTGGCCTGCGCCTGCTTCAGTGCTTCGGCACGACGACGGGCCCGATGACGCTGAGCGATCTCGCTCGCGCCGCCGATCTTCCGCGCGCCACTGCGCGGCGCATGCTGTTCACGCTCCAGCGCGGCGGCTTCGTCAGCGGCGACGGCAAGCTGTTCTTGCTGACGCCGCATGTGCTGACGCTTGCCGCGTCGTATCTGCGCTCCAACCAGCTCGTCGCCGTACTTCAGCCGGTGCTCGATCGGATCGCCACTGCGGCGCAGGAAATCTCCTCGCTCGCGGTGCTCGACGGCGATGACGTGGTGTTCATTGCGCGCGGCGGTCCGGCACGCGTGTTTTCAGGTGGACTGGAGATCGGCTATCGGCTGCCTGCCTTCTGCACCTCGGTCGGCCGCGCCATGCTCGGTCAGTTCGACGATGTCGATCTCGCCGCGCGGCTCAAGGCGATGAAGCGCGAGGCGCTGACGCCGCAGACAGTGACCGATCCCAAGGCGTTGCTCGCGCGCATCGTGGCCGATCGCGGGCAGAGCTATTCGCTGGTCGATCGCGAGGCGGAGCCGCATTTTCGTTCGATCTCGGTTCCCGTGCGCCGTTACGACGACACGATCGTCGCCGCCATCAACATGGGCGCCCATGTCGACCGCGTACCGGCAGGGGAGCTGGTTGGCCGGTTCCTCCCGCTGCTCAGCGAGGGCGCGGCGTCCGTACGGTCGCAGCTGTTGTAGCAACGGCCGTTGGCGCCTCGCGCGCGCGGGCCTATAATCTCGTCACGCAAGATAACAGGGAGGACGCCATGCAACACACCATGGTTCCCAGTGATCGCGTGGAGCACGTCGGTATCTACGGGCGCGATGGCACGAAGCTCGGCACGATCGAGCGGCTGATGCTCGACAAGGTGACCGGCACGGTCGCCTACGCCGTGATCAAGACTGGCGGGCTGATCGGCACGCGCCACCATTACCCGGTGCAGTGGAGTGCGCTGAAATACGATCCCGCGCGACAGGCCTTTCGTGTCGAGGTGACGCTGGACGAGCTCGTCAGCGGACCGTGCGAGTTCGACGGCGACGAATTCGACTGGGGCGATCGTTCGAAGCCCTACGCGCACGCAAACTATTGGTCGATCTGACGGCGCGATCGCGGCACGCATCGCGCCGCTGATCGCCACAAGCGCCGTTGGGGGCGCACTTCGTAGCCCGGGTGAGCGAAGCGATACCCGGGACAATCATTGCGAAGACCCGGATGTCGCTTTGCTCATCCGGGCTACGGCCCGCCTCTACGGCTCTCCCGCCTCGCGCTCCATGTCGCGGTCCGAGAGATCCTCGCCCTGCATGTTGGCGTACTCGCGCGCCATCTCGCGCATCAAGAACTTTGCCGGCACGTCGTGATAGGTGCCGCGGTCGTTGACATATTGCATATAGGCGCGGCCCGCGCCGTCGAAGGGATGCAGCAGCGCGTCGGTGTGGCCGTCGAAATCGAGCGGCGCCACGCCGACCTTGGCGCAGAGCGTGTCGTTGAAGGTCGGCGTCGCCTTGCGCCAGGCGCCGTCGATATGGACCTCGGTAAAGCCGTGCCAGGTGAACATGTCGGTGCCCATACTCTGGCGCAGCTTCTCGGTGGTGAGATGGTTCTTCACGTCGGCAAAGCCGACGCGAGCCGGAATGCCGTGGACGCGGCAGGCGGCGGCATAGAGCGCGGCCTTGCCGACGCAATAGCCCTGGCCCGCGGCAAGCACGCTCGAGGCGCGAAACGTTTCCGCGACGCGCATGCTGACATAGGGATTGTAGCGGATGCCGTCGCGCACCGCCTTGTAGAGCACGCTCGCCTTCTCACGCTCGCTCGCGTCGACGCGCACGGCGGTCTCGGCGAATTGCCGCACGGCGGGATGATCGCTGTCGATGTACTCGCCGGGATCGGTGTAGAGGCGGCGGATGGTGTCGGGGAGGGGCTCGGTCATGATCTGAGCTTAGCAGGCGGCCTTTGCTGGACTCAATTTCGTTCGTTGCAGGCGGCCCATGCTCGCAACACTACCCCGTCATCGCTTGCGTCGAGCCGCTACCGCTTTTGCAAGCGGCGATGCTGCGCGAAGCTCAGCGGGACCGTCGGCGCGGGGGAGTCGCAGCGTGCTGAAGTGGTGCTTGGCGCGGACATTCGGCCTCGACTGAGTTCGGTTAGCTGCGGTTGCGCATCCAGTCGGCGAGGCCGGACAGCGCGCGATCGAGATCATGGCGCGCGGCCGCATCGGTCACCGTCTCCTCCAGCGCGCCGCGCATGCAGATCAGCCACGCATCGCGTTCGGCATCGCCGATGGCAAAGCCGATATGCCGCTGCCGCAGTCGCGGATGGCCCTTCTCAACCGAATAAAGTCGCGGACCGCCGGTCCATTCGGTGAGATAGCGCTTCAGCACGTCCTTGATCAGGCCGAGGTCGGCGGCGTGCATGGCGCGGATGATTTGCGCCTCAGGCAGCGCATCCATCCGCTCGTAGAACCGCTCGACCAGCCGGTCGATCGTGGCACCGCCGCCGATCCGTTCGAACATGGAGATTGCGACGTCGCTATCGGTCATCATCTATTCCAAGGCTTGTATCCCAAGGCTTGTATTCAAGGCTTGCTGCCAGCGCAGATATACGTCGTTGCAGATCGCGCACAAACCCCGGCCTTTGCCGGGACGATAATGCCTGGATTAGCTACAGCGCCACGCTGCGCAGCCCAAAGCTGCGGGCCTCGTTCTGCAGCACCGGGCGCACCGCGTCGACCAAGCGCGCGGCGGCGGCGTCCACACTCAGCCCCGCGGTATCCACCACCGCGGTGGCGCGCGAGTACAGCGGCTCGCGGCTCAAGAGGATATTGCGCAGCTCCGTCATGGCGGAGCGGTCGTCGGCCATCGGACGCAAATCACCCTGGCGGCGAACGCGGGCCATGTGCTCCTCGGGCTCGGCCTTCAGCCAGATCGTGTAGAACGATGTCAGGATCTGGTCGAAGGTCAGCGGCTCCGACACGATGCCGCCGCCGGTCGCCAGCACCATCAGCTCGTTACGTGCGAGCAGGTGTTGCAGCGCTGCCTGCTCCATGCGGCGAAAACCTTCCTGGCCGTAGAGCGCGATGATCTCGGCGACCGAGAGCCCGTTCTGCTGCTCGATCTCCTTGTTGAGTTCGACGAAGCTCCAGCCGACCTTCTTCGCCAAAATTTTGCCGAGGGTGGACTTGCCGGCACCGCGCAGGCCGATCAGCGCGATGCCGCAGAACGGCGCGCGTCGCGGCGCGGATGCGCTGCCGCCGACGAGCAGGTCCTTGGCCTGCGCGATCTGGGCGGGCGTCGCCTTGCGCAGGAGATCGCGAAACATCTGCCAGTCCGGCGTCGGATCGACTGAGGGAAGCAGGTCTTCGAGGTGCGCGCCCATCGCGTCCGAGACGCGGCGCAGCAGTACAATGGAGACGTTGCCCTTGCCGCTTTCAAGCTGTGCGATGTAGCGCTCTGAAATTCCTGATACCTTGGCGAGCACTTTGCGCGACATTCCGCGCAGCGCGCGCATGGTGCGCACGCGTTGGCCGAGCTGTTCGAGAAATCGGGATTCGGCGTCGGGACTGTCGGTCATGGACTACAGATCATGGGCTTTCTTTAGCGGATGTCCTGCGGCGCGTTTTAATGAAACATAATGCCTGCTAGCATTGACAGCAAGCCGCCATAGTGTCTTTCTATGAATTATAATTCTAAATTCGGGGGAGAAGTCTGTGAGCGAGGGATCCTATAACGCGGTGACCTGGCTGCTCGACCGTAACGTTGAGGAGGGCAGGGCCGACAAGCTCGTCTTCGACGACACCGTCTCGCGGCTCACCTATGGCGAGCTCGCGCGCGAGACGCGCCGCGCCGCCAATATGCTCCGCCGTCTCGGTGTTCGCCGCGAAGAGCGCGTGGCGATGATCATGCTGGATACGGTCGACTTCCCGATCGTGTTCCTGGGCGCGATCCGCGCCGGCATCGTGCCGGTGCCGCTCAATACGCTGCTGACCGCGGATCAATACGCCTACATTCTCGCCGACTGCCGCGCGCGCGTGCTGTTCGTCTCCGAAGCGCTCTATCCCGTCATCAAGGACGTCGTCGGCCGCATGCCGGATCTCGAGCATGTCGTGGTGTCAGGCGCCAAGAGGAATGGTCACAAGCAGCTCGCTGAAGAGCTCGCGGACGAGACCGACCAGTTCATGACCGCGGCGACGCACCCCGACGAGCCGGCGTTCTGGCTCTATTCGTCCGGCTCGACCGGCATGCCCAAGGGCGTGCGCCATCTGCATTCGAACCTGCAGGCGACCGCCGACACCTATGCGAAGCAGGTGCTCGGCATCCGCGAGAGTGACGTCTGTCTCTCCGCGGCAAAGCTGTTCTTTGCCTATGGCCTCGGCAATGCGCTGACCTTCCCGATGGCGGTCGGCGCCACCGTGGTGCTGAACAGTGAACGCCCGACGCCCGCGCGGATGTTCGACCTGATGAACAAATTCAATCCGTCGATCTTCTACGGCGTGCCGACGCTGTTCGCGGCCATGATCAACGACGAAACCATGAAGGCCGAGCGTGGTGGCAAGTCATTGCGCATCTGCACCTCGGCCGGCGAGGCGCTGCCGGAATCCGTCGGCAACAGCTGGAAGGCGCGCTTCGGCGTCGACATTCTTGACGGCGTCGGCTCGACCGAGCTTTTGCACATCTTCCTGTCGAACGCGCCCGGCGACATCAAGTACGGCTCCTCCGGCAAGCCGGTGCCGGGCTACGCAGTGCGGCTCGTCAACGAGGTCGGCCATGACGTGGCTGATGGCGAGGTCGGCGAACTGCTGGTCGATGCGCCCTCCGCCGGTGAGGGCTACTGGAACCAGCGTCACAAGAGCCGCCGCACATTCGAGGGGCCGTGGACCCGCACCGGCGACAAATATGTTCGCGATGCCGAGGGCCGCTACACTTTCTGCGGCCGCGCCGACGACATGTTCAAGGTCTCCGGCATCTGGGTCTCGCCCTTCGAGGTCGAGAGCGCGCTGATCACGCATCCGGCCGTGCTCGAAGCCGCCGTCGTGCCCGAGGCCGATCCGGAAGGCCTGCTGAAGCCGAAAGCCTTCATCGTGCTGCGTCCCGGCGCGAAGGCGACGGACTTGCAGGAGATGCTGAAGGAGCACGTCAAGCAGAAGATCGGCCCGTGGAAATATCCGCGCTGGATCGCTGTCGTTGAGTCCTTGCCCAAGACGGCGACGGGAAAGATCCAGCGGTTCAAATTGCGCGAAGGGGCGAATTAACAACGGTCGTCATGGCCGGGCTTGACCGGCCATCCACGCGCCACCCCGAATGAGGAAAGACGTGGATGCGCGGGGCAAGCCCGGGCACGACGGAGAGAAGAGCGACACAGCATGACCAGTCTCACCTCCACAGGCTTCCTCACCATCGGCGGCGCCAGCCTCGAATACAAATGGCTCGCGCCGCAAGTCGCGGATGCGCCGACCATCATCATGCTGCATGAAGGGCTCGGCTCGGTCGGTCTCTGGGGCGATTTCCCCGAGAAGCTGCAGCAGGCCACTGGTGCCGGTATCTTCGCCTATTCGCGCGCGGGCTATGGCCAATCGAGCCCGGTGACGCTGCCGCGGCCGCTCGACTACATGCAGCGCGAGGCGCTCGACGTGCTGCCGAAGCTGCTCGATGCGATCGGCTTCAAACGCGGTCTGCTGCTTGGCCATTCCGACGGCGCCTCGATCGCGGCGATCTATGCCGGCGCGCATCAGGATCACCGGCTGAGCGGCTTCGTGCTGATCGCACCGCATTTCATTGTCGAGGATATCTCGGTGAAATCGATCGCGGCGATCAAGACAACTTACGAGACCACTGACCTCAGGACAAAACTGGCGCGCTGGCACAAGGACGTCGACAACGCCTTCTATGGCTGGAACGGCGCCTGGCTCGATCCGAAATTCCGCGACTGGGATATTTCCGAATACCTGGCCTACATCCGGGCTCCGGTTCTGGTCGTGCAAGGTGTGGATGACCAATATGGGACGCAGCGCCAGGTCGAGATTGCGCAGGAAGAGTGTTATTGTCCGGTAGATTTGAAAATTATTTCAGGCGCGGGGCATTCCCCGCATCGTGAAGCGCCGGGGGCGACGCTTGACGCGATTGAGCAATTTGCAAAGGCGGCCCTGCGCGACGATCAGGGACTCCGGGGACGCGCCGCATGAGGCAGCGGAGGCACATCAATGAATGTGCCGCCGAATGCGAGCGCTCCGCTGCCGTGGCCGCGATGGGCCTATGTGCCGGGCGAGACCGGCGGGGTCGACGCCGACTACGAGACGCTCGACATGGCCAAGGCGCTGGTGCCGGCGGCCTTCCGCGGCTATGTGCCCGCGCGCCATCCTGCGTTGCGCTACGGGCTCGCGCTCAACGACCGCGGCTATTTCTGGGAATCGCAGGACGTGCTGGAAGCGGTGTGGGCCGCATCGCCGCAAGGCGGCCGCGAGCGCATTCTGTTGCGCGCATGCATTCACATCGCCAATGCGAATTGGCGGCTGCGCATGCAGAAGTCGCATTCGGCCGTGCGCCTGTTCGGGGATGCGCTGGCCGAGCTGCGGGCACTGAACTCGCGCAAGGCGGTTGCGGGCGGCGACGGCTTTGTCGAGAGCTTCCCTGTTCCGGCGCTGACGGCAGTGCTCCAGGCCAAGCTCGGTCGCCCCGAGCTCTCCAAGGCCGACTGGATCGCGCTTGGCGCTATTGTGCGGTCCCAGTAGCGTTCATGAAGCAAAGTGCATATACTGGCTGATAAGGGCTAGACGCATTTAAAAAGATGCATTATTGTGCATCTAACGCTGCAGCCAAAACTCATAATCAAGCTCAAGGGTGGCCCATGGCCGGGGAAGATCGGCGCCTCGCAGGCGGTGCGACATTCATCGATTTCCAGACCGAGCCGTCCCGCTACCGGCATTGGAAGCTCGCGGTCGATGGCGACGTCGCGACCCTGACCATGGACGTCGATGAGAATGGCGGCCTGTTCGAGGGCTATCTGCTCAAGCTCAACTCCTACGACCTCGGCGTCGACATCGAGCTTGCCGACGCGATCCAACGCCTGCGCTTCGAACATCCGGAAGTGAAGGTCGTGGTGATGCGTTCGGCCAAGAACCGCGTGTTCTGCGCCGGCGCCAACATCCGCATGCTCGCGGGCTCGACCCATGCCCACAAGGTCAATTTCTGCAAGTTCACCAACGAGACCCGCAATGGCATGGAAGATTCTTCCGAGAATTCCGGCCAGCGCTTCATCACGGTGGTGAACGGCTCCGCCGCCGGCGGCGGCTATGAGCTGGCGCTCGCGACCGACCACATCATCCTCGCCGACGACGGTTCGTCTGCTGTGGCTTTGCCCGAAGTGCCGCTGCTCGCGGTGTTGCCCGGCACCGGCGGGCTGACGCGTGTGGTCGACAAGCGAAAGGTGCGCCGCGACCACGCCGACTTCTTCTGCACCATCGAGGAGGGCGTGAAGGGCAAGCGCGCCGTGCAATGGCGTCTGGTCGACGAGATCGCGCCGAACTCGAAACTCGAAGGCAAGATCGCCGAGCGCACCAGGGAATTCGCCGGCAACTCGAAGCGCAAGGGCAGCGGCAAGGGTATCACGCTGACGCCGCTCAAGCGCGTGATCGACGAAACCAGCCTGCGTTACGAATTCGTCAGCGTCGACATCGATCGCGCCGCGCGCATCGCCACCATCTCGATCAAGGCGCCGGAGGCCGCACCGCCCGCCGACATCGACGGCATGATGGCGCAGGGGCCTTCGTTCTGGCCGCTCCAGGTTGCGCGCGAACTCGACGACGCCATCCTGCACCTGCGTATCAACGAGCTCGAGATCGCCATGCTGGTGTTCAAGAGCCATGGCGATCGCGCCCATGTGCTCGCCAGCGACGCCTTCCTCGAAGCCAACAAGGCGCACTGGCTGGTCAACGAAATCCGCCACTACTGGAAGCGCGTGCTGAAGCGCATCGACGTCACCTCGCGCACGCTGGTGACGCTGGTCGAGCCCGGCTCCTGCTTTGCCGGCACGCTCGCCGAACTGGTCTTCGCCGCCGACCGCTCCTACATGCTGATCGGCACGCGCCAGGGCGACAACCGTCCGCCGCCGTCGATCGAACTCTCCGCCATGAATTTCGGTCCCTATCCGATGAGTCATGGGCTGACGCGGCTGGAATCGCGCTTCCAGGCCGATCCGTCCGATGTCGAGCGCGCGGAAGCCACCGTCGGCACGACGCTCGACGCCGAGCAGGCCGAAGAGCTCGGCCTCGTCACCTTCGCGCTCGACGACATCGATTGGGACGACGAGGTCCGGGTGTTTCTGGAGGAGCGCGCGAGCTTCTCGCCCGACAGCCTTACCGGCATGGAGGCGAGCCTGCGCTTCGTTGGCCCCGAGACGATGGAGTCAAAAATCTTCGCGCGCCTGACCGCGTGGCAGAACTGGATCTTCCAGCGCCCGAATGCGGTCGGTGAAGAAGGTGCGCTGCGCCGCTACGGCAGCGGGCAGAAGCCGAAATTCGATATGACGAGAGTTTAGCGAATAGGGAGTGGCGAATAGCGAATAGGGATTTCCATTCGCTACTCGCCATTCGCCATTCGCGGGAAACGATCAGGTTCAACGCGGGAGAGCTCCCAATGAATATGAACATCATGAACGTCGACTACTCGACCAAGATTCCGAACAACGTGAATCTTGCCGAAGACCGCCAGGTGCTGAAGGCGCTGGAAGGCTGGCATCCCGGCTACATGGATTGGTGGAGCGACATGGGGCCGGAAGGCTTCCAGGAGTCGCTGGTCTATTTGCGTACCGCCTATTCCGTCGATCCGCGCGGCTGGGCCAAGTTCGACTATGTACGGATGCCCGAATATCGCTGGGGCATTCTTCTTGCTCCGCAGGAAGAGAACCGCGTAGTGCCGTTCGGCGAGCATTATGGCGAGCCGGCCTGGCAGGAAGTCCCGGGCGAGCACCGCGCGATGCTGCGCCGCCTGATCGTGATCCAGGGCGACACAGAGCCCGCCTCGGTCGAGCAGCAGCGCCATCTCGGCAAGACCGCGCCCTCGCTCTACGACATGCGCAATTTGTTCCAGGTCAATGTCGAGGAGGGCCGTCATCTCTGGGCGATGGTGTACCTGCTGCAAAAGTATTTCGGTCGCGACGGCCGCGAGGAGGCTGACGATCTGCTGCGCCGCCGCTCCGGTGATGCCGATGCGCCGCGCATGTTAGGGGCCTTCAACGAGGCGACGCCGGACTGGCTGTCTTTCTTCATGTTCACCTACTTCACCGACCGCGACGGCAAGATGCAGCTCCACTCGCTGGCGCAGTCGGGCTTCGATCCCTTGTCGCGCACCTGCCGCTTCATGCTGACCGAGGAAGCGCATCACATGTTCGTCGGCGAGACCGGCATCACCCGCGTCGTGCAGCGCACTTGCGATGCGATGCGCGAAGCCGGCATCACCGATCCGACCGATATCGCGAAGGTCCGCGCGCTAGGCGTGATCGACCTGCCGACCATCCAGAAGAAGCTGAACCTGCACTATACTTTGTCGCTGGACCTGTTCGGCTCCGAGGTTTCGACCAATGCCGCGAACGCCTTCAACGCCGGCATCAAGGGCCGCTATCACGAGACCCAGATCGAGGACGATCACCAGCTCAAGAACGCGACCTACCCGGTGCTCAAGTTCATCGACGGCGAGATTAAGCTGGTGGACGAGCCGGCGCTGACCGCGCTCAACATGCGTCTGCGCGACGATTACAGCCAGGACTGCGTCAAGGGCATGCTGCGCTGGAACAAGGTGATCTCGACCGCTGGCTATGATTTCAAGCTGACGCTGCCGAACGTCGCCTTCCACCGCCACATCGGCGAATTCAAGGACGTCCATGCGACGCCGGATGGTCTTTTGATCGACGATGCGACCTGGGCGAAGCGGAAGGACGAATGGCTGCCCTCGACCAGCGACGGCGACTTCATCACCTCGCTGATGCAGCCCGTCACCGAGACCGGGAAGTTCGCCTCCTGGATCTCGGCCCCGAAAGTCGGCATCGACAACAAGCCGGGCGATTTCGAGTATGTGAAGATCGAGTCGTAAAGTAGCGAATTGGGAGTGGCGAATGGCGAATGGCAGAACCACTCGCTACTCACTATTCGCCCCTCAGCTATCCCATCCGCTCCCCTTGATCCCCGGGTTCGCATAAACGATCCCGCCGTCCACCGCGATGGTCGCGCCCACCACATAATCTCCCGCACGCGAGGCGAGGTAGATCGCAGCACCCGCCATGTCCTCGTCGGTGCCGATGCGGCCCGCGGGAACGCGCGTTGCAACCTCGTCGCCATGGTCGCGCGCGGCGCGGTTCATGTCGGACTGGAACGGGCCCGGCGCGATCGCAGTGACCACGACGTGGTCGGAAATCAGCTTCACGGCCATGCGGCGCGTCAGGTGGATCAGCCCGGCCTTGCTCGCGGCGTATGAATAGGTCTCCATCGGATTGACGAAGATGCCGTCGATCGAGGCGATGTTGATCACCTTCGCAGGTCGCGCGGCGGAACCTGCCGCGCGGAGCGGCGCGGCCAGCGCCTTGGTCAGGAAGAACGGCGCCTTGACGTTGAGGTTCATCACCTTGTCCCAGCCGCTCTCCGGAAACTCGTCGAACTCCGCGCCCCAGGCCGCGCCCGCATTGTTGACGAGGATGTCGAGTTTTGGCTCGCGCTTTCTGAACTCACTTGCCAGCAGTTCGGCGCCGGCGAGGGTCGAGATGTCGATCGGCAGCGCAATGCATTCGCCGCCATATTGCGCGGAGAGTTCCTTCGCGGTCTCCTCGCACGGTCCCGCCTTGCGCGCGGTGATGTAGACCTTCGCCGCGCCGGCGCTGAGAAATCCCGCCGCGATCATCTTGCCGATGCCGCGCGAACCGCCGGTCACGAGCGCGACCCGGCCTTTGAGCGAGAACAGATCGTTGAACATGATGTCTCTCCCTTGGTTGGCGCTGGTTGTGGGGGGGACGGGGAGGGGAGTCAAGGAACCATCCCCCAGCTCCGCAGGATGAGGGCGGAGTGTACAGATGAACTACGCCGCCGCGATCCGGCGGAAGCCGTTCCACACCGCCGTTGCGGCGCCCGAGGTCAGGATCGGCAGGATGCGGGTGTCCTGGTAGTTGCCGTTGAGCGAGACGCGCGGCAGCGCGGTCATGCGGCCGGCGTTCTCCGCGAACAGCATGCCGGGTCGCGTCGTCACCGCGGTCTTGAAGCCGGCGGACGCAGCAAGTGCAAATTCGCGCTCGCCCGCCGCTTCGCGGTCGCCATAGGGGTAGGCGAAATGCAGCACGGGGCGGTCCAGCGCGCGCTCGATCCGTGCGCGGCTCACCGCCATCTCCCGCGCGACGATCTCGTCGCTCTGCTTGGCAAGATTGCAATGGCTGATGGTGTGGGCGCCGATCGTGACCAGCGGATCGGCGGCCAGCCGCTTCATCTCGTCCCAGGACAAACAAAGATTGCGGCACAGAGCGGCCATGTCGACGCCGTACTTCGCGCACAGCGCCTCGATCTCGCGTTTGAGATCGTGCTCACCCGGCAGCGCGCGGAGCCAGTCGTGCAGGCGATCGAACGCCGCCTGCTTTGCCGCGGGCGTCGTCGCGTCGAGCCGCAGCGCGGCGTTGCCAATCTGCACGTCGATCTGTTCGGCCCTGGCGATCACGGCTTCGAGCGCCACCCACCACAGCCGCCCCCTACCCTCGGCGAAATCGCTGGTGACATAGACGGTCGCGGGCGCGTCAAATTCGCGCAGCACCGGGAGCGCAAATTCGAGATTGTCGCGGTAGCCGTCGTCGAGGGCGAAGGCGGCGAAGGGGCGGGCGAAGCGGCCCCGCACCAGCCGCTCATGCAACTCGTCCGTGCTGACGATGTCGATATCGCGCGCACGCAGGTGTGACAGCGTCGCGCGCAGGAAATCGGGGGTGACTTCGAGGTGCCGGTTCGGCTGGAACGCAGCTTCGCGGGCCGGCCGCACATGGTGCAGCATGAAAATGGCGCCGACGCCCGACAAGAGTGGGCGCAACAGGTGGTGCACCCCGCTGAAATAGAGTGCTCCCAGCCCGGCGCGGATGACGTTGTTACGGAGTTGTTTCATGACCGGATGGTCGGCCCCTTGGCATTCCGCCTTCAACTTAGGGAAGGACCCTTGAAGAAAAAGTTATTTCCAGTTGCCCCCGCGGGGCCTTCGGAGGGCCGCCATTTCCGGTTTGACAGCCTGCCAAGGGTTTGTTTTGTCTCCGGTTCCAGAGTTCGGGTCGTCGAATGAAGAAGCTTTTCACGTGGGCCAGCAAATGGTGGCCGGGGTTGATCCCCCTGGCCATCATGTGGGGATTTGCGGCCTGGAATAATACCTTGCCGGTCGAGGCCGACCTTTCTGCCCGCAGCGCGGCCGCGCTCAAGGATACTGTCCTGGACAAGACCCGGATCGCGGTCGACGGCCGCGACGTCAGCCTCGCCGCAGATGCCTTCTCCGAGGAGGGACGCCGCGACGCCGTGGTGGCGGTTGAGACCGTCCCCGGTGTGCGACTCGTCGACGACCGCACCCGCCTTGTTCCCGAGGCAAAGCCCTTCGTCTGGAACGCCGAGCGTGACGTGGTGCGGGTGACACTGTCCGGCTCCGCGCCGCTGCCGTCGATGAAGGCGCGGCTGACGGAGGCGGCCCGCAAGGAAGTCGCCGGGGTCGAGGTGGCCGATCAGATGGGACTGGCGCGTGGCGCGCCGCCGCGCTTCGAAGCAGCCGCGACGCTCCTGCTTGACCAGATCGGCAAGCTGAAGGAGGGCAAGATCACGATCTCCGACACCAAGGTCAGCCTGTCCGGCATGGCGCGCGAGCTCGGTGGCCGCGAAGCGATTGCGGCGGCGCTCAAAAACCTGCCAGAGGGTTTTTCGGTCGCCGCCAACGAGATCAAGGCGCCGCCCTACATCTTCCAGGCCTACAAGGATCCGGTTGCCGCGACCGTAACGCTGACCGGCTACGTGCCGGACAACAACGTGCACGCGGCGATCGCAACCAGCGCGTCGCGCAAATTCTTCAACGAAAAGGTCGTCGACAATCTCAAGGCCAGCATCGGCGCGCCCAGCTCCTTCAATACCGCCGTGGTCGCAGCGCTCGGCGCGCTGTCGCGATTGTCGACCGGAACGCTCGTGGTCTCGGATCGTGAGGTGAAGCTGTCGGGCGATGCGCTCTATGAAGGCGCCGCCAACGACATCCGCGCAGGCCTCGGCAAGGACTTTCCAAAATACTGGCAGTTCAAGCCGGAGATCACGGTGAAGCCCGCGGCGGGCCCGGTCGACGGCACCGTCTGCCAGCAATTGTTCTCCGACCTCCTGACCAAGGGCAAGATCCGCTTCGGAACGAAGCGTGCCGACATCGATCCGGACTCCGCAGGAATCCTCGACCATCTCATCGAGACGGCGTTGCGCTGCCCCACGACGAACATAGAGGTTGCGGGCCATACCGACTCCGACGGTGAGGACGCGTTCAACCAGGCTCTCTCGGAGAAGCGCGCGCAGGCGGTGATCGACTATCTGGTCAAGGCCGGTCTGCCAGCCACCCGTTTCACCGCCGTCGGCTACGGCAGCACGCAACCGGTCGCCGGCAATGACACCGACGACGGCAAGGCACAAAACCGCCGCATCGAATTTCTGGTGAGGTGACGATGCCCTATCTCGTCTCGTTCCATCTGGGTTGGCTGATCGGATCGCTGCTGCTGGGCTTTGCCATGGGCTGGATTTCGGTGGTCCAGCGGGGCAACGGCACCTCGAAAGTGACTGCGCGATGGCTTGCGCTGCTTGCCGCGGGTCTGGTCGCAGCCTCGTTCGCGCATGCTGTTCCCGGCCGCTTCGGCTACTGGCTCGACCTCGGGTTGATCATGTTCGCCTGCTATCTGGTCGGCTGCACCATCGGCGCGTGGCTGCGCGACCGGGTGGTCTCGCGCACCGCGCCGTCGGTCGCTCCGTGATGTGCCGTGCACCCTGACAACCACGGTTCAGCGGCTTGGCCGCCGCCTTTCGGCAGATCGGAAAATTCGTGCAGGGCGGTCCGATCGCCCCCTCTTTCAACAG
This sequence comes from Pseudomonadota bacterium, assembly GCA_023388935.1. GTDB lineage: Bacteria > Pseudomonadota > Alphaproteobacteria > Rhizobiales > Xanthobacteraceae > Bradyrhizobium. The sequence goes on along the minus strand of JAEWFG010000361.1, from coordinate 18,223 downwards.
GAGGGCGCGGCCCATAGATTGACGTCGGGTTAAGCCCTGTCGGAACATTGTCCGGTCGAAATCATCAAAACTTCATGGCCCCTGCGCAGGATCGCCATGGAGATTCGCATCAGTCTTGCCGCCGAAAGCGCCAAACCGTGCATCCGGAGCCCGTGACCCTGCCTAAAATATTGAAGGCACGTGATTTTGTTCTTATTGGCGAATTCCACTCCGGCGCAAAACGCGCTAGTGGAGGAGCGGGGAGCATGCGCGATGCCGGAGCCGGTGGCGAGGATTCGTTGAGTGCTTGCGCGTCGTCCACCTGTTCGCCGGCCACCTTGGCCGCTGAAGCGTTGTTCGAGGTCTAGATGCTGGAAGCCATACGCAGGACGATGACGTTTCTGCGCCAGAAGCAAATCCTGCATAAGCTTGGCGTTGTGATCAGCGTCGCGGTCATCGGCATCGCTTGCTACGTGCTCTACCACATGCTGCGGGGCATCGACGTCAACGAGGTCATCGAGGCGATCAAGAGCACCGAGCCGCGTCAGATCGCGATGGCGGCGCTGTTCGTGGCCGCGGGCTATTTCACCCTGACCTTCTACGACCTGTTTGCCGTGCGCGCGATCGGCCACTCTCACGTGCCCTATCGCATCAACGCGCTCGCCGCTTTCACCAGCTATTCGATCGGCCACAATGTCGGCGCCAGCGTCTTCACCGGCGGTGCGGTACGTTACCGCATCTATTCGGCCTATGGGCTGAACGCGATCGACGTCGCAAAAATCTGTTTCCTCGCCGGCCTGACCTTCTGGCTCGGCAATGCGGCCGTGCTTGGCCTCGGCATCGCCTACCATCCGGAGGCCGCTGCCGCGATCGACCAGCTTCCGCCCTGGCTCAACCGGACGCTGGCGATGATGATCATCGCGGGGCTGGTCGCGTATGTGGTCTGGGTCTGGACCCAGCCGCGCGTGGTCGGCCGCGGGCCCTGGACCGTGGTCCTGCCGGGCGGGCCGCTGACGCTGCTCCAGATCGCGATCGGCATCCTCGATCTCGGCTTCTGTGCGCTCGCGATGTACGTGCTGGTCCCGGACGAGCCTAATCTCGGCTTCGTCGTGGTCGCGGTGATCTTCGTCTCGGCGACGCTGCTCGGCTTTGCCAGCCACTCGCCCGGGGGGCTCGGCGTGTTCGATGCCGCCATGCTGGTCGGGCTCTGGCAGATGGACCGGGAGGAGCTTCTGGGCGGCATGCTCCTGTTCCGATTGCTCTATTATATCTCGCCCTTCGTCATATCTGTAATCTTGCTGACGTTTCGTGAGGTTATAATCGGCGCACGATCGAAGCGCTTGCAGCAGGCGGCGCTCAAGCTCGATCCCGGCCCGGCGCGCGAGGCCGCCTATGTGAGAGAGCGCAGCGACGGCGGCGTGACCGGCGCATCCCCTTAGGAGAAGCCCGCCCCGATGGCGATCGACGCCCCATCTTCTCCCACCGCGCAGCCCTGGTCCGACCGGCTGCGGCACTCGACCATCATCCTGATCGCCGCAGCACTGGCGCTGTCGGTGGTGGTTTCGCTCGGCGAATTGTCGGTAAGGCATGCGGCGACGGTGTTCTTCTGCATCGCGGCCGCGGCGTTGATCCCCTGGCGGCTGCACGATACCGCCGCCTCGCGCGACGACACCCGGCGCATCAACCCGGTCGAGAGTGCGGCGGTGGCCGCGGTCGTCGCTGGCATGCCGGATCCAGCGGTGCTGCTCGACCGCGCCGGCCGTGTCATCCATCTCAACGCCGCCGCCGCCCAGCTTGCGCCGGCACTGCGCAAGAACGAGCTCGCCCAGTTCGCGCTGCGCTCGCCGGAGATCATCACGGCGCTGCGCGAGTCGATCGCGACCACCGAGCCACGGCGCGCGACCTATCTCGATCATGTCCCGGTCGATCGCTGGATGGAACTCGTGATCACGCCGGTGCCGGTGCCGACCACCTTCGGCGGCGCCGACAAATGCATGCTGATGACCTTCCACGACCAGACGCCGCTGCGCCGGGTCGAGGAAATGCGGGCCGACTTCGTCGCCAATGCCAGCCACGAGCTACGTACGCCGCTCGCCGCGCTGTCGGGCTTCATCGACACGCTCCAGGGGCAGGCCAAGGACGACCCCAAGGCGCGCGAGCGCTTCCTTGGCATCATGCACAACCAGGCCACCCGTATGGCGCGCCTGATCGACGACCTGCTCTCGCTCTCGCGGGTCGAACTGTCCGCCCATGTGCGGCCCGACACCCTGGTCGACCTCGTGCCGATAATCCGCCAGGTAGGCGACGGGCTCGAGCCGCTGGCGCGCGAACGGCAGGTCGAGGTCGAGATCCATCTGCCGGAGCCGCCGGTGATGATCGCGGGCGACCGCGAGGAATTGCTCCGCCTGTTCGAGAACCTGATCGAAAACGCGCTCAAATACGGTGCCTCGGGCGGACGCGTCATCGTGTCGCTGACTTCCGGCCCCGCTCCTGATGGAACTCAGGAAATCCGGGTCACGGTCCGGGATTTCGGCCCCGGCATCGCGCCCGAGCACCTGCCGCGGCTGACCGAGCGCTTCTACCGGGTCGATGTCGGCGACAGCCGCTCGCAGGGTGGAACCGGTCTCGGATTATCGCTGGTGAAACATATTCTTAATCGCCATCGGGGCCGGCTTTTGATCGAAAGCGTGGCCAAACAGGGGGCCACTTTCACCGCCTGTTTTCCCCAGATCCGGCCTCCGGTAGCGGCGTAAAACTCAAGCGATTTCAATCGCTTGAATGTGTCATCCGACTGTCACGAAACCTTCGTAAAAGCACAGCCGACCGCTCCTAAAGGGGCGGCGCGGGGAGCGCGATCGGGCGCGGATGGCGCTTCGCTCCCCAGTATGGAGACCAGCATGAATTTCATCAAAACTATCGTCGCTGCTGGCTTGGTCGCCGCATCGACGACGGCGGCCTTTGCGGCCGACATCACGGGAGCAGGTGCGACGTTCCCGTTCCCGATCTATTCCAAATGGGCTGACGCCTACAAGAAAGAGACCGGCAACGGTCTGAACTACCAATCGATCGGTTCCGGCGGTGGCATCAAGCAGATCCAGGCCAAGACCGTGACCTTCGGCGCCAGCGACGCTCCGCTCAAGGCCGAGCAGCTCGAGAAGGACGGTCTCGTCCAGTGGCCGATGGTGATGGGCGCCATCGTTCCCGTCGTGAACATTGAGGGCGTGAAGCCCGGTGAGATGGTGTTCGACGGCGAGACGCTGGCCAACATCTATCTCGGCAAGATCACCAAGTGGGACGACGCCGCGATCAAGAAGCTCAATCCGAACGCGAAGCTGCCGTCGGACGCGATCACCGTGGTTCGCCGCTCGGACGGTTCGGGCACCACCTTCAACTTCACCAATTACCTCTCCAAGGCCAGCGCCGACTGGAAGAGCAAGGTCGGTGAGGGCACCGCCGTCGAGTGGCCGGTCGGCGTCGGCGCCAAGGGCAACGAGGGCGTGTCCGGCAACATCAGCCAGACCAAGAACTCGATCGGCTACGTCGAGTACGCCTATGCCAAGCAGAACAAGTTGACCTACACCGGTCTCGTCAACAAGGCCGGCAAGCCGGTGCAGCCGACGGTCGAAGCCTTCCAGGCGGCCGCGTCCAATGCCGACTGGGCCAAGGCTCCCGGCTACTACGTCATCCTGACCGACCAGCCCGGCGACAAGTCCTGGCCGATCACGGCGGCGACCTTCATCCTGATGCACAAGGACGCCACCGACAAGGCGTCCTCGCAGGAAGCCCTCAAGTTCTTCCGCTGGGCCTTCAAGAACGGCGGCAAGGCGGCTGAAGAGCTCGACTACATCCCGATGCCGGACAGCGTCGTCCAGCTGATCGAGAAGACCTGGGCTGCCGAGATCAAGAGCTGAGCGCTCTTGTCCCGGACACCGCGCCGGGGTCTGCACGAGTTCCGCTCCGGATCGGCATTCGCCGCATCCGGGGCGCGAGACCGGCAACAAGCGTATATAAACGGGCACAGGGGATCGGCGTGGCAGAGATGGCCGTTCAGAGCGATATAAGCGATATAATCGACGACGCCGGACCGTATGATCGCGCAAAGGCCTTGAGCGCGTTCAAGCTCGGTGATGTTACCTTCTACTGGATCACGCGGCTCAGCGCGATCTCGGTGCTGCTGATCCTCGGCGGTATCATCGTTTCGCTGATCGTCGGTGCCTTCCCGGCGATGAAGGAATACGGCCTCGCGTTTCTGTGGACGCAGCGCTGGGCGCCGTCGGCGGATCCGCCCGTGCTCGGCGCGATGGGGCCGATGTACGGCACGCTGGTGACCTCCTTCATCGCGATGCTGATCGCCATCCCGGTTGGTCTGGGCATCGCGATCTTCCTGACCGAGCTGTGCCCGCAATGGCTGCGCCGCCCGATCGGCATGGCGGTCGAGCTCCTCGCCGGTATCCCCTCGATCATCTACGGCATGTGGGGCTTCTTCGTGTTGGGTCCGTTCCTGGCCAACACCTTCCAGCCTTTCATGATCAAGATCTTCGACGGCGTTCCCGTGCTGGGCGCGATCTTCGCCGGCCCGCCGTCCTATCTCAGCCTGTTCAATGCCGCTCTGATCCTCGCGATCATGGTGTTGCCCTTCATCACCTCGATCTCGGTCGACGTGTTCAAGACGGTGCCGCCGGTGCTGAAGGAAGCCGCCTACGGCGTCGGCTGCACCACCTGGGAAGTCGTCCGCAGCGTCGTGATCCCCTACACCCGCGTCGGCATCATCGGCGGGGTCATGCTGGCGCTGGGCCGGGCGCTCGGCGAGACCATGGCGGTGACCTTCATCATCGGCAATTCGTTCCGCATCTCCTCATCGATCTTCGCGCCGGGCACCACGATCTCGGCAGCGATCGCATCCGAGTTCGCCGAGAGTGACGGCCTGCACCAGTCCGGCCTGATCCTGCTCGGCCTCTTGCTTTTCGTGCTGACGTTCTTCGTACTCGCTGGCGCGCGGCTGATGCTGTTGCGTCTCGAAAAGAAGGCGGGGAAGTAACATGAACCCGATCTATGCACGCCGCCGCCGCAAGGACCTCCTGATCCGCGGGCTCTGTTTCGGCGCCGCCGCCTTCGGCGTTACCTGGCTCGCGCTGATCCTGATCACGCTGCTCTACAACGGCTTGACCGGACTCAATCTCCAGCTCTTCACCGAGAACACGCCGCCGCCCGGCTCGACCGAGGGCGGCCTGCTCAACGCCATCGTCGGCTCGCTGATCATGACCGTGCTCGGTGTCGGCATCGGCGCGCCGCTCGGCCTGTTCGCCGGCACCTATCTCGCCGAGTACGGCCGCAACGACAAGCTGACCTCGGTGATCCGCTTCATCAACGACATCCTGCTCTCGGCGCCCTCCATCATCATCGGCCTGTTCATCTACGGCGCGGTGGTGGTGCCGATGCGCGGCTTCTCCGCGATCGCCGGCAGTCTTGCGCTCGCCGTCATCGTCATCCCGGTGGTGCTGCGCACGACCGAGGACATGCTGCTGCTGGTGCCGAACGCCCTGCGCGAGGCGGCTTCCGCCCTCGGCCTGCCGCGCTCGCTGGTGATCAAGCGCATCGCCTATCGCGCCGCGCGCTCGGGCCTGATCACCGGCGTGCTGCTTGCGACCGCCCGCGTCGCCGGTGAAACCGCGCCGCTGCTATTCACTGCGCTGTCAAACCAGTTCTTCAGCCTGAGCCTGAACAAGACGATGGCGAACCTGCCGGTCACCATCAACAACTTCGTGCAGAGCCCCTACGCCTACTGGAAGCAGCTCGCCTGGAGTGGTGCGCTGTTGATCACGCTCACCGTGCTTGCCCTGAACATTGGCGCGCGCATCCTTGGCGCCGAGAGGACCGCAAAATGACCGACCTGTCCGTATCCGCGAGTTCCAACGCGCATTTGGCGTCGCAGCCGCCGCTGCCGGAAGCGCCCGCCAAGGTGACGGTTCGCAACCTCAACTTCTATTACGGCGAGAACCACGCGCTGAAGAACATCAACCTGACGCTCGGCGCCAACCGAGTCACGGCGTTCATCGGCCCGTCGGGCTGCGGCAAGTCGACCTTGCTGCGCATCTTCAACCGGATGTACGACCTCTATCCGGGCCAGCGCGTCACCGGCCAGCTCACGCTCGACCAGACCAACATCCTCGATCCCAAGCTCGACCTCAACCTGCTGCGCGCCCGCGTCGGCATGGTCTTCCAGAAGCCGACGCCGTTCCCGATGACGATCTACGAGAACATCGCCTTCGGCATCCGCCTCTATGAGAAGATATCGAAATCCGAGATGGACGGCCGCGTCGAGAAGGCGCTGCGCGGCGGTGCACTGTGGAACGAGGTCAAGGACAAGCTCAACGCGTCCGGCCTGTCGCTCTCCGGCGGTCAGCAACAGCGTCTCTGCATCGCCCGCACCGTCGCGGTGCGGCCCGAGGTGATCCTGTTCGACGAGCCCTGCTCGGCGCTCGACCCGATCTCGACCGCCAAGGTCGAGGAACTGATCCAGGAGCTGTCCGAGAACTACACCATCGCCATCGTCACCCACAACATGCAGCAGGCGGCCCGTGTCTCGGACAAGACCGCCTTCATGTATCTCGGCGAGCTGATCGAGTTCGACGACACTAGCAAGATCTTCACATCGCCGACCGACCGGCGCACGCAGGATTACATCACCGGCCGGTTCGGCTGAGGAGACGCGACATGGGTTCTGAACATACCGCAAAGGCCTTCGACAGCGACCTCCAGGAACTCACCCGCCTGGTCGCCGAGATGGGCGGGATCGCCGAACGCATGATCGTCGATTCCGTCGATGCGCTGATCCGCCGAGACGTCGTGCTCGGTCAGCGTGTCGTCGCCACCGACGCCGAGCTCGACGCGCTGCAGAAGCGCATCGAGGAGCTCGCCGTGCTCACCATCGCCCGCCGCCAGCCGATGGCGATCGACCTGCGCGAGATCGTCGGCGCCATGCGCGTCGCGACCGATCTCGAGCGCATCGGCGACCTCGCAAAGAACATGGGCAAACGCGTCGCGGCGCTGGAGACGGACTTCCATCCGCTCAAACTGTTTCGCGGCCTGGAGCACATGACCGACCTCGTGCAGCAGCAGGTCAAGTCGGTGCTGGACGCCTATGCCGCGCATGACCTGCCGGCGGCGATGGCGGTGTGGAAGGGCGACGAGGAGGTCGACGCCATCTGCACCTCGCTGTTCCGCGAGCTCCTCACCTACATGATGGAGGATCCGCGCAACATCTCGTTCTGTATCCACCTGATGTTCTGCGCCAAGAACATCGAGCGCATCGGCGACCACGCCACCAACATCGCCGAGACCGTGTTCTACATGATCGAAGGTCAGGCGATGACCGACAAGCGGCCGAAGGGCGACATGACGACCTTCGCCACGACGGTACCGAACACTTAAGGGAGCGACGACCCGATGGGCGCACGCATTATGGTGGTTGAGGACGAGGAAGCTCTCACCGAGCTTCTTCGCTACAACCTCGAAGGTGACGGCTATGACGTCGAGACGGTGATGCGCGGCGACGACGCCGATACCCGCCTCAAGGAGCACATCCCCGATCTGATCGTGCTCGATTGGATGCTGCCGGGACTATCAGGCATCGAGCTTTGCCGGCGGCTTCGCACCCGGCCGGAGACCAAGCAGCTTCCGATCATCATGCTCACCGCACGCGGCGAGGAGAGCGAGCGGGTGCGGGGTCTTGCGACCGGCGCCGACGACTATATCGTCAAGCCATTCTCGGTGCCGGAGCTGCTGGCGCGCGTGAAGGGCCTTTTGCGGCGTGCAAGCCCGGAACGGCTCGCCACCGTGCTGGCCTTCGGCGACATCGAGCTCGATCGTGAAAAGCGCCGCGTGGCGCGCTCGGGCCGGCCGATCGATCTCGGCCCGACCGAATATCGCTTGCTGGAGTTTTTCCTGGAGCATCCCGGCCGCGTGTTCTCGCGCGAGCAGCTGCTCGACAGCGTCTGGGGCCGCGACATCTATATCGACGAGCGCACGGTCGATGTGCATATCGGCCGCCTGCGCAAGCTGCTCAATCTCGGCCGCGAGCAGGACCCGATCCGCACCGTGCGCGGCGCCGGCTATGCGCTGGACGATCGCTTTGCGAAGGCGGAGCAGGCGTAAGGGGCTTTGAGCGGTTTCGCTCCAGCCAAGTCCGCCACTCGTCGTCCCGGACAAGCGCAGCGAAGCGGAGCGCAGATCCGGGACCCATAACCACAGGGAGTGGTTTGGCGAAGACTCGGAGTTACCACTTCGCGCGACAACAGCGCCTTGTGGTTATGGGTCCCCGCCCCCCGTGCGGAATTGCGCAACTAGGCGGGGACGACACCGAGTAGTTGGAGCCGTCATCGCGTGACGGCACCGTCTTTGCAGTCAGCTAACTCAGCGCGGACCCGGCTTCGCCGGCGCACGCCGGCGATCTGCCGCCGGCTGATACGCAACGCGCGAGTGCTGGGCGCAATAGGGCAGGCCGGAGAGCGCCTTGCCGCCGCAGAAGAAGAAATCCGGGCTCGAGGGGTCGCCGACCGGCCAGTGGCAGGTCGCCTCGTTCAGTTCGAGCAGCGACAGCCGCTGGCTCATCGGCACGACATTGTCGTAGGTGATCGGATCGGGTTCCACCTCGACCTCGAAGGCCTGCGCCAGCGCTGTGTTGCCGCGCGAGATCGGGCGGGTCACCCGCATCATGTGCTGCGCGGGGCGCGTCTTGCGCGGCCGGGGGGCGGCGGATGAGGGGCTCTTGGCGCGGCCGGAGAGGCCGAGCCTGTGCACCTTGCCGATCACGGCGTTGCGGGTCACATTGCCAAGCTCGGCCGCAATCTGGCTGGCAGAAAGTCCTGCTTCCCAGAGCTTCTTCAACTGCTCGACGCGATCGTCGGACCAGGTCAAAACCGTCATTGGCACCCTTTCCTTCGCCGGCGCCCGCCATTCTGGGGCCGCGCAGCGAATGCCTAGCTTCGAAAGACTCGTGCCGCCAGAATCCCTTAAGGCTCGCCGGGCGCGCCTAGAACGCCCGAACGTTTACGCCGGTACATGAGGACTTAGAGGATCAGAACTGCTGCACGAGATGTCGTATCTGACAAGCCAAACGCTACAATATGGCGCGACTCACGCGCAAGAGTCCGCCGACTCGCGTCCACATGTTCGTGGCGGAAATTGCGCAAAATCGTCACCGCAAGACTACGGATTCAGCGTTTCGCGAGGCTGTCCGGGCAGCATTGACACCCGTTCTGCCAGGCATAAGATGGCGTCGCGTGCCGCCCTTAAAAGGCGGCACGTTTCGTTTTCCGGGCCGGTCAATGGTGCGTTGCGCAATGCACGCTTCACTCCGTCCGCAACACCCAAGTGATCGTCATGACCAACAGCGCTGCGCCGCATTTGCTCCCCGTCTTCGCCAGAGCCGACCTCGGTTTCGAGCGCGGTGAAGGCTGCTGGCTGATCGCGACCAATGGCGAGCGCTATCTCGATTTCACCTCGGGCGTGGCGGTGAACGCACTCGGCCATGCCCATCCTGCGCTGGTCAAGGCGCTGCAGGAGCAGGCCACAAAACTCTGGCACATGTCGAACCTGTTCCAGAGTCCAGACGGCGAGCGTCTCGCCGCGCGTCTATGCAACGAGAGCTTCGCTGACTTCGTATTCTTCTGCAATTCAGGCGCCGAAGCGCTGGAATGCGTCATCAAGGTCGTGCGCCGCTACCACGCGGCGAAAGGCCATCCTGACCGCTATCGCATGATCACGTTCGAGGGCGCCTTCCACGGCCGCACGCTGGCGACGCTGGCCGCAACCGGCTCCGCCAAATATCTCGAAGGTTTTGGTCCGCCGATGGATGGTTTCGACCAGGTGCCGCATGGCGACATCGAAGCCGTGAAGAAGGCGATCGGTCCGCAGACCGCCGGCATCCTGATCGAGCCGATCCAGGGCGAGGGCGGCGTGCGCTCGGCGACACCCGCCTTCCTCAAGGCGCTGCGCCAACTCTGCGACGAGCGCGGCATGTTGCTCGCGTTCGACGAGGTGCAGACCGGCATGGGCCGCACCGGTGATCTGTTCGCGCACCGCCGTCTCGGCGTCACGCCCGACGTGATGTCGCTGGCGAAGGCGCTCGGCGGTGGCTTCCCGATTGGCGCCTGCCTTGCGACTGCGGAAGCAGCCTCCGGCATGACGCCCGGTTCGCACGGCTCGACCTTCGGTGGCAATCCGCTCGCGATCTCGGCTGCGAATGCGGTGCTCGACGTCATGCTCAAACCCGGCTTCTTCGATCACGTGCAGAGGATGTCGCTGCTCCTGAAGCAGAAGCTCGCCTCCGTGATCGACCGTCATCCCGAAATCGTCAGCGAAGTGCGCGGCGAGGGTCTCCTGATTGGCATCAAGGCCGTGGTGCCCTCCGGCGATCTCGTTGGGGCGCTGCGCGACCAGAAGCTGCTCACGGTCGGCGCCGGCGACAATGTCGTGCGTTTCCTGCCGCCCTTGATCGTCACCGAAGCCGAGATCGAGGACAGCGTCGCGCGGCTCGAGCGCGCCTGTGCCGCATTGTCCAGCAACAAGCAGGCGGCAAGCTGATGAGCACGTCGCCCAAGCATTTCCTCGATATCAACGAGCTGCCGCTGTCGGAGCTCAAGCGCATGCTCGCCGCATCATCCGCGATGAAGGCGAAGCAGAAGGCGCATCAGCCGGTCAAGCCGCTCGAAGGCAAGACGCTGGCGATGATCTTCGAGCGTCCCTCGACACGTACGCGCGTGTCGTTCGACGTCGGCATGCGCCAGCTCGGCGGCGAGGCGATCATGCTCACCGGCGCCGAGATGCAACTCGGCCGCGGCGAGACCATCGCCGACACCGCGCGCGTGCTGTCGCGTTATGTCGATGCCATCATGATCCGCATCCTCAACCACGACGCGCTGCTGGAGCTCGCGGCGAACGCCACCGTGCCTGTCATCAACGGCCTGACGCGGCGTTCGCATCCCTGCCAGGTGATGGCCGACCTCATGACCTATGAGGAGCATCGCGGCCCGATCGAGGGCAAGACGGTGGCCTGGACCGGCGACGACAACAACGTACTGGCGTCCTGGGCGCATGCCGCCGAGCGCTTCAAGTTCAAGCTCAACGTCGCAACGCCCCCGGAGCTCGCACCGAAGAAGGTGATGCGCGACTTCATCAAGGCGACCGGCGCGCCGATCGTGCTTGGCACCGATCCGGAGGCTGCTGTGCGCGGCGCCGATTGCGTCGTCACCGACACCTGGGTGTCGATGGGAGACAAGGAAGGCGAACACCGCCACAACGTGCTCAGGCCCTACCAGGTCAATTCCAAGCTGATGTCGCTCGCCAAGCCCGATGCGCTGTTCATGCATTGCCTGCCCGCCCATCGCGGCGAGGAGGTCACCGACGAGGTGATCGACGGCCCGCAATCGGTCGTGTTCGACGAAGCGGAAAATCGCCTGCACGCGCAGAAGGGCATTTTGGCCTGGTGTTTTGACGCGGTGAAGTAACGCGACACGGGATGTCGATTTCCGTCGTCCCGAACAAACATGAGCGCAGATCCGGGACGGCACCGGATTTGTGTTGTGGTGCATGCGGGCCGCGAGTCGGCAGTCGAGGACTGCGCGGCCGCCCCTTCCATTTCACCTCTTCAGACCCCAGATAGAGCGCCATGATTTCTCAATCCCCTGACATGAAAACCGGGCCTGAAGGCCCGGTTCGCGCACCATCAGCGGTTCCCATCGATGACGCCGCACTGCCTTACGAGGTCGATGCCCTCGACGTGCGGGGCCGTCTGGTGCGGCTCGGCCCCACGCTCGACGAGATCCTGACCAAGCACGATTATCCCGCGCCGGTCGGCAAGCTGCTCGGCGAAGCCATCGTGTTGACGACGCTGCTCGGCTCGGCGCTGAAATTCGAGGGGCGCTTCATCCTCCAGGCCCAGACCGACGGTCCGGTGTCGTTCCTGGTCGTCGACTACATGGCGCCTGATCGTCTGCGCGCCTATGCCCGCTTCGACGCTGCACGCCTTGGCGAGGCCAAGGATTCTGGCATGCATTCCGGCGCGCTGCTCGGCCGTGGTCACCTCGCCATGACAATCGACCAGGGACCCGACATGAGCCGCTACCAGGGTCTGGTCGCGCTCGACGGCGGCAGCCTCGAAGACGCCGCCCACGAATATTTCCTTCGCTCCGAACAGATCCCGACGCGGGTGCGCCTCGCGGTCGGCGAGGAGTGGCGCTCGAGCGACGGCGGCAAGCATCGCTGGCGCGCTGGCGGCATGCTGATGCAGTTCTTGCCCAAGGCGGCCGAGCGCGCGCGACAGGCCGACCTGCATCCTGGCGATGCGCCCGAAGGCGTCGAAGTGCACAGTGTCACCGAGGACGATGCCTGGGTCGAGGCGCGCTCGCTGATCGAAACCGTCGAAGACGTCGAGCTGATCGATCCCGAACTCTCCGGCGAGCGGCTTCTGTTCCGCCTGTTTCACGAGCGCGGCGTGCGCGTGTTCAATCCGCAGGTCCTCAAGGCGCAATGCTCCTGCTCGCGCGATGCGGTCGCCGCGATGCTCAAGAGCTTTTCGCCGGATGATCGCGCCGCGATGGTCAAGGATGACAAGGTCGTCGTCACCTGTGAGTTCTGCAGCTCGGTGTATCAGTTCGCGCCGCATGAGGCGGGCGTCGAAGACGCGTAGGCACCTATCCTCCGTCATTGCTAGCGCAGCGAAGCAATCCAGAATCTTCTCCGCAGCGACAGTCTGGATTGCTTCGTCGCTTCGCTCCTCGCAACGACGAGCTGCCGCCTTCCGGCACGCGTAGCGCCGCCTGCCTCAGTTCAACACGCGCTTGTTGTCCGGGCTGTCGAGCGAAAATGTCGGCACGTCGATCTCGAAGCGCTCGCCGCTTTCGCTGACCATCTGGTATCGGCCGGTCATGAAGCCCGAGGCGGTCGAGAGCGGCACGCCGGAGGTGTATTCGAAGCGTTCGCCTGGCGCCAGGGTCGGCTGCTCGCCGACCACACCCTCGCCCTTCACCTCCTGCTGCCGGCCGGTGGCGTCGGTGATGATCCAGTGCCGCGTCTTGAGCTGCACGGTCTCGTCGCCGGAATTGGTGATGACGATGGTGTAGGACCAGAAAAAACGGGATCGGTCGGCCGACGACTGTTCCGGAATAAAGTTCGGCTCGACGGTTACTTCGATCTGGCGGGTCACGGCGCGGTACATGGCTGCCATCATAACGAAAACCCGCCGGGAACCAAATGCCACAGGCGGCTTTCGCGACATCCTGCCGCCAGAATTCGCAGGGAAGTACACCCCGATGTGATCCGGCCGCTTTGCGAGACGGCGACCGGACCGGTACACTCCTTTGAGCGCTACGATTTGCGTGAGGGTTTCGGGCCCCGATGACCATTGCCGACCAAGTGACGGGATCGACGATCGCGGGAACCGCGGGCGCCAAGCCCGTGGAGGCCAAGCCCGTGGAGGCCAAGCCGCGCGCGGCCGCGCCGGCCGTCACGCTGCCCGCCATCGGCGAGCGTGAGCTCCGGCTCGACCTGTTTCGCGGGCTGGCGCTGTGGCTGATCTTCATCGACCATCTGCCGCCGAGCCTTTTGACCTGGCTCACGATCCGCAATTACGGCTTCAGCGACGCCACCGAGATATTCATCTTCATCTCCGGCTATACCGCCGCCTTCGTCTACGGCCGGGCGATGCTGGAAAACGGCTTCGTCATCGCCACCGCGCGCATCCTGCGGCGCGTCTGGCAGATCTATGTCGCCCACGTTTTCCTGTTCACGATCTTCCTCGCCGAGATCTCCTACGTCGCGACCAGCTTCGAGAACCCGCTTTACACCGAAGAGATGGGCATCATGGATTTCCTCAAGCAGCCCGACGTCACCATCGTGCAGGCGCTGCTGCTGCGCTTCCGTCCCGTCAATATGGACGTGCTGCCGCTCTACATCGTCTTGATGCTGGCGCTGCCGCTGATCCTGTGGTCGATGAAGTGGAGGCCCGACGTCACGCTCGGCCTCTCGGTCGTGCTTTACGCGGTGACCTGGGAATACGACCTCTATCTCTCGGCCTATCCGAACGGCTTCTGGGCGTTCAATCCCTTTGCCTGGCAGCTGCTGTTCGTGTTCGGTGCATGGTGTGCGCTCGGAGGTGCGCGACGCATGTCGCGCATCCTGGCGTCACGCGTGACGATGTGGATCGCGATCGCCTATCTCGTCGCGGCGTTCTATGTGACGCTGACCTGGTACGTGCCGCAGCTCTCCCACTTCATGCCGAAGCGGCTCGAGCAGTGGATGTATCCGATCGACAAGGCCGATCTCGACGTGTTGCGTTTCGCGCATTTCCTGGCGCTGGCCGCGCTCACCGTTCGCTTCCTGCCGCGGGACTGGCCGGGCCTGAAATCGCCCTGGCTGCGGCCGCTGATCCTGTGCGGCCAGCATTCCCTCGAGATCTTCTGTCTCGGCGTCTTCCTGGCTTTCGCCGGCCATTTCATCCTGGCGGAAGTCTCCGGTGGCGCAGCCATGCATGCGCTGATTAGTCTCTCCGGAATTCTGATCATGTGGGGCGTGGCCTGGGTGATTTCGTGGTACAAGCGCGTGGCTGACAAGAGCGGTGGGAAAACCAAAAACGCCGTCGGCAACGCCGATCTGGCGGGAGGGGGCTGATGAAGGCGAAGGTTCTCCTGAGCCTGATCCTGCTATGCGGTGGAGTTGGCGCGCCAGTGGCTCGCGCGGGCGATGCTGCGCCGGCCGCTCCGGCCGCGCCCGCAGCCTGCGAATTACCGTCCTATCTGCTCACCAGCGAAAGCCGGCTTCCCAGGGTCGCCGATGTCATCAAGGCCGGCAAGCCGCTCGAAATCCTCGTCATTGGCAGCGGTTCGACCAGGATTCCGTCCTCCGAGGACAGCTCCTATCCGGCACGAATGCAGGCCATTTTGAAGGACAAGCTGCCGCTGTCGGAGACCGTACACGTCTCCGTAGAAATACAGAGCAAGAAGACGGCCGAGGAGACGGCCGGAACCTTCGTTAAGCTGATGGACGCAAAAAGGCCTACTTTGGTCATCTGGCAGACCGGGACTGTGGATGCTATTCGAGCCATCGATCCCGACGATTTCCGCGGTGCTGTGACCGAAGGGGTTGCCGCATTGCAAAATGCAGGGGCTGACGTCGTGTTGATGAATTTGCAGTACAGCCCACGTACCGAGACCATGATCTCGGTGCCACCTTACCTCGACAATATTCGCGTGGTGGCACAGGAGCACGACATCCCGCTGTTCGACCGTTTCGCGATCATGCGGCAGTGGAATGATCAGGGGCAGTTCGACCTGTTCAACCCGTCCCGCGGTCCTGAACTGGCGAAACAAGTCCACGATTGCCTTGGCCGGGCGTTGGCGCAGTTTGTGATCGACGCCGCCCATCTGGGGGCGGCCCAGCAGCAAAATTGAGGTCTAGCGTTAATGAGTTCTCTCCGCCCTTTTTGCCCGACGACATGGCTGGCTGCGCCCGCAGCAGCGGTGGTGATGGTGCTGACACCGCTGGCGCAGTCACCCGCGCAGGCGCAAGCCGCGCAGGCAACGGCCGCATCCACCGCTAATCCCGCTCCCGCGTCGCCGTCCCAGGCCATGGTCGCCGCGACGCCGTCCGCCGAGCAGCGCGGCCTCACTGCGCGCGCCATAGACAAGGTGAAGCAGGTTGCGAAATCCGCCGGCGACATCTTCAGCCGCGTGCCCTGCCTGGCGCCGAAGGACAGCTCGAAGGCGATGGGCTCGCTGCCGCATGTCGCGGGCAAGCTCGTCGCCGGCAAGCCCGTCATCATCGTTGCGTTCGGCTCGTCGTCGACGGCCGGCTATGGCGCCAGCTCACCCGATTTCAATTATCCGAACCGTCTCGCCGCGCAACTGCGCCGGCACTATCCGACGGCCGATATCACCGTCATCAATGCCGGCGTCGGCGGCGAGGACGCGCCCGAGATGACCAAGCGCCTCCAGAAGGAGGTGATCGACGTGCACCCGGATCTCGTGATCTGGCAGGTCGGCACCAACGCAGTGCTGCGCAATCTCGATCCCGGCGACACCGCAAAAATGGTCGAGGACGGCATCGCCCGCATCCAGGCTGCCGACGAGGCCGACATCGTGCTGGTCGATCCGCAGTATTCGCCGGCCGTCAATCAGCGCGCGGAGAGCGCCGGCAAGATGGTGAAGCTGCTCGGCAAGGTCGCCGAACTCCGTCACGTCGGCATCTTCCCGCGCTTCGAGGTGATGCGCGACTGGCATGAGAAACAATCGATCCCGGTCGAGAGCTTCGTGATCGCCGACGGCCTGCACATGAACGACTGGGGTTATGCCTGCTTCGCGCAGCTCCTGGGCGATGACATCATCCACTCCGTCGGCCAGATCAAGCTCGGCGTGAATGTGCCCGCGGACGTGCGCAAGTACCGGCCGATGTAGTTGGAAGCGAATGGGGAATTGCGAATAGCGAGTGGGGATTTCCACTCGCCATTCGCTACTCGCTATTCGCCCCTCACGCCTTCTCCAGCGCCGCGGTCAGATCCTCGATCAGATCGTCCGGATGCTCGAGCCCTGCGGAGAAGCGGATAAAGCCCTCGCTGATGCCGAGTGCGGCGCGATCTTCCGGCTTCAGGCGCTGATGCGTCGTGGTCGGCGGGTGCGTGACCAGGCTTTTGGCGTCGCCGAGATTGTTCGAGATCTTCGCAAGCTTGAGCTCGTTGAGCACGCGGAACGCCGCAGCCTTGCCGCCCTTCACCTCGAAACCGACCAGCGTCGAGCCGCCGCGCATCTGCTTCTTCACCAGCGCGGCCTGCGGATGATCGGCGCGGCCGGGATAGACCAGCCGCGAAATCTTGGGGTGGCTCGCCAGCACGTCGGCAATGCGCGCTGCGGTGTCGGTCTGCGCGCGCACGCGCACGCCGAGCGTCTCCAGGCCCTTGAGCAGGACCCAGGCGTTGAACGGTGAGATCGACGGGCCGGTCTGGCGCATGAAATTGTGGATGTGCTCGGTGATGAAGGCTTCCGAGGACAGGATGATGCCGCCGAGACAGCGACCCTGGCCGTCGATGTGCTTGGTCGCGGAATAGACGACCACGTCGGCGCCCAGCGCGAGTGGGCTCTGCCAGATCGGGGTCGCGAACACGTTGTCGACGACGAGCCGCGCGCCGCCCTTGTGCGCGATCTCGGCGATGCCGGGGATGTCGAGCACGTCGAGTGTCGGATTGGTCGGGCTCTCCAGGAAGAACGTCTTGGTGTTCGGTTTCAGCGCGCGCTGCCACTGGTCGAGATCAAGCCCGTCGACCAGCGTCGTCTCGATGCCGTAGCGCGGCAACAGATCCTGCACGACATAGAGGCACGAGCCGAACAGCGCGCGCGAGGCCACGACGTGATCGCCGGCCTTCAACGGCGCCAGGATCGCGGTGGTCACCGCGGCCATGCCGGTCGCGGCCGAGCGGGCGGCCTCGGCGCCTTCCAGCTCGATCATGCGGCGCTCGAACATCGCGATAGTCGGGTTGGAGTAGCGCGAATAGATGAAGCCGGGGTCCTCGCCCTTGAACCGCGCCTCGCACTCCTCGGCGCTGTTGTAGACATACCCTTGGGTGAGGAACAGCGACTCCGACGTCTCGCCATATTGCGAGCGCAGCGTGCCGGAATGGACCAGGCGAGTTTCGGGACGATATTGCGTGACGGGCGTCGGGGACTTCGACATGGGACCTCCTGCGTGACCACCGAGAAATGGTCACAAAAAAACCGGCCTGGATATTTCCACTGGCCGGGATCACAGAGGTCCCCGGCCTGTTTAGCGACTTATTTAACGTGGCTGCAAGCCGGCCGGCTCAAATCACCACGGGATAAGTCATGCTCTTATTCCGCAATACCCTTTCCGTCAAGGCGTCCATCGGATAGCCGTAAAAGGTTCATTTTTCCGCGTTTTCGGATGCGTTTGACCTCGAAGAGGACCACCGTTTGACGTTCACGGTCGCTGCCGACGCCAATGGTATCCTGCCCGACCGCATGATCGCGGCGATGGCGGAAGCGGGCCTCGTCCTGCCCGCTTACGACTTCGTCGAGAGCCAGATCCAGCCCGCGAGCCTCGATCTTCGCCTCGGCGACATCGCCTATCGCGTCCGCGCCAGCTTCCTGCCCGGGCCCGGCGCCACCGTCGCCGAGCGCATCGACGAATTGAAGCTGCACGAGTTCAGCCTCGCCGACGGCGCGGTGCTGGAGACCAACTG
>JAEWFG010000291.1 GCA_023388935.1 Pseudomonadota bacterium | reverse complement strand
CTCGCCCGCCGACAAGGCGCCGGGCGACGTCAACGGCAACGCTACGACACTGCTATGGCATGTTGCCCGGCCTGCCGACTAGGGCGGCCCGCTGGAACCTGACGTGCCCGCGATCTTCGCGCGTGTCGCGGAATCAGTCGAGGCGTAATTCACCTGCGGATTCCAGTGCAGCACCGCAAACAGGACTATTCCAGCCACGAGTGATCCGTAAAAGCCCAGCGCGGCGAGCCGCCATTTCCGCACAACGCGGCGGTCGCTCTCATTCAATTGATCAAAGAATTTTTGCATGATTGCCTCCAATGGCAACGAGCCATGGAGGCGTAGCGCAATTGGCGCGGATCGACTGTGAAGCAATTCACACTAAAAGGCGGAGCGTGCGCGGGTTCACGCTTGAGTGAGCGTAACGGGCGTAACGCTCCCGGCAAGATCGCGCGGCCTTTCTATCCGCGCCAGCTTGTCCTCGTCTCGGCCTGCGCACTCTGCCCGGGCGGGAGCACAACGACGGGCGAATTGAGCTTCACGCGATCGTAGAGATCGATCACGTCCTCATTGCGCATCCGGATGCAGCCGGACGAGATCGCATGCCCGATATATTCGGGCTGGTTGGTACCGTGGATACGGTAGAGCGTGTCCTTGTTGCCGGCGTAGAGATAGATGCCCCGCGCACCCAGCGGATTGGCGGGACCGCCGGCCACGCGCGCTGGATACGGTCCAAGCCGCGCCTGGATTTCTGCTGTCGGAACCCAGTCCGGCCATTCCGCCAAGCGGCCAACGCGCGCGACGCCCGAGAAGGCCATGGCCTCCTCGCCGACCGCGACGCCGTAACGAATCGCCTTGCCGTTGGGCAGCACGTAATAGAGGTAGCGCGCATCGGTATCGACCAGGATCGTGCCCGGCTGCTCCTTGCGCGGGTAATCGACGACGTGACGGAGATACTGCTCGGGCACGCTCGCTTGCGCGTAAGGCGGATGCGCCAACAACTGCCGGTCGCGCGGCGTCATGCTCGCATCGGTCGACGGCGAAAGCGTTGCCTGCATGCAACCACCGAGCGGCAGCATGGTAGCGATGAGAAAAGCGAAAATGGATCTCGGCACCGCCGGCCCCCCCGATAGCGGATAGCTGCACCCCCAGCGTCACCAGATACTGCCAAAATCGTGCTGAAAACAAGGCACTGGGGACACATCCACGTGTTTTTGGGAAACGGGTTCCGTTACCACAAACGGCGGAAGAGCGCCGCACAGTCTCCATCGCCTCGCCTTGCTTTTGTCAAACCCGGCTGGACTCGTGGGTCATCGGGCTTGGGATGGGCTTACCTCAACAGATCGGCTCGCGCCAATGCGGACGACGAAGGCTTCAAAGGAGCTGCGATGCTCGCGACGCTGAACAGCAAGCAAATCGTCGATGAGATCGTGAAGGACACGGTCAAGGACAATGATCCACACGACTCCGTGCAGATTTCGCCGGAGATCGTGCTGGCCTCACGCCCTGGCAGCGAGGCGCCCGCGCTGGCGCCGGAGATGACGCCCCGTCCCGAGCCGACGTTCACTCCCAAGATCACTCCGGAGCCTGCAATCGGCGTGGTCACGGAGACACAGGCGGCGACGCCGCCGCTCGACACGGCCGTACGCGTCGCGGCTGGTGATGGTCACAATCGGCACAAGCGATCGTCCGCCAGCAAGTGGCTGCGCGGCGCATTCGTCACGCTGCTGTTTGCGGGGGGAAGCGCGGCCGCCACCGTCGCCTGGCAGAAACACGGCGATACCGCAAAGCAGATGCTCGCCGAATGGACGCCCGCATTGGCGTCGCTGATGCCCTCGACATCGCAGACGGCGCCGGTCACGGCTCCGCAGGCCGCGCCACCCACGACGCAAGCGGCAACCGATCAAACGGCCGATCCATCCGCACCGCCGCCTGCGACTCAGGTCGATGCAGCCGCGCCCGCAGCAACGGAGACCGATGCAGCGCCGTCGATGCAATCGATGACGCGCGATATCGCCGCGATGGCGCAGCAGATCGAACAGCTCAAGGCCGGCATCGCCGAGTTGAAGGCTGGACAGGAGCAGATGGCGCGCGAGATGACGAAGCCGCCTGCACCGAAGCCGGTGGCTGAGACGAGGCCGATTGACCCCCGCGCGCGCGTGTCTGCACTTCCTCCACGGCCTGCGGCGCCGCCGGTTCGCAAACCGAAGCCGGTCGTGTCGCAAACCTATGCGCCGGCCCATGCACCCGCGCCGCTTGCGCCTCCGCCGCCACCTTCGCAGGCAGTCGCAGCCCCGCCACCGGCCACCACGACGCAAACCATTGCCGATGACGACGGGCCTGTCGTGCGTCCGCCGATGCCGGTGCGCTAACGAACATCGTGCGACCACGCGCCGTCACGACGAACCGCTTGCGCGGCGCTGTCCGAGTCGATGTGATGCGTTGCGTCCGAGGGATTGCGGAAAACGATGCTTCGGTCTCTTCCGCCAAGAGAAAGACCAAGAGAAAAGACCGTCGGGATCTATGCCGCCGGCCTTCTCTTGCAGCTGCCGGTTCCCGGAGCCCGGTTCCGTTGCAATTCCATGCCTCATGGTCGGGCCTATATGCTCAATAAATCCTTAACGCTCCTGATTGTTGCACATCATTTCTGCGCCATAAGCACAGAGATTGCGCGGTCCGTTCATTCGATAGATATCGACTCAGTGATATCATCCGCACGTGTTGAGACTTCCACCGAAGCTTAGCTCGTCACACGGGGGAATTCTGATGCCGTACTACTCCTTTGATCTTGTGGTTGGTGAAGAGTTCAAGAACCAGGGCGGAATCATCCTCGAAGACATCGAGGTTGCCTCCGATCGTGCCGACCAGTTGGCGAACGAGTTGTTGCAGGTGAAGCCGGAGCTGCAACGGAAGGGTTGCTCGGTCCGCGTCACCGATCGCGATTACAACGAGCTCTATCGCACGCCGCTCGATCCCGTGCCGACCTGGCGACGCTAGCTAGTCGTCCAGCACCGGCGCCTCGAACCAGTTCGTCAGCGACAATCCGCCGTCGATGACGAAGGCTGCGCCGGTAACGTAACCTGAGAGCTTGTTCGACAGCACCGTGAGCGCCATCGGCGCGAGGTCGTTGGCTTCGCCGAGACGCCCGAGCGGAATGTGTTTCGCCAAAGATGCATCCGCAACGAACCCGCCGGCCGCGATCGCGCCGGGCACCAGCGCATTGACGCGAATGCCGTAGCGACCGAACGTTTTCGCGAGTTCCTTCACCAGCATCGCCATCCCCGCCTTTGCCGTCGAGTAATGCGGCAGGTTACGCGGCGTGCCCGCATGCAGCGAGGTCAGAAACAGGAACGAGCCAGGCCGCTTCGCCGCGATCAGCCGTTTGGCGATCTCACGCGCCAGATGAAAGCCGGCATCGAGATTGACGGCGTGCATTTCCTGCCAGGTCTTGCGATCAACCGCGAGCGCATGATCCGACTCCCGCCGCGGCGGCGATGCGCTGTGCACGAAATGCGTCACCTCGCCCAGCGCCACCCGTGCGGCGGCCAGCAACTCATCGCAAGCCTCGAGCCTGGCGAGATCGCCGACCCAGGGCATCGCCAGTTCGGGCCTGCTGCACGCCCCGATCGCGGCGTGCACCCGCTCCGCGCTTACATCGGCGAACAGCGTCCGAACACCCTCACCGACCAGACCTTGTGCGATTGCGCGGCCGATGCCGTTGCCGGCACCGGTGACCAGCGCCGTGTCGCGTGCGGGATCGAACGGCGTGCTGAACAGGCTCATGTCGCTCTCCAAGGCCGGGGTACCGCCAATTTAGCGCACCGCACGGACGAGCGACAATTGCATGCCGGCACCATTGCGGAGCGGTCCTCTGGACGCTAGCCTCTCAAAAAAGCGGAGGAGGTACCTAAGGATGCGCACCGGTTTCCTGATGGCAGGCCTGTTGCTGATCGCCGCGCCGGCCCAAGCCGAGGACCATCCACGCTCAACCTACGTGACGATGGTCTTGCAGGCCTTCGCCGCCAAGGTCGAATGCCCCGGCACGGATGTCGTCTACCAGGATCTGGTGCAGAAGGCGCAGCAGATGCACCTCCCCGACGACACCACCGAGAAGGTGCGCAAGGCGATCGCCTGGATGCACACCGGCGGCAAGATGGGCGAGAAGCAGGCCGACGACATCATGGCGGAGGTTGCGGTGGCGACCCAGATGACCGATCTCGACCAGCGCCGGCTCGGCATGACCAATTGGTGTGAAGCGCAGAAGACCAACCTCGCCGGCCTGATCCGCAGCAAGGGCGGTTAAGCGGTCTTTCGCGACGTTAAGCACGTGGCGACGGAACCGCCGTCACGACCCATAATCGTCACATTCCTCGCCAGCATGCGGGCATCTTCGAACAGGAGAAGCCCATGCGGATCGCCCATCTCGTGATCATCGGCGCGCTCGCGGCGAGCGCGATACTGACTGCGCCGGCGCAGGCCAGAAACTCCGAAGCCCAGAAGGGCGAGGACAAGCCGAGCTCGTCGTCCTGTAGCGCCTATCAGCAGGCGCCGGACGGATCGTGGGAGCAGCTCCCCTGCAAGGAAACAGGCGAGCGCAGCCAACCGCAGACCCAGCACAAGTCCGGCGCTCAAGGCGCCGATCAGGGCGAGCGCTGAGGTACTCGTTTGTACGGAACCTTCGTGGTCGAGGTGCTGGCGAGCCGCGTCCTCGAGATGATCAAGGATGGAACCAGGCGGAGCTGATCGAGATCAGCTGTAGTGCGGCCCGCGCATGATCTTCATGGCGCTGATAATGTGACGCCACTCCTCGGCCTCATCGGCCTCGCCGCGCCCCTCGCAGGCCTGCGCTTGTTCGGCGGCCTTCGCAATTGCAGCGAAACCATGCCGTTCCAGCATCTGCCGCGCGACGGTGTGCACCTGGATCTCGGACATCATGGGCGCTCTCCTGTTTGACGAAACCGCGGAGCCATTGGTCTGCCCCCTCCCGCGGGTCTCTCTCAACGATTGAGCCCCGGATCACGTTCCGTTCCGTCCATGTGAGCACGCAAGACAAAGGCGGCCCGCTATGCCCAGCGGACCGCCTTTTCACCCACCCCAAACTGGAAGGCCCTTCGGTCGGATCCCCTACCCGACCGCCACGCGCTTGCGCTCCAAGTCGTTCGGCACCTCGATGTCGACCTCCAGGGTCGACACCTCGTCGCCGCGATCGAGCCGCACGATCACCTTGGTCGGGTCCAGCTTCACGTGCTTGGACACGACGGCGAGAATTTCCTCACGTAGTACGCCGAGCAGGTCGGGTTGGCCGCGCATGCCGCGCTCGTGCGCCAGCAATATCTGCAACCGTTCGCGAGCGACGGGTGCCGTAGCCTTGTTGCCACGGAGAAGTCGAAGCAGACCCATGCTCATGCAGCCCTCCGCCGCAGCAGACGATCCATGAAGCCCTTGCGTTCGGTCGGCACCTGCATCGGCACGGTGTCGCCGCACAGCCGCTGCGCCGCGTCGATGTAAGCCCGCGCCGGTGCGCCGCTCGCATTCGACAGTGTCACCGGGGCGCCGACGTTGGAGGCTTTCAGCACATCCTGGCTCTCGGGGATGATGCCGAGCAAGGGCGTTGCGAGGATTTCCAGGATGTCGTCGATGGTCAGCATCTCGCCGCGTGCGGCGCGAGAGGCATCATAGCGGGTGATGAGAATGTGCTTCTGGACGCGCTCGCCCTTCTCGGCCCGCACGGTCTTGGAATCGAGCATGCCGATGATACGATCGGAATCGCGCACTGAAGAGACTTCCGGATTGGTGACGATGACCGCTTCGTCCGCGAAGCGCATCGCCATGGCGGCGCCGCGCTCGATGCCGGCCGGGCTGTCGCAGATCACCCAGTCGAAGCGGGTGCGCAGCTCGTCGATGACCTTGCCCACGCCCTCTTCCGTCAGCGCATCCTTGTCGCGGGTTTGCGAGGCCGGGAGCAGCCACAGATTCTCCAGCCGCTTGTCGCGGATCAGCGCCTGCGATAGTTTTGCAACGCCCTGCACCACGTTGATGAGGTCGAACACGACGCGGCGCTCGGCCCCCATGACGAGGTCGAGGTTGCGCAGGCCGACATCGAAATCGACCACGACCACCTTGTCGCCGCGCTGCGCGAGTGCAGCCCCAAGTGCGGCGGTCGTCGTCGTTTTGCCGACGCCACCCTTTCCTGATGTCACGACCAGTACCTTGGCCATCTCTACAGTCTCCTTCTGGTCAGTTCAGTTCAGTAATTCGCATGGCGTTGCCTTGCAGAAAGGCCTGGGCTGGCCGGCCGCGCAAGGCCTCGTCGATATCGTCGGCGGTCTGATAAAACCCATCGATTGCAAGCAGTTCGGCCTCGATCTTCTGACAAAAGATGCGCGCGCTCGTATGCCCGTTCACGCCCGCCATGGCGCGGCCGCGCAGCGCGCCGTAGACGTGAATGGAGCCGCCGGCAACGATCTCGGCACCCGAACCGACCGAACCGAGAATGGTGACGTCCCCTTCGGGGAAGATCACGGTCTGGCCGGAGCGGACCGGGCTTTCGAGCAGCAGCGAGGTCTTCTGCGGCTTGGTCTCGACCTTTTTCGGGGCACTTGGCTCGACCACGCAGCTGCGCCCGCCCGAGAGCAGCGGAGGCATCGATGGCGTCAGCCGCGTCGCATCCACGCCCTCGATGCCGAGCACGCGGATGTTGCGGTCCTGAAGACTCGTGAGCAGATGGGCGATGCCGGACTGGCTGAGATCGACTGAGGACAGGTCGATCACCACCGGCCGGCCGGCGAAGAAGCCCGGCGAGCGCGCGATCGTGGCGTCGATCTCATGCAGCCAGTCCTGGACCGGAACCGTCGGGACGAACACGAATGCCACATAGGAGCGCCCGCGCAGGCGCACCATTTGGCGTTGAGATTTTGCTGCAGCCTCCATAGCGGCCGACTCGTTCCCCGTTATTGAATGGTTAACGATGCGGTCGATTTGGTTAACGCCCGGTTAACTTTCCCGCAGACGTGCCCGACCATTATCGTCCGCGCGAAAGCCGGAGTCTGCCCGCAGCGGCGGCTCGCAGCCCGGATCAGCGCAATCCGGGCTACGGGAGCGCTGCATCTTCGCCGTACATGCGCCGGGCTTGATGGCGACCTGGATTATCCTGGATTGACATGCTCCCGACATCCGGCATTCGATCCGTGTCCCCGCAAATGGAGCCCGAGCATGTCAGTTCAGTCCGCCTCCAGACGCAAGACCGCGCCGGACATCCGTGCACGCAAGCAGCGCGAGCCGATCGTCATGCTGACGTCCTATCACGCGCATACGGCAGCGCTGGTGGATCGGCATTGCGACGTCATTCTGGTCGGCGATTCCCTTGGAAACGTCATGCACGGCTTCGAGACCACGGTGCCGGTCACGCTCGACATGATGATCCTTCAGGGCGCGGCAGTGATGCGCGGTTCCCGGCAGGCGCTGGTCGTGGTCGATATGCCGTTCGGATCATACGAGGCCTCCAAGGAGCAGGCCTTCAACTCCGCCGTACGAATCCTGAAAGAAACGCAATGCGGCGCGGTGAAGCTCGAAGGTGGGGTTCGCATGGCCGAGACGATTGCATTCCTGTCCGGGCGCGGCATCCCTGTGATGGGTCACATTGGCCTGACGCCACAATCCATCAATACGCTCGGCTCGTTCCGTGCCCAGGGACGCAACGAGGCGGACTGGGGGCCGATCGAGGAGGATGCGAAAGCGGTCGCCGATGCCGGCGCATTCTCGGTCGTCGTCGAGGCTGTAGCCGAACCGCTGGCGCGCAAGATTACGGAGACGGTTGCCATTCCCACCATCGGCATCGGCGCTAGCGCAGCCTGCGACGGCCAGGTGCTCGTGCTCGAGGACATGCTAGGGCTGTCGCCGCGACCACCGAAATTCGTTCGGCGGTACGGCAATCTCGGCCCGGCCATCGAAGCGGCGATCGAGGGGTATGCTGCCGACGTGCGGTCTCGCGCTTTTCCCGGGCCGGAACATGTGTACGAGATGAAGAAGGGCAAATGATCCGCGGCGGCCGTCGGGCCTCGCTCACAGCGCCCCCCTACTTCTTGACCTTGCTGGCATCCATCTTGATGGCGGGATCGAGCATCCTGGTCGTGAACGCGGTGGTCACGTCGAACGGCTTCTCCATGCCGAGATAGGTCTGGACCAGTTCGTAGTCCTTCTTCATCCGCTCGCCGTCGATCCAGCCCAGCGACTTCGTCGTCGTGAACTCGTCCGTCATCAGGTACTTGATGCGCTCCCATTGACGCTCCTGATTCTCCTTGTCGAGACCGGAGACCTGGTCGAGCAACGCCTTCAGGCATGGGGCAACGTCGGCGACACAGGCCGCAAAGGCCTTCTGCGAGATGCGCACGAATTCTTCGACCAGCTTTGGGTTCTTCTGCAGATAGGCGCCGTTGACGATCAGCGAATTGCCGTACGGGTTGAGCCCGATGTCCTTCCAGTTGACGTAGCCAAGGTCGGGTCCGAACTCGATCACCTTCAGATCGTGCTCGTTGTAGAAGTCGCTGATGATGTCGACGGTGTGGCTCTTCAGCGCCGCGATCTTCGCGGTCGGCCCGATATTGACGAAGCTGACGGAGTCTGGCGCGATGCCCGCGGCCTTCGCAAAAGCCGGCCA
The DNA here is from genome assembly GCA_023388935.1 of Pseudomonadota bacterium. Classification (GTDB taxonomy): domain Bacteria; phylum Pseudomonadota; class Alphaproteobacteria; order Rhizobiales; family Xanthobacteraceae; genus Bradyrhizobium. Next base: position 4,514 of record JAEWFG010000291.1, on the reverse strand, counting down.
CATCACGCGCGAAGCGTCGCCGGGCGGGTTGCCGATCTTGTGGCCCGGAAAATCCTTCACGCCGTTCACGCCATAGCTCTTCAGCCAGTAGAAGGTCTGACCGGTGTTGGCGTAGATGCTCATCAACGCGACGTCGTCGGCGCCCTTGCTCTTCGCCACCAGCATGGTGGCGAGATCGGCGATGCCGAAGGGCGAACCGCCGGAGCCGACCTTGGCGGCGGAAACGCCCGACCCCTTGCCGACTTCGATGGTCAGGTCGATGCCGGCCTTCTCGTACCAGCCTTGCGCCTTGGCGTAATAGAACGGCGAGTGATCGGCCGTCGGCGTCCAGTTCAGGATCAGATTGACCGCCTCGCCCGCCCGCGCCGGGACCGCCGGCAAACCGAGCGTCAGGCCCAATACCAGAGCGCAGCCCAGAGCCGAGCCAACCGCCTGCAAACGCTTCATCGCATCTCTCCTCATTGCCCGCGACCCGGCTTGTCGCTCTCCCCATGTGAGGATACCAATGCAACAAGCCCGCCCTCCAATTGTCAACTGTTTGGTTGGAAATGCCCGTAAAACGTTCAGGCGACACCGCGCCGCAGCGGCGCGACCCCGTCGCCACCCGCAAGAAGCTGCTCACCGCGGCGCGGCTGGAATTCGCCCGGCACGGCTTCGCGGGCGCCCGGGTCGACGAGATCGCCGAGCGCGCCGGCGTCAACAAGCAGCTCGTCTATCATTACTTCGGCGACAAGGACGCACTCTATCTCGCTGTCCTCGAATGGGTTTATGCCGATATCCGCGAGCAGGAGCGCCAACTCAACCTGGAAGGCCTGCCACCGGAAAGGGCGATCCGGAAACTGATCGAGGCCTCATTCGACTACCTCGCGACAAACCCTGATTTCATCGTGCTTCTGAACGACGAGAACCGCGGTGGCGCGCGCCATGTCCGCGGCTCGACGCGGCTGGAGGCGATGCATTCGCCGCTGGTCCGGAGCGTGTCCCACATCCTCAACGAGGGAGTGCGCAGCGGCGTGTTCCGTAAAGGGATCGACCCGATCCAGCTCTATATCTCGATCGCGGGCCTCGGCTATTTCTATCTCTCCAACACGCCGACGCTGTCGGCGATCTTCGGCAAGGACCTCTCGAGCCGGGCGGCGCGGCGCGCCCGCCGCAGGCACGTCGCCGATCTCGTGCTTCATTCGCTCCGGCCCTAATCAACCAACTGGTTGAAACTTCCCTCAAGGCCGGTTAGGCTTGCGGCCAGCGGCAAGGTGCCGCGGCAACAGGGAGCAGTCGGTGGCAGGAGACGGAGCACGCACCTCGCGCAGCTTTGCGATCATCCTGATCGTGCACCTCGCCGTGCTCATACTCTGGCAGGTAGCGGTCGATGCCTTCCACGTGCCGAAATTCATCCTGCCCTCTCCGCTCGCGACAATCCAGACGCTGGGAACCGCGGGCTACGCCTGGGGCGCCAACACGCTGGTGACAGCCGTCGAGATCCTCGGCGGCTTCGCGCTCGGCGCGGTCGTCGGCGTCGCGCTCGCCGTGATCTTCAGCTGGGCGCCGCTGGTGAGTCTCGTGCTGCTGCCGCTGTTCGTGACGCTGAACATGATCCCGAAGGTCGCGCTCGGCCCGCTCTTCATCGTCTGGTTCTCCTACGGCATCGTGCCGAACATCCTGATCGCCTTCAGCATCTGCTTCTTCCCGATCCTGCTCACCACCGCGCGCGGCCTGCGCGAGGTCGAGCCGGATCTGCTCGATCTCGTCAAATCGCTGCGCGGCTCGCGCTGGACCCTGTTCCGCAAGATCCAGCTGCCGGGATCGCTGCCTTACGTGTTCTCCGGCATGAAGGTCGGCGCGATCCTTGCGGTCGCCGGCGCCATCGTCGGTGAGTTCATCGCTTCCGAGCGTGGGCTCGGCTACCTCATGATCCAGGTGCAGTCGTCACTCGACACGCCTGCAATGGTGATGGCCGTCGTGCTGCTCACGCTCCTCGGCGTTGTTCTTTACGGTTTGGTTCTCGTCCTCGAACGCATGTTCGTGGTCGGCGATGCAAGACAGGCTTGAAGACCGCATACCTAACTGACCAAGGACCGATCCATGCTACTCACCCGCCAGACGCTGCCGAAGACGATCCCGGACATCGCGGCGCTCGACGATCTCTTGTGCCGGCCGAGCCAGGCGCTGATCGACGACCTCAACAAGACCGAGGGCGACATCATGATCCTCGGTGTCGCCGGCAAGATGGGACCGACGCTGGCCGGACTCGCGAAAGCCGCCGTGCCAGATCGCCGCGTCATTGGCGTTGCGCGCTTCAGTGACGCGAGCGTCAAGGAATGGCTACAGGCGCGCGGCGTCGAGACCATCAATTGCGACCTGATGGATGAGAAGGCGATTCATGCGCTGCCGAAGGCGCCCAACATCGTGTTCATGGCCGGCCGCAAATTCGGCGCCGAGGGCGATCTGTCGCTGACCTGGGCGATGAACGCACATGTCCCGGCCCTCGTCGCGCAGGCCTTTCCGTCGTCCCGGATCGTGGCCTTCTCCACCGGCTGCATCTATCCCTTCGTGCCGGTCGACGGCAAAGGCTCGACCGAGGACATGGCGCCGAACCCGCCCGGCGAATACGCCCAGTCCTGTGTCGGCCGCGAGCGCATGTTCGAATATTTCTCGGGCAAGTTCGGAACGCCGGGCCGGCTGTTCCGCCTCAACTACGCGATCGACATGCGCTATGGCGTGCTGCACGACATCGCGACGAAGGTGCTCACGGGCACGCCGATCGACGTCAGTCTCGGCCACGTCAATTTCATCTGGCAGGGCGATGCGTCATCACAGGCGCTGCGCTGCCTCGCGCATTGCACGGCGCCGACCTCGCCGATCAATGTCAGCGGCCACGAGATCCTGGCTGTGCGCGATCTCGCTGCGAAATTCGGTGCAAGGTTCGGCCGCGCGCCGGTGCTGACAGGCAACGAAGAGCCGACGGCGTGGCTGACCGACACATCCAAGGCCGTCGAGCTGTTCGGCCTGCCGGTCGTCGACACCGAGCAGTTGATTGCATGGACCGCGGACTGGGTGTCCCGCGCCATGCCGAGTCTCGGCAAGCCCACCAAATACGAGGTGCGCGATGGACGCTACTGACGACCCGCGCGTCGTCCAGCTCGGCGTCGAGGACGCAGCCGCGGGCTTGCTGCTCTCGACGGAAGCGCACTGGAACCAGACCGAGGACGACTGGCGCGTCTTCCTGCGCGACGGTTTTGTGTTCGGCGTCCGCGACGGCGCGCAGCTGGTCGCGACCGCGGCGCTGCTGCCCTACTCCGGCAACAATGCCTGGATCAGCATGGTGCTGGTGACTGCAAGCCACCGCCGGCGCGGCCTCGCAACGCGGCTCGTCGATGCCTGCCTGGAAGCAGCGCGCGAGCGCGGCCTGACGAGCTGGCTCGACGCGACGCCCGACGGCGCCGCGGTCTACGGGCCGCTCGGGTTTACGCCGACACAGCAACTGCGCCGGCTGAAGCTGAAATCCGCGCAGGCATCTGCGCCGGCGCCTTCCGCCGCGACACTCGACGCGCTTTGCGCACGTGACCGTCACGCCACCGGCCTCGATCGCACCGCCCTGCTTACCGCCTTTGCACGGCGCCCAGGTTCGCGCATCGTCTCCGCGAATGGCGCCATCGCGCTGGTGCGGGACGGCAGAACCGCGCGCCATATCGGCCCGCTGTTTGCGGATCATGCCGCCGCCGCGCTGACCCTGGTCAATACGGTCGCGCAGTCGCAGAACGGGCCGTTCCTGCTCGACGCCGTCGCGTCGCAAAGCGCGTTCCTCGAAGGATTGACCGCATCCGGGTGGACCATCGAGCGGCCGTTCCAGCGCATGCGGTTCGGCTCCGGCACCGCCACGGGTGCGGAAGTGCCATTCGCCGTCGCCGGCCCTGAATTCGGATAGGACATCATGCATCACAGCCAGATCAACAGCGACGTCCGCAAGCTGATCGCCGACGGCACCGTGCTGCCGGCGCATCCCCTCGCGCTCACCGCCGAGCGCCAGCTCGACAAGACGCATCAGCGCGCGCTGACGCGCTACTACATCGATGCCGGCTCAGGCGGCCTTGCGGTCGGCGTGCACACGACGCAATTCGCGATCCGCGACGTCGGCCTGTACCGCCCCGTGCTCGAGCTTGCCGCCGAGACCGCCGCAAGCTGGACCAAGCGTCCGCTGGCAATGGTCGCGGGCCTTGCCGGCCCAACTCAGCAGGCGACCGCCGAGGCACGCACCGCCCGCGACATCGGCTATCACGCTGGCCTGCTCAGCCTCGCCGCAATGAAGAGCGCCTCCGAGGACGAGATCATTGCGCATTGTACCGCGGTCGCCGCCGAAATCCCGCTGGTCGGCTTCTACCTCCAGCCTGCCGTCGGCGGCGTCATCCTGTCGAGCCGGTTCTGGCAGCGCTTTGCCTCGATCGACAATGTCATCGCGATCAAGATCGCGCCGTTCAACCGCTACCGCACGCTTGATGTGCTGCGCGGCGTTGCGG
>JAEWFG010000179.1 GCA_023388935.1 Pseudomonadota bacterium | reverse complement strand
GAGAATCACGCATCAGCAAATTGCGCAAAGCCCTCCTTGTGGGAGAGGGTGGCTCGCCGCATGGCGGCGAGCCGGGTGAGGGGTCTCTCTCCGCGCAAAAATCTTTTGGCTTAGAATCTGCGGAAGCAACCCCTCATCCGGCGCTTCGCGCCACCTTCTCCCACAAGCAAGGGGAGAAGGGAAGGCCGCCTAGGCCTCGCGGACCACCGTCTTCAGATAATTATACGCCTTGATGATCTCGATCAGGCGGTCTTCGGTAGAGCGGTCGCCGCCATTGGCGTCCGGGTGGTGCTGCTTCACCAGGGCCTTGTACTTGCTCTTGACGTCGGCGAGCGTAGCGGCGGGGCCGAGGCCCATGACCTGGAGCGCCTTGCGCTCGGCGTTCATCACCTTGCGCGTCTCGGCCTTGGGCTCGGCCTCGGGTCCGCGGCGCCAGCTGGCGCGGCCGTTGATCTCGGAGAACATGCTGAACGGATCGAACGCACCGTCGATCCCGGCTTCCGCCCCTTTCTTGACGCCACCATTGGCGCCCATCTTCCAGGTCGGACGGTGGCCGGTCAGCGCATCCTTCTGGTAGCGCGCGACAGCGTCAGCATTCATGCCGGAGAAGAAATTGTAGTTCTGGTTGTACTCGCGCACGTGGTTCAGGCAGAAGTGCCAGTACTCACGCTGGTTCTCGCGACCCTTCGGCGCGCGGTGCGCACCCTTGTTCTGACACCCGGCCCATTCGCAGGCGACCACGGTGTCGCGCGGCTTCACCTCGGGCTGCTTGCCCCGCGGCTTGACACGGATGGAGTCGAAGAACTTCGATGAATCGATCGGCATGGCTGACTTTGACTACGCAATGCAAAAACCTTCAAGTCTTGACATTGCAATTAGCTACCAACCCGTAGCCGAAGTTTCACTTCGGCGTTCTTGAGAACGGCCGCCAAGAGCGGCCTATGGGCATTGACGGAGTGCGATCGTGCACCTTAATGGCAATCATGGTTATGAAGGACATTATCAGCAACAAGTTGCAGGAAGCTTTCACACCGGAAAGCCTGCAAGTCGTCGACGAGTCACATTTGCATGAGGGTCACGCCGGCCATCGACCGAGCGGCGAGACGCACTTTCGCGTGTATATCGTGTCTCCAGCCTTCAAAGGGAAGAGCCGGGTCGAGCGCCACCGCATGATAAATTCGGCGCTGGCCGCGGAACTTTCCGGCGGCGTGCATGCACTCGCGATCCACGCGCAGGCTCCGGGCGAAGGCGGGACCTGATCCCAATCAGCCGCGGGCTGCGTTTCCCCTCATCCTGAGGAGCGCGCCCTTGCGCGCGTCTCGAAGGATAGAGGCCCCGCTGCGGCATCGCGGCCTTCATGGTTCGAGACGCGCCTTGCGGCGCTCCTCACCATGAGGGTCGACAGGAGCGTACCAAATCTAAAACGACTTCCCGGCCCGCCGCGGCTTGGCCTCGTCCATTTCCGCCTCGCGCGGCACCGGTGAAATACGGAGCGCGGTGATGCGGTTGCGCTCGCGGCGGAGCACGCGGAAGCGAAAGCCGTGGAACGTAAAGCTCTGGCCGCGGTCCGGGATCGAGCGCGCCTCGTGAATGACGAGGCCGGCGACCGTGGTTGCCTCTTCATCGGGCAGATGCCAGTCCATGGCGCGGTTGAGATCGCGGATCGGCACCGAGCCGTCGACCACCACCGAGCCGTCCGGCTGGGCGCGCACACCGGCGACCACGACGTCATGCTCGTCGGAAATGTCGCCGACGATCTCTTCCAGAATGTCTTCCAGCGTCACAAGACCTTCAACTTCGCCGTACTCGTCGACGACGAGCGCGAAATGGGTCTTGCGGCGGCGGAACGCCTTGAGCTGCTCGGACACGGTACGCATCTCCGGCACGAACCAGGGCGGCAGCGCGATGGTGGAGGCGTCGATGCGCGATGTATCGCCGTCCGAAGCGCGGATCGCGCGCAGGAGATCCTTGGCGTGGAGCACGCCGATGATGTTCTCCGGCTTCTCGCGCCAGAGCGGAATGCGGGTGTATTCGGTCGCCAGCACCTCGCGCACCAGTTCCTCCGGCGGCAGATCGGCGTTGATCATCATCATCTCGGTGCGATGGATCATGACGTCGGAGACCTGGAGCTCGCGCAGATCAAGGAGGCCGCCGAGCATGTCGCGGTCCTGCTTCTCGACCTTGCCTTCATGATGCAGGAGGTCGACCGCGCCGCGCAGACGTTCGGTCGGCGACAGGATCGCCTGATGCTCGCGGGCGAGGCCGAACAGGCGCATCAGGATGCGCACGATCACCTCCACCACGCGCAGCAGCGGCCCCAGCACGTACATCGTCAGCCGCATCGGGCGCGCGACCGCGAGCGCCATCCGGTCGGGCGCGTTGATGGCGATGGTCTTGGGCAGCACCTCCGCGAAGATCACGACCAGCGCGGTCATCACGCCGGTGGCATAGAGCACGCCGACATCGCCGAACCACGCCGTGAAGATGCCGGTCGCAAGCGCGGAGGCACCGATATTGGCGATGTTGTTGCCGAGCAGCAGCGCGCCGATCAGGCGCTCGCGCATGTCGAGCAGCTCCGAGACGACGTCGGCGTCGCGATTGCCCTGCATGGAAAGCCGCAGCATGCTGGCGCGCGAGGCGCCGGTCAGCGCGGTCTCGCTCGCGGCAAAGAACGCCGAGACCAGGAGGCAGAGGACGACGATGGTGAATCCGAGCCAGTCCATGTACCACTCAAATTTCTTGCTTTGACGCGTTTTCTTTACGCGAACCGGCAACCACTTCGCTCGAAAACGCTCTGGCCGCGCATCACGCCTTTTGCGCGAGCTTCTCCTCGAGGAAATCACGCACCGGAGCCGGCTCGACATCCTTCGCGATCACGGCGCGCCCCACAGCCTCGAGCAGGATGAAGGTGAGCTTGCCGCGCTTGACCTTCTTGTCCTGCGCCATCAGCGCCATCAACGCGTCGGCGTCGGCAAGTCCTTCCTGCGCGAAACCGGCGATGTCCTGCAGGCGCGTCGGCAGGCCGGCTTCAATCAAATGCCGCTCGACCCGCGCCGCATCCGTCTCGCCGATCATGCCGAGCTTCGCCGAGAACTGCGCCGCCAGTGTCATGCCGATCGCCACGCCCTCGCCGTGGAACAGACGGTCGGAGAAGCCGGTCGCGGCTTCCAGCGCGTGACCGAAGGTGTGGCCGAGATTGAGCAGCGCGCGTTCGCCGGTCTCGCGCTCGTCGCGCGAGACGACGCCGGCCTTGGCGCGGCAGGAGGTCGCGATCGCATGCTCGCGCGCCGAGCCGCCCGTGAAGATGTCGGCGTGGTTCTTCTCCAGCCAAGTGAAGAAGGCCTCATCGCCGAGCACGCCGTATTTGGCGACCTCGGCATAGCCGGCGCGGAATTGCCGCGGTGACAGCGTGTCGAGCACGGCGGTGTCGGCGATGACCAGTACGGGCTGGTGGAAGGCGCCGAGCAGGTTCTTGCCTTGCGGCGAATTGATGCCGGTCTTGCCGCCGACGCTGGAATCGACCTGTGCCAGCAGCGAGGTCGGCACCTGCACGAAATCGACGCCGCGGCGCAGGATCGCAGCCGCAAAGCCGGCGAGATCACCGACCACACCGCCGCCGAGTGCGATGACGAGATCGTTGCGCTCGATCTTCGCGCCGATCAGGGCTTCGCTGACCTTTTCGAGCCCGGCATAGGTTTTGGAGATCTCTCCTTCCTCGACGACGATTCGCGACGTCGGGATGCCGCTGGCGGCGAGCGATGCTTCGGTGGGCTCCAACCAGTATTTCGCAACGGTGCGGTCGGTGACGATTGCGGTACGCACGCCAGGGCGCAAGGCCGCGACCCGTTCGCCGAGCGAAGAAAGCACGCCGCGGCCGATGACGATGTCATAGGCGCGATCGCCGAGCGCGACGTCGACGTTGACGGGATCGGAATGTTTCAAGGGCGCAGTCATCGTACGGCACTCGCGACGTCGGCTGGTGGTTGGGACGCCTGTTCGGCGCAGAGATGGGTGCGCAGCGTCTCGATGCATTCCTCGACGATCTTGTCGTGCGGCACGTCGCGCGAGGCGATGGTGAGGTCGGCATTGCTGTAGACCGGCTCACGCTCGGTGAGGAGACGCGTGACGGTTCCTTCGGGATCGGCGGTCTGGAGCAACGGGCGGTCGGCGCGGCGACGCACGCGCCGCATGATCACGTCGTGATCGGCCTTGAGCCAGATCGAGACCGCTTTCTCCGCGATGCGGTTGCGCGTCTCCTCGCGCATGAAGGCGCCGCCACCGGTGGCCAGCACCAGCGGCCCGCCGTCGAGCAGCCGCGCGATCACCCGTGCCTCGCCGTCGCGGAAATGCGGCTCGCCGTGGCGCTCGAAAATCTCCGGTATGGTCATGCCGGCCGCCGCCTCGATTTCGGTGTCCGCGTCGACGAAGGGCAGCTTGAGCCGCGCCGCCATGCGGCGGCCGATGGTGGATTTGCCCACGCCCATCATGCCGACGAGCACGACCGAGCGCGCCCCGAGCGCCGACAGGATGTCGGCCTCGGGCGAAGCGGGTATCGGCAACGCGGCGTCGGACATGGATCTCGCTCAATCTGCCGCCAAAGGCGGCATCCTTTGGCCACCTATACGACCCCGCCGGGGCCCTCGCCAGAGGACTCTTGCCACGAGACGGCGAACATGTTGGATGATTTCATTGGTTAATTTGGACGCCTGAGACCCTTCCCGATGCCCAGCCTGTTCCGCTTCCTGACGGTCGTCGCCGTGATCGCCGGCATCGTCTATGGCGCAGTCTTCGTGCTGGCGAACTTCGTCAACCCGAAGCCGCGGGAAATGACGGTGACGATCCCGCCTGACAAATTTCTCAAGAAATAGGAGCTAGGCTGCGGGGCATGCGCGCCAAACCTTCCAACAGCAAGCCCTCAGACTCGAAGCTCACCGGCCTGTTCCTCGACATGCTCGCGGCGGAACAGGGCGCCGGATCCAATACGCTCGATGCCTACCGGCGCGACCTCACCGATTTCTCCGAGTATCTCGGCCGTGTCGGCCACAGCTTTGCGGACGCGGAGACGCAGACGCTGCGCGACTACCTCGGCGATCTCGATGGGCGCGGCTTCAAATCCTCCAGCGTCGCGCGGCGGCTGTCGGCGATGCGGCATCTGTTCCGCTTTCTCCTCAACGAGCACATCCGGACCGAGGACCCCGCGGCGATCCTGTCCGGCCCCAAGCGCGGCCGTGGCCTGCCGAAGGTGCTGTCGATTGCGGATGTCGACCGCATGCTCCGCCGCGCCAAGGAATTGAGCGAGGCAGCGGAGGTCTCGCCGTCGCAGCGGCTGCGCGCCTTGCGGCTCTATTGCCTGCTCGAGGTGCTCTACGCCACGGGCCTGCGCGTCTCCGAGCTGGTGGCGCTGCCGCGCACGGCCGCAAAACGCGACGCCCGCATGATCGTGGTGCGCGGCAAGGGCGATAAGGAACGTCTGGTGCCGCTCAACGACGCCGCGCGGCAGGCAATGGCCGATTATCTGGCAGCGACCGACGCGGCGAAAGCGGACAAGAAGAACAGCGTGGCCGCCTCGAAATGGCTGTTCCCCTCGTTCGGCGAGAGCGGACATCTCACACGGCAGCATTTCGCCCGCGACCTCAAGGAGCTTGCGGTCGCCTCGGGCCTGCAAGCCCGGCTGGTCTCCCCGCACGTGCTGCGCCATGCATTTGCCAGCCACCTCCTGCACAACGGCGCCGATTTGCGCATCGTGCAGACCCTGCTCGGCCACACCGACATCTCCACCACCCAGATCTATACCCATGTGGTCGAGGAACGGCTGAAAAGCTTGGTGCGCGACCTGCACCCGCTGGCAGAGAAATGAGTCTCGTGCCCCGGACGCAGCGCAGCGTGAAACGGTGCGCTGCTGAGCCGGGGCCCATGCCACTTGCAGGTGCCGGCTCTGCGCAGCAGCGCTATAAGAGCGCTGCAGCGCGTCCGGGGACACGAGAGCCCACCGGGCAACCGGCGAAACCGCCTTGACTTCGGCCACATCTCCGCAGAAAGAGCCGTGGCCTCACGAATGATTTGGCGGCTCGTCAAGAGCACACAAGCCAACTCATTGAAGAAGCTACACTTCTTTCCGCGACCTCGAATCTGCTTCGCCGCTTCGCCCCGTCCTCCCTATACTCAGTTGATGCCAGACCAGATGCGCAGCTATCTCGACTTCGAAAAGCCCGTCGCCGAGCTCGACTCCAAGGTCGACGAGCTGCGTACGCTCGCGGCCTCCGGCACCGACATCGCCGATGAGATCGGGCGGATCGAGGACAAGGCGGCACAGGCGCTGGCCGACCTCTATATCAACTTGACACCGTGGCAGAAGACGCTGGTCGCGCGGCATCCGCAGCGGCCGCATTTCAATGACTTCATCAAGGGTCTGATCACCGAGTTCACCCCGCTCGCCGGCGACCGCAAATTCGGCGAGGACGAGGCGCTGGTCGCAGGCTTCGGCCGTTTCCGTGGCGAGGCCATCTGCGTCATGGGCCAGGAAAAGGGCGATTCCACCGAAAGCCGCATCAAGCACAATTTCGGCATGGCGCGGCCCGAGGGCTATCGCAAATGCGTTCGGCTCATGGAGATGGCCGAGCGGTTCGGCCTGCCCGTGCTGTCGCTCGCCGATTCCGCCGGCGCCTATCCCGGCATCGGCGCAGAAGAGCGCGGCCAGGCTGAAGCGATCGCGCGCTCGACCGACGCCTGCCTGGCGCTGACCGTGCCGAACGTCGCCATCATCACCGGCGAGGGCATGTCAGGCGGCGCCATCGCGATCACCACCGCCAACAAGGTGCTGATGCTGGAGCACGCCATCTACAGCGTGATCTCGCCCGAGGCCGCCTCGTCCATCCTCTGGCGCGACGGCACCAAGGCGCAGGAAGCCGCCAACAACATGAAGATCACCGCCCAGGACATGCTCCGCTTCGGAGTGATCGACAGCATTTTGAAGGAGCCGGTCGGTGGCGCCCACCGCGACCCCGACGCCATGATCGCCACCACTGGTGACGCCATTGCAAAAGCCTTTGACGAGCTGCGCGGCCTGGATGGGGACGCCATCCGCAAGCAGCGGCGACAGAAATTCCTCGATATCGGCCGGAAACTGGGCTGATTCGCCGACTTCGTGTCCCGGACGCGCTGCAGCGCCCTTGCGCTGCTGCGCAGAGCCGGGACCAACCTCTCAAAATATGGATATGGGCCCCGGCTCTGCGACGCACCGCTTCGGACGATGCTTCGCATCGCCAAGGAAGCGCTGCGCCGCGTCCGCGGCACGAGCGATCGCCCTGGAATGCGCCCCGGTAACCCCGCGTTAACCCTTTTTTTGCCCAAATCAGCGATCTCAGTGGCGTTTTGGCCAAAAGGCCCAAGTTACGTCTCAAGTTACGTCCCAAGTTGCGCCTCAAGTCGCGTCCAGGTTTAGTGTCTGTTGACCATGCCGCTGGGCCAACGGGCTCGTGATCCCCGCTCGGGTTGCGACCTCATGACCCAGAGGTTAGAATTTTAATCAATGGCTTCAGGGCATAAGCGCTGGAGCGTGGCCTGAAAAAGCCCGTCACGACGGGTCCGGATCTCCGGTCAGGTCATGTTCCAAGATTGGGGTTCGCGCTCCTTGTCCGGCACGGTGTGGGGTCCATCTTGATTTCTCGTTCGCTCGCTCGCGCGCTCTTGGCTTCGGTTGCGCTGACGGCCAGCGTGTTGCTCGCCGGCTGCGATACCGACCAGGTATCGCTCGCGGCCAACGCCAAGGCCAACCAGCCGGTCCCGCCGAAACTCGTCGCCGCCATGGGCGAGAAGGACATGGACCTGCAATCGCCGATCCTGATCCGCCTGTTCAAGCAGGAGGCCGAGCTCGAGGTCTGGAAGCAGACCCGCTCCGGCCAGTTCGCGCTGCTCAAGACCTATCCGATCTGCCGCTGGTCGGGCGATCTCGGCCCGAAGGTGCGCGAAGGCGACCGCCAGGCCCCCGAAGGATTCTACTCGATCAACCCGAGCCAGATGAACCCGCAGTCGGCCTATTACCTCTCCTTCAACACCGGCTACCCGAACGCGTTCGACAAGGCGCTCGGCCGCACCGGCTCGCAGCTGATGGTGCATGGCGATTGTTCTTCGCGCGGCTGTTACGCGATGACGGACGAGCAGATCGCGGAGATCTATTCGCTTGGCCGCGAGTCCTTCTTCGGCGGTCAGAAGGCATTCCAGTTCCAGGCCTATCCGTTCAAGATGACACCGGTGAACATGGCCAAGCACCGGAACAATCCGAACATGGCCTTCTGGAAGATGATCAAGGAAGGCTATGATCATTTCGAGGTGACGCGGCAGGAGCCGAAGGTCGATTTCTGCGAGAAGAGGTACGTCTTCGACGCGGCCAAGGCGCCAGACGCGAAGCGCGATCCGGTGTTCGACGCGTCCGCAAAATGCCCGGCCTATGTGATCCCCGAGGATATCGCGAGCGCCGTGCGCGAGAAGCAGGCGCGCGACGAGGCCGAATACGCCAAGCTCGTTTCCAAGGGCACGCCGATGGCGCGCATGAATACCGGCATCGACGGCGGCATGAACAAGATCTTTGCCGCCAAGATCCCGGAAGGCTCGACCGGCCTATCGGAGAGCGCCGAAGGCACCACGCTGCAGATGCTGGCGATGTCGAAGGCGCCAGGCACCATCCCCGGCACCGTCAACCCGCCCAAGCCGAATTTCGAGCCGGTCGCAGCCGCTCCCGCGAGCCAGGAGCCGGTTGTTGCAGCCACGCCCGCCGCCCCCGCTCGCGTCGCTTCCGCCGCGCCCACCGAGCAATCCGGCGGCGGCTTCTTCTCCGGCCTCGCCCGCAAGATGGGCATGGGCACGGCTGACACCACCGCCACCACATCGCCGCCGCAAGCCACCGCGTCCGTGGCGCCGGCCACCAAGCCCACAACGCCGCCCAGCGCGGCATCGAGGCTCAAGGCCGCAGTGACCCGGTTCGTGCCCGGCCGCGACACATCCAAGGACGCGCCGAAGCCGGCCGTAGCCGCCAAGCCCGCCGAGCCGGCGAAGCCAGCCGAGACGAAGGTCGCGGCAACGCGCCCGGCACTGAAGCCGTCGGCGTCGGATGGTGCGGGTGACAGCGCGCAGATGGTCGGTGCCGCGCCGGTGGTGTCGTCGAACTCGTTCGACAGCAGGTTTGGGGCGGTGAAGTAGGCGCGGACAGTAGACGGCCCCCGTCAAATTTGCCGCTCTGACAGCCGAAATTAGTCTGCGAGCGCAGATGCTCATCCCTAATTAGCGCACAACGACTCGGTCCGCCGAGCCGGACACCAGAATCGCGTGTTAGAAAAGCCGGCAAGAGATTCGTCGTAGAGTTCGAACGCAAGCGTTTTTGGCCGTCTGAGCACCAGGATCTTGCCGACGAAGCACGATAAAATCCGATCTCGAGGTCTGATACCTTACAATGTGAGATTTTTGGAGTGAGACGACCAAGAGCGCTCGCTGGCGATCGAGACGACGCCTGAACACCAACGGGTTTTGGCTCACAAAACAAGCGGTTCAGATTGTTGCTGGACTAAGCCAAGGGAATCAAATTCGTCGAATTTTCACTCTGCAGCCCATTTTGCGGCTCATTCTTGAGACCTTGCTTTCCCGGCGGCCGGCCGCTGTTCACCTCGGGCAACCGCTAAATATCGACGTTAATCGGACTCCGCATCCGCCCCCGTTATGACCTGGCATTTTCCCAACGCAACATCTCTCTGCACGAGCTTAAACTTGCTAGTAACTTGCCTTCCGTCACCATATAAAACAGTGACCTTTGCGTTTCGGGCATACTTCTTCATCTCTCTCTGGGTCTCCTCCAAATCCGAATAGCGCTCGATTATGGTCTGAGCCATCGCTATAATTGACTGACGGGAATCATCACTAAAGCGGCGGGCTGACCTGCCATTTGCCAACAGAATTCGGACCAATTTCTTGGACAACTGCAGCGCCGCAGGGATGCGCCCCAAGCGTTCAAGTCGAGCGATCTCGTACGACGCGTGATAGAGTTCGCCTAGCGTGGCCTCATCACCCTCAAGCTTCACGGCTTGTGGTACACTATCCACTCTAGAAAGAGTGTCGATGTCTCCTGCCCGCAAAGCAGACCTTACCACTATAGCGATAGCCACATGATCGGCTTCGGTAATGCCCGAATCTGCTGAACTTGTCTTGGCTAGCGCGGAGAGATAGTCCGACGCAACCGAGATGTCACTTTGAAACAAGACGAGCGTTCTGCTTGCCTCGAGAACAGCATCTGTCTGATCTCCGAATTTCTCGATCACCTCACTCAAGAATACTCTTGCATTAGCTTTATCGACTTTAGCTGCAGCGTTATACAACGCGACATAGAGAGATGGCACGCTGAGTGACGCTCCCTCTTTCGACCCGAGATAGAACTTCAAGAGGCGATCAAAATCAGCGAGCTTGCCGTTAAGCCTTAGCGCCACGAGCGCTGAGATAAAAATTGCCTCCCAAGAGCCATCCAACCGCTGTTCCTGAGGTGCAGAAGCAACTGACATCACGCAGTCAGTGAGCTCATCAAGCATCCTGTTCTTCTTTTCATCATCATCAAGCAGCTTTAGCGCGTTTAGTATGATGATGGGGCGGTAGGCAGGTGATTTCTCTGCTTCCGCCCGCTCTATCAGTTGAAGAGCGACGGACTTACGTCCTTCCACCTCCTCAACAGCAGCGAGATTTAGCAGAGTAACAACTCTGGCGTTGGAGGCCTGGTCAGCTTTCAGGTTCTCAGAAAGCTGAAGCGAACTCTCACACAGTTCGCGCACCTCAGCCGCATTCCCCTTGGGATCCACTTGAATCAAGCTAGAAGCGAGCAAACCCTTCGCCATTGGAACAAGAGGCGTCGAGCCCAACTGGATGACAGTACGAAATGCTCCTGCCGCAGCATCAAAGCTTCCTAACGCCAAGTGGGATCGTCCCATCATGTAGAAGGCGTCAGACCGTATTTCGACCGAATCGCTTCGTTCAGCGTAGGCCGCCAACCAATCGATGGCCCTTTCGTAACGCCGGGTACTAAAATACGAGACCGCGAGCCTATAGGCATCGGTACTGCCGGGCTCGATCTCATGATCATTTAGATATTCTTCGAAGAAGGCTACAGCCGGTTCGTGAAGATTCTCTTCGTAGTTCTCGCGGGCCAACTGCAGGATACTTCTCGACTGTCGCTCGACGTCTTGCAGCCAACGTTCTGACAAAGCAACATCGACAACCTTGTTCTTTATCTTCAATGTCGTGCCACTAGCCCCCTCTGACTGCATACGGGTGATACCTGCGAGATACAGCTTGCTCCTTACCTTGTCTGATATTTCGGAGACATGTCCGGAACGCAAACTTCTAATCGCAGCTCGTATCTCGCGGTCGGTCTGCGCAAGGGTACGAATATGGTCGACCGGAGCCCGGTCGAAGGCCGTGACGTACAGGCTCGATGTTATTTCATCCACATCAGCTGCAGTTACTGACCTAGCTTCAAGGAGCGCCTCCACCTCAGAGCATATTTCCCAAGTGATACGAGGATTTCCTCCCGCCCAATAGAATATGCGGTCAGCAACCTCGCGGCTTACGTGCAACTTGGCCTTCTGAAGAAAGTATCCAAACTCCTGCTCACTAAAATCATTAAGAAATATCTTTTGGCCAATGTTAAATGGCGAGACATTCTTATCTTTGATTAGCTCTGAAGGCTCAGCGACGCCCGACAAGATGTAAGTCACCCTGCCGTAGTCAGGAAAATTCGCACGAGAGAAATACATGCTCCGAATGTGCGAAAAGACACGATCGGAGAAACTATAGTTCGCGAGCGAATCAATTTCATCGAGAATGAACGCAAGCTTACCACGGTAATCTCTGAGGATACCCCTAAGAATTCCGTCGAACGTCGCGGCAGAATAGTCGTCGCGGGGAAAGTTCGGCGTACTCAAGCTATTGAATAGCTGTGGATGAACTGCGTGAGCCGTGTTTAGCAACAGAGCGAAATACTGCTCCAACGACTCCAGTCTTGTGGATAAATCTACATATACGAATAGAAAGTCAGGTCGCTCCAATGTGCGCCTGGCATTTAGCAACAGATTGGTCTTACCCATCTGCCGAGCTACTAAGACATAGCCGGGCCTACCCATCCCCTCCACAATGCCACGTAGTTGGCGATCTGCGGCTCTCTCTACGTACAGCTCACCTGGAATGATCGTAACGGGCTGCAAAATGCGGCTCATCGAAACACCTCGAGCTTAGTGCTTGTCAATGCCTCATCTAGGGCGGCTCGCGGTTCAGTCATCATTGGCAAGAGGCTGAGGTAATTTCCAAAAAAAACCTTGATAAACCGGGGCGACATGCGCGCAGCCGCAAGGATCTCCGCTTGGTCCGCCTCAGAAAATTGTATGCTCAACTCTGCTAAAATCATTTGCAGTAGTTTTTCGATATCACTCCTACGCCACTCCGCGAATTTGATTACCTTTAGGATTTGCGAGACACGCTGCAAATCTCTTAGTTCCGAGGTTGGATCATTGATGGACGAAAAGGCGAATGCGACCGATTGACCGGATCGAGACTTACTATGCAAGATAAGAAGGGACGAGAGGCGACTGAGAAAGTCGGCCAAATCATACGGATCTCCGATCGGCATTTCTTCTACAAAAATCCACCTAACACCGGCATTGCAGAGATTGTTCATCTCTTCCGCTATCGCTTGAATCAATTTCGGCCAACTATCCAGAAGAGGCGCCTGATCTTGAGTGGACGTCAGCTCCTCATACAGAGCGACAAACAACTCCCTCACTGAGCAGCCAGAATAGTGCCCGAGGGAAACCAAGCGAAATGACTCTCCTTGCATAAGGGAGCGCGTTAGCGCCGCGGTCTTTCCGAATCCACTAGGCCCAAATAGCCACACATTTTGGCGCGAGAGATAACCGTTAAGAAGAAAGTCTTCTCTGCGCTCAATATAGAACGGTTCGCACTCGGACCTATACGCATCAAACAGCACTTCGACGCTCTTCGATTGCAAGAGCGGGCGTTCGTTCACGCCGATGTGGGAAAGTACGAAGTTCCGTACGATCAAATAGGCTGTACTCCTATTCGACTTGGGTTTGACGATACTACTGTGATCTTCGTCAGCAATGAATTCACTCTGATATTCGGAGTTTGGCACCTGAGGGACGATTTTGTCCTGTCCTCCGTACACTCGCACGACTTTGAGCTTTTCATTGCAGTTCAAAGCCCTCCAATCGCTGTTGATCGACTCTAGCACCTCAGATTGCTTCCTGAGCTGCCGAACTTGGAAGTGCCGAAACGAAAGTATGTCTCCCAGACTCGCAATTCCTGCCCCTGCGGAAGGAACTGCAAATGAAATGAGACCAGAAACTTTCAGAGGGGCTCCCCCCTTCAACTCCTCGATAATAAATTTCTGCGCGATGAGCCCCCCAAGGCTGTGAGCAACGATGATGACACTCGAGTAGGAGTGAAACCGCGCAGCGAACTCTGTACGTATTGCTCTGCTAAGATCTTGGATACGGTTAGACCGTTTGGTCCACGGCAGTCTGATCAGTTTCGTCGGGTAGCCGTAAAATGCGATCTCAATACTATTTGATACTTGCTGATCCTGCCTAAGAAGCGATGGGAATTGGCCCCAGGTTGTCTCGTCTCCTCCGAGTCCATGAACGAACAATAATAGCAGTTTTTGTCCCAATGCCTCCCTCCGACATGCCCTGGCTGATCGGGTGCTCAACCCCTGAGATAGTCCAACTGGAATCTTCAATCAATCAGACAGAGGATAAGGGCCCCTAGGGGACAAGAAACCCACTGATTCGCCAGAGGCGATCCACAACCATTTGACTTATTGCGCAGCCCTTAGCGGCAAGACGCTTTCGGGAGTACGCACCGGCGAAGGCGCCGCGGAATCGCGACAGCTTGCATTGAAATGGAAGCGAGGAAAATACGAGTGCTTGCCAGAGCACTCTCCTCTTGCGGTAGCGTTCGGAGGCGCTGGCCCAGCGAAGGGTCCACCCCAGTTGAGAATATATTCGCCTTCGATGCTAGTTGAGAGAGCCTATCGTGCGGCCTTTGCCCCAAGGCAAAGAATAGATCTCGTCATCGTCGCGGAGATGACAAGAATTCGGTTCGTGGAGAGCTCCTTGCCCGGAATCCGCGCTTCCAGCTCGCTTTCCGCCTCCCCCCGGCGGGAGAGGCGAAGAAAGCTACGCATACCGTCCGTGGCAGTGCTTGTACTTCTTGCCTGAGCCGCAAGGGCAATCCTCGTTGCGGCCGACCTTGCCCCAGCTGGCGGGGTTCTTCGGATCGCGCAACGCTGCGTCTGTGTGCTGCGGGGCGAGGGTGACGCTGGCGAGCGCCATTTCGTCCTCGCCGGTGTTCGGGTCGAACTTGTGCGCTTCCATCGTGGGCAGCATCGGGGCTTCCTGCTCCGGCGGGACGATCTCGACCCGCATCAGCTGCGCAGTGACGGCCTCGCGCAAATGCGCGCTCATCTCCTGGAAGAGGTTGAAGGCCTCGGTCTTGTACTCCTGCAGGGGATCGCGCTGGCCGTAGCCGCGCAGGCCGATGACCTGGCGCAGATGGTCGAGCATGATCAGATGCTCGCGCCAGAGATGGTCGAGCGTCTGCAACAGGATCGTCTTCTCGACGTAGCGCATCACGTCGGGACCCCATTGCGCGACCTTGGCCGCCATGTGCTCGTCGGCGCGGGTCTCGATGCGCGTCAGCAGCTCCTCGTCGGCGATGCCCTCTTCCTTGGCCCAGTCGTCGACCGGCAGGTCGAGATCGAGCACGCGCTTCAGCTCTTCCTTCAGACCTGCGACGTCCCACTGCTCGGCATAGGCATGCTCGGGCACGTGCTTGGCGACGAGGTCGTCGATGAAGGCGTGGCGCATGTCGGTGACCGTCTCGGCGACGCTCTCGTCCTTCATCAGTTCGACGCGCTGGTCGAAGATCACCTTGCGCTGGTCGTTCTGCACGTTGTCGAACTTGAGCAGGTTCTTGCGGATGTCGAAGTTGCGCGCCTCGACCTTCTGCTGAGCCTTCTCCAAAGCCTTGTTGATCCAGGGATGGATGATGGCCTCGCCTTCCTTGAGGCCGAGACGCTGCAGCATGCTATCGAGCCGATCCGAGCCGAAGATGCGCATCAGATCGTCTTCCAGCGACAGGAAGAATTTCGAGCGGCCGGGGTCGCCCTGACGGCCGGAACGGCCGCGGAGCTGGTTGTCGATGCGGCGGGATTCGTGACGCTCGGAGCCTATGATGTAGAGGCCGCCGGGCTTCTTCACGGTCTTGGCGGGCTTCGAACCCTTCGCCGGCTCGATCTCCACCGTCTCCTCGGCCTTCAGCACGATATCGCGGAAGTGCTCGATGTCGGCCTTGATCTGTTCGATCTTCTTGGCCTTCTCGGCCTCATCGGTGATCCCGGCAGTCTCCTGCTGGATGCGCATATCCAGCGAGCCGCCGAGCTTGATGTCGGTGCCGCGGCCGGCCATGTTGGTCGCGATTGTGATCGCGCCGGGCACGCCGGCTTCCGCGACGATATAGGCTTCCTGCTCGTGGAAGCGCGCGTTCAGCACGGCAAACAGCTTCGCCGGCTTGCCGGCGCGGGCCGCGGCATAGAGCTTGTCGAGCGCGTGCTCCTTGCCGAAATCGATCTGCTTGTAGCCGTTCTGCTTCAAGAATTCGGCAAGCACTTCCGACTTCTCGATCGACGCCGTGCCGACCAGTACCGGCTGGAGCCGCGAATTGGCACGTTCGATCTCGGCGAGAATGGCGGCGTATTTTTCCTTCTGCGTGCGGTAGACCTCGTCGTCCTCGTCGAGGCGCGAGATCGGCAGATTGGTCGGGATCTCCAGGACCTCGAGCTTGTAGATGTCGAACAGTTCGTCCGCTTCAGTCGCGGCCGTGCCGGTCATGCCCGCAAGCTTCTCGTACATGCGGAAGTAATTCTGGAAGGTGATCGAGGCCAGCGTCTGGTTCTCGGGCTGGACCTGGACGTGCTCCTTGGCCTCGAGCGCCTGGTGCAGGCCTTCCGAATAGCGCCGGCCCGGCATCATGCGTCCGGTGAACTCGTCGATGATGACGACCTCGTCGTCGCGGACGATGTAGTCCTTGTCGCGGGTAAACAGCGTGTGGGCGCGCAGCGCCTGGTTGATATGGTGCACGACGGAGACGTTCTCGACGTCGTAAAGCGAATCGCCCTTGAGCTGGCCGGCATCCCGCAGCAGCGTCTCGATCTTCTCCATGCCGCCTTCGGTCAGCGTCACCGTGCGCTGCTTCTCGTCGACCTCGTAGTCGGACTTGTCGAGCTTGGGCAGGAAGCCGTCGATGGTGTTGTAGAAGTCGGAGCGGTCGTCGAGCGGGCCGGAGATGATCAGCGGCGTGCGCGCTTCGTCGATCAGGATCGAGTCGACTTCGTCGACGATGGCGAAGAAGTGCGGCCGCTGGACCATGTCCTCGAGCCGGTACTTCATGTTGTCGCGCAGATAGTCGAAGCCGTATTCGTTGTTGGTGCCGTAGGTGATGTCGCAGGCATAGGCGGCCTTGCGCTCGGCATCGTCAAGGCCATGGACGATCACGCCGGTGGTCAGGCCGAGGAAGCTGTAGATCTGGCCCATCCAGCCGGAGTCGCGGCGGGCGAGGTAGTCGTTGACGGTGACGACGTGGACGCCCTTGCCGGCGAGGGCGTTGAGATAGACCGCAAGCGTTGCGACCAGCGTCTTGCCTTCGCCGGTCTTCATCTCGGCGATGTCGCCCTCGTGCAGCACCATGCCGCCGATCAGCTGGACGTCGAAATGGCGCTGGCCGAGCGTACGCTTGGCGGCCTCGCGCACGGTGGCGAAGGCGGGCACCAGGATGTCGTCCAGCGTCTTGCCCTCGGCGAGCTGCTTCTTGAAATCGGCGGTGCGGGCCTTGAGCGCCTCGTCGGAGAGTTTCGAGACCTCTCCCTCCAGCGCGTTGATCGCGTTGACGCGGGATTGGTATCCCTTCACCCGCCGGTCGTTGGCGGAGCCGAAAAACTTGCGGGCGAGCGCGCCGATCATGCCTAGTTCCTGTGTTCGCGAATTAACCGCGTTGCAGCCAAGAGGTTGTCACCCGCTTGCCTTCAACTCACCGTGACGCCTTGTGGTGTCAGTGCCCGACTGCGGGGGTCATCCGCCATATGGGTGGGAATTGAGCAAGTCAGGGTTCAACGGCCAAAAACGCAGCAAAATAAACGCCATCGCCATGGACGCGACCGGGCAGAGATATGGCCGGCCCCAAGCCTTGTCAACGGCGGCCACCTTGCGGCTAATTCATCATTTTGACAGACTTTTCGCGTTGCCAAGCCCCCCTGAATTGGGCGAGTGTCCGCCCCGCTCGAGCAGCCCCCTGCTTCAACAAAAGGATTTTCCATGACCACCTCGATCCCGGTAACCACTGGCCAGCGTTTCCGCCATGCGTCCGCCCTGGTCGGAGGCTTGGCCTTGGCGCTGACCCTGGCGTTCGCGGGTCCGCTCCGGGCGGCTGACGATCCGGTGCTGGCCAAGGTCAATGGCGCGGAGATCAAGAAGAGCGACGTCGCCATGGCCGAGGAGGAACTCGGGCCGAGCCTCGCCCAGATGGACCCGGCGACCAAGGACGAAAACGTCCTGTCCTTCCTGATCGACATGAAGATCGTCTCCAAGGCTGCCGAGGACAAGAAGGTCGCCGACAGCGAGGAGTTCAAGAAGCGCCTGGCGTTCGCCCGCAACCGGCTGCTGATGGACAGCCTGCTCGCCAACGAGGGCAAGGCCGCCACCACCCCCGACGCCATGAAGAAGGTCTATGAAGAGGCCTCCAAGCAGATCACCGGCGAGCAGGAAGTGCGCGCCCGCCACATCCTGGTCGAGACCGAGGACGAGGCCAAGGCGGTGAAGGCCGAGCTCGACAAGGGCGCCGATTTCGCCGAGCTCGCCAAGAAGAAGTCCAAGGATCCGGGTTCTGCCGATGGCGGCGACCTCGGCTTCTTCACCAAGGAGCAGATGGTGCCGGAATTCTCGGCGGTGGCCTTCTCGCTCGAGCCGGGCAAGATCTCCGACCCCGTGAAGTCGCAGTTCGGCTGGCACATCATCAAGGTCGAGGAAAAGCGCAACCGCAAGGCGCCGGATTTCGATCAGGTCAAGGCCCAGATCGAGAACTACGTCACCCGCAAGGCCCAGGCGGACTATGTCTCCAAGCTGCGTGCCGAGGCCAAGGTCGAACGTCTGGACCAGCCGGCGGCTGATGCCGCCAAGCCGGATGCCAAGCCGGACGCGAAGCCGGCCGACGCGGCCAAGCCGTCCGACAGCAAGATGGCTCCTCCGGCGAAGAAGTAAGAATTCGCTGTCACTTCACGGACGCCGATAGTATCTAACATCGCAATGGCCGGGCATCGCCCGGCCATCTGCATATCCAGACCCCATCAAGGCGCCCCGCGATGTCCTCAACCGTCTCCCCGCTCGCCCCGAAACACGTTCCCGACATGCCCGTGATCGCGGGCGTCCGTCTCGCGACGGCCGAGGCCGGCATCCGCTACAAGAACCGCACCGACGTGCTGCTGGCGGTGATGGACAAGGGAACCGCTGTTGCAGGCGTCTTCACCAGGTCGAAATGCCCGTCCGCGCCGGTGGAATGGTGCCGCGCCAAGCTGAAGGGCGGCAAGGCGCGCGCGCTGGTGGTCAATTCCGGCAATGCCAATGCCTTCACCGGCAAGACCGGCCGCGCCTCCACCGCGCTGACCGCGAAGATCGCGGCCAAGGCCGTCGGCTGCAGCGAGGGCGAAATCTTCCTGGCGTCGACCGGCGTGATCGGTGAGCCGCTGGATGCGACCAAGTTCGACGGCGTGCTCGGCCGGCTGGCCGAGGCTGCCGAGCCCGGCGACTATCTCGCCGCGGCCAAGGCGATCATGACCACCGACACCTTTCCGAAGGTCGCGACCGCGACGGTCAAGCTCGGCAAGGCCAAGGTCACCATCAACGGCATGGCCAAGGGCGCCGGCATGATCGCGCCCGACATGGCGACGATGCTGTCCTTCATCTTCACCGACGCGCCGATCGCGCCCGCCGCGCTCCAGGCGCTGCTCAAGAGCGGTGTCGAAGACACTTTCAACGCGGTGACGATCGACGGCGACACCTCGACTTCGGATACCCTGCTCGCCTTCGCGACGGGCGCCGCCGCCGCGCACGGCGCGCCAAAGATCAGCCGTGCCAGCGATCCGCGCCTGAAGACCTTCGTCAAGGCATTCAACCAGGTGCTCGCCAATCTCGCCGAGCAGGTCGCCCGTGACGGCGAAGGCGCACGCAAGCTGGTCGAGATCACCGTCGAGGGTGCCAAGACCAAGGCCTCGGCGCGCAAGATCGCGATGTCGATCGCGAACTCGCCGTTGGTCAAGACCGCAATCGCCGGCGAGGACGCCAATTGGGGTCGCGTGGTGATGGCGGTCGGCAAGGCCGGCGAGCCGGCCGATCGCGACAAGCTCTCGATCTCCTTCAACGGCATCCGCGTCGCCAAGAGCGGCGCGCGCGATCCGTCCTATGACGAGGCGCAGGTGTCGGAAGCGATGAAGGCGCCCGAGATCGCGATCAAGGTCTCGCTCGGCCTCGGCAAGGGCCGCGACCGCGTGCTGACCTGCGACCTCACCAAGGAGTATGTCGCGATCAATGGGGATTACAGGTCGTAAGCCCAATCACACTCCCTCCGTCATCCTGAGGTGCTCGCGAAGCGAGCGTCGAAGGATGAACGGCCCGCTGCCGCCGAGCGGAGAGAGTTGGGCCGTCGTCCTTCGAGGGCCGCGAAGAAGCGGCCGCCTCAGGATGACGGCGAGAGAGCTTTGGTCAGCCTCACCCCGAGATCCGCGCGTCTGCGACCGCCTTCCTGAACAGCGCGTTCATCGCGTCCGAGATGCCCTGCGTCGGGCTCACCTCGAAATACAGCCCCGGCGACGCGCAGCTCTGCATGTTCTTCGCGATCTCGCTGTTCGGCGACGGCCCGAACGGTCCCTTGTTGAAGGGGTCGATGTAGCTCATGTACCAGGAATTGGTCGGGAGTTGCAGATAGGTGGTGTAGAGCACCGCGATCTTGATGCCGCGGTTCTTGATGGTGGTGCAGAGCGAGACGTCGATCGGAGACTGGCAGCGCCCGCCGCTCACCGTCGGCTTGGCGCAGCCGGTGTTGTACTCGTCGGCGACGCCGTCCGAGACGAAGAACAGATATTTCATCGGCGCCGCCGGCGTCCCGGCTCCGGGCGCAGTGATCACGTTGTTGACCGCCGGAAAGACCGTGCTGAACGGCGTGTCCTTGTCGGCGGTGTAGGCATCATTGTTGCCGTAGACGCCCATCAGGTCGATGCCGCCGGCCGCCGTCTTGGCGCTCGACAGGCTCGCCGACAGCGAGAACAGCGCGCGCAGGCCGATGGTCTTCGACGACGCGCCGAAATCGTAGATCGCCATGCGGAACTGATTCGAATAGGTCTGGGTCGCCGCGGCCGTGTCCATCAGCGACTGGGTCGCGCTGCGCAGCACGTCGATCCGCGTCGTCACGCCGAGCTTCTTGGCGAGATTGTAGTAGTTGTTGGCGTCGTTGTAGTCGTGGCAGGCGAAGGCGCATTTGTCCGACGTGTTGTTGACCATGGTGGTGACGTCCGTCGGCGTCGCCGCCACGCCCATCGACGGCGAATTGTCCATCAGGAGGTAGAAGTCGGCATAGAGCGGCATGTTGGCCGTCGAGGTCGACGTGCCGGTCACCGCCAGCGCCGTCTTGCCGATCACGCCGAGGAACATGGTGTCGATGGTGCCGCTGAACGCAACGGTCGAGGTGACGGTCGAACCGCTCTTGACCACGGTCGGCGTGACGCTGTTGAGCGTATAGCCGGTCAGATTGGCAACGTTGGCATTGAAAATGTTCTGGGCGTCGGTGACGCCGACGGGGATCGGCCCGTCCGAGATCATCGAGCCCGCCGCGGCAAACGCCGGCGAAGCCTTCGCGATCGAGCCGACGCTGGCCGCATCGGCCGCGGCCAGGAGTTTGGACTGCATCTGCGTCGCGCGGGAGTAATCGACTGCGCAGCCGACCACCGTGATCAGGGGGACGCAGGCGAGCGTGAAGATCATCGCGATATTGCCGCGCTGGTCGCGGACGAACCGGCGGATGATGGTGCGAAACGTAGCGCGCATGGATCGGGCCCAAAGTGGTTTGACCGTTTCCACGCTAGGAACCGTTGATTAAATATGACTTATGGGGACCGTAGAAACACGGACCGAACGGGGTTAACGAACCGTTGCGGATCATCTTAAGCGAGCGACAATTCAGGCATGGCCGATCTCAAACTGACACTGGTGGTGGCGTGCGCACTTGTCGACGCCGACAAGCGCGTCCTGATCGCGCAGCGCCCCGAGGGCAAGGCGTTGGCCGGGCTCTGGGAATTTCCCGGCGGCAAGCTCGAGCCCGGCGAACGGCCGGAGCAGAGCCTGATCCGCGAGCTCTTCGAGGAGCTCGGCATCACCGTCGCCGAGCCCTGCCTCGCTCCGCTGACTTTTGCGAGCTACGGCTACGAGACCTTCCACCTCTTGATGCCGCTCTACATCTGCCGACGCTGGGAAGGCCTCGTCACGGCGCGCGAAGGCCAGAACCTCGCCTGGGTCCGCGCCAACAAGCTGCGCGACTATCCGATGCCGCCGGCGGACATTCCGCTGATCCCGCATTTGATTGATTTGTTGATGTGAGTTGGGACCTCATCCTGAGGAGCGCGGAACGCGCGTCTCGAAGGATGGCCGCACGGCAAGAGTGGGGCCTTACATGGTTCGAGACGGCGCTGGCGCGCCTCCTCACCATGAGGATCACGTCTTCCCCGCCTTCTTCACCGCCTCTGCCAGGCTCGCTTTCGCCGACCCCGGCTTGAGCGGTTGCTGCTGGCTCGCATGCGGCGCCCAGCCAGAGAGCCAGATGATGTCGAACGTCGCACGGATGCGGCCGTCGGCGTCGGCAAAGCGTTCGGCGTAGATTTCGGCCATCCGCAGCAGCGTTGCGCGCCGGCTCGGTGTGCGACGCCGTTCGATCAGCACATTGGCCGCGCCCATACGGCGGAGATCCTGCATCAGCGCGAACGCATTGGCGTAGCGCACCACGACGCGGTCGACATCGGTGACCGGCAGCGCAAAGCCTGCCCGCTGTAACAGCGCACCGATGTCGCGCAAATCCGCGAAAGGCGCCACGCGCGGCGAAACACCGCCCTCGCATTCGGCCTCGGCGGTGGCGAAGGCCTGGCGCAACTCGGTCAGGCTGTCACCGCCGATCATCGCGGCGAGCAGCAGTCCGTCCGGCCTGAGCGCGCGGCGAACCTGAGCGAGCACACCCGGCAGATCGTTGACGAATTGCAGCGCCAACGCCGAAACGACGAGGTCGAGGCTCTCCGGCGCGAATGGCAGCGTTTCCGCACCCGCCGCATCGAGCGCGATCCGCTCGATCGACGGCAGCCGCGCGCGCAACGTCGCGAGACCCTCGCCGGGCGTCCAGAGATCGGCCGGTGCGTGAAACTCCCGCATCACCGCGGCCAGCCGGTCGGACATGTCCTCCGCAACCCGGTCGAGCAGGAAGGTCACCTCGCCCCGCGCCTGCGCGCGCCGTTGCCGCGCATGCAGCAATGCGCGATCGAACAAGGCGGGCGGGGTCTGCGGGTTCTGAGCCATGCCGCTGGTTACGCCGATCACGACCGTTCTGGCAATCGCCTCTCTCGTGTCCCGGACGCGGTGCGGCACCACCAGCGCGTTTACGCACGTCTCTGACGCGCTACGGTGACGCTCCGCAGAGCCGGGACCCAGAAAGCAACACCGTACGATGCAGTAGGATGGGCCCCGGCTCTGCAGCGCACCGCCGAAGTGGCGCTGCGTCCGGGGCACGAGAGCGTGGCTTGAGCGGATTGCCGTGGAACGCTAGCCTCTCCCCATGGAAGCCAACGCCGCCCCCGCCCGTTCGATCTCCGCGCCCCTGCGTGCGGCATGGACGGCCGGCCGCCACGTGCTATCGCGCGCGGCGCGACTCGCGCTCGACATCGCGCTGCCGACGCTGTGCGTGTCCTGCCGCGAGCCGGTCGATGGCGAGGGCGTTTGCGCGGCCTGCTGGGCGCGGCTGTCGTTCATCGAACGGCCCTATTGCCCGCGGCTTGGCATCCCCTTCGTCTACGATCCCGGCCCGGACATGCTGTCGATGGAAGCGATCGCGAGCCCGCCGGCCTACCAGCGGGCACGCGCGGCGGTGCGCTATGACGACGTCGCGCGCACGCTGGTGCATGCGCTGAAATACCAGGACCGCACCGATCTCGCGCCGGCCATGGGCCGGTGGATGGCGCGTGCAGGCGGCGAGTTGCTCGCCGGCGCCGACATGCTGATCCCCGTTCCACTGCATTGGCGGCGGGCCTGGCGGCGCCGCTACAACCAGTCCGGAGCGCTGGCGCGTGTCATCGAGCGGCAGAGCGGGGTGAAAGTACGGAGCGAGGCGCTGCGCCGGGTCCGCGCGACCGAGCAGCAGATCGGCTTGTCGCGGACCCAGCGCGCCACCAATGTGCAGGGCGCATTTCAGGTATCCTCCGACCGTCAGGCCGAAATCCAGGGCCGCCGCATCGTCCTGATCGACGATGTCCTGACCTCAGGTGCGACGCTGGATGCCTGCGCAAGGGCCTTGCTGCGCGCCAAGGCGGCCCAGGTCGACGTGCTGGTCTTCGCCCGGGTTGTCGAGAGCGGCCCCCGTCCCATATAGTTCAATGAATTCATGACACGAAAGCGCCGCACGCCATGACTGCTGTCGAGATCTACACGAGGCCGGGTTGCGGCTATTGTTCCGCCGCCAGGTCGCTGCTGAACCGCAAGAAGGCGACCTTCACGGAATTCGACGTCGCCAGAAACCCGTCCTGGCGCGAGGAGATGTATGAGCGCGCCGGCGAGGGCTCGACCTTCCCGCAGATCTGGATCGGCGGAAACCATATTGGTGGCTGCGACGACCTCTACGCGCTCGATCGCGAAGGCAAGCTCGACGCCATGCTCGACAGCGTGAAGGCTGTGTCATGAGCGAGAATCGAACCTTCACCGCAGCCATGGTGCAGATGCGCACCGGCCTAATGCCCGAGCCGAGCCTCGAGCAGGCCACGAGGCTGATCCGGCAGGCTGCGGCAAATGGCGCCGACTACGTGCAGACGCCCGAAGTCAGCAACATGATGCAGCTGAACCGCAAGGCGCTGTTCGAGCACCTCCAGAGCGAAGAGCACGACACATCGCTCAGGGCTTACCGGGCGCTCGCGGCGGAACTGAATATCCACATCCATGTCGGCTCGCTGGCGCTGCGATTCTCGCCGGAGAAGGCGGTCAACCGCTCGTTTCTGATCGGGCCCGAGGGCAATGTGCTCGCGAGCTACGACAAGATCCACATGTTCGACATCGAGCTGCCGGACGGCGAGAGCTATCGCGAGTCCGCGAATTACCAGCCGGGCGAGACGGCCGTTATCTCCGACCTGCCCTGGGGCCGCGTCGGGCTGACGATCTGCTACGACGTACGCTTCCCCTCGCTCTACCGTGCGCTGGCCGAGAGCGGCGCATATTTCATCACGGTGCCGTCGGCGTTCACCCGCAAGACCGGCGAGGCGCATTGGCACGTGCTGCTGCGTGCGCGCGCGATCGAGACCGGCTGCTTCATCTTTGCTGCGGCGCAGGCCGGCCTGCACGAGAACAAGCGCGAGACCTATGGCCACTCATTGATCATCGATCCCTGGGGCGAGATCCTCGCCGAGGGCGATGTCGAGCTCGGCATCATCATGGCCAAGATCGATCCGGCCAAGGTCGAGACGGCGCGGCGGGCGATCCCATCGCTCCAGCATGGCCGCCGCTTCGGCGTCGCTGACCCCAAGGCAGGGCCGGACCATCTGCACCTTGTGCGAGGATCGGCATGATCCGCTATGCGCTTCACTGCGACCAGAACCACGAATTCGAAAGCTGGTTCCAGAGCTCGTCGGCCTATGATTCGCAGGTGAAGCGCAAGCTCGTGACCTGCCCGATCTGCGGCTCGGCCAAAGTCGACAAGGCGATCATGGCGCCGCGGATCGTCGGCAAGAAGGGGCGCGGGCGCGCAACGCCCCCGCCGGAACCGGCCACGACCGCCGCGCCCGAGGCTGCGACATCAGGATCGACCTCGCTGATGATGGCGCAGGAGCGTGAGCTCCGCGCCAAGCTCAAGGAGCTGCGCGATCACATCGTCAAGAACGCCGACAATGTCGGCGAGCGTTTTGCGAACGAAGCCCGCGCGATGCATTACGGCGACAAGGAGCACCGGCCGATCTACGGCGAGGCTTCGCCCGACGAGGCAAAGTCCCTGATCGACGAAGGCATCGAGGTCACGCCGCTGCCGACGCTGCCGGAAGACCGGAACTGACGTGCGCTTGTCGTCACGACCGGGCTTGACCCGGCCATGACGGCGGCTGAAGGCTTGACTACGCCCCCACCAGCAGCGCCACGCCGACCACGATCAGCACGATGCCGAAGATCTCGCGCGGCGCGATCGGCTGCTTGAACGAGTAGTACGCCACGGCTTGCGCGAACAGCACCTCGATCAAAGCCAGCGTGCGGACATTGGCGGCGGCCGTCAGCGCGAATGCCAGGAACCAGAATTGCGATGCGAAGGCGCCCATGAAGCCCGCGAGCAGCGACGGCTTCCATAGCCCCAGGATCGACTGAAGCACCTTTGGCGCACGCCAGAGCAGGTAAATCGTCAGCACCAGCGTCTGCACGAACAGGCCGAGCACCAGGGTGAAGGACGCGGCCGTCACGAAAGACACGTTCGGCACCGTGATGATGGCGCCGCGGAAGCCGACCGCCGAGAGCGCGAATGCCGCCGCGGCGACGAGCCCCGTGATGGTCGGCCTCAACTCGGCAAAGCTCTTCTCGCCACCGGGCCGCAGCGCCGTGATGACGACGCCGACGGTCGCGATCACGATCGCCAGCACCTTCAGCCAGGTCAGATGATCGCCGAGGAAGACGAAGCCGAAGATCGCGGTCTGGATCGCCTCGGTCTTCAGGTAAGCCGTCGTCACCACGAAGGAACGGTCGTTCATGGCGAGCAACATCAGGCCCGTCGCGACGATCTGGCTGAGCGCGCCGAGCAGCAGCCACGGCCAGAACGCCGATGGCGGCATGCTGAGGTGATCGCCGGAAGCGACCAGCACCAGCCCGAGGAACAGCAGCGAGAACGGGAAGCCGAACAGGAAGCGGATATTGGTCGCGCCCCAGGTCCCCAGCGGCTTGGTGAGCGATCGCTGCATCGCATTGCGCGCGACCTGCCCGAGCGCGGCGATGACGGTGAAGGGAATCCAGAGGCTGGTGACGGTGAGCATCGGGTGAGGTGACGGTTAGAATGGGAGGGTAGTCAGCGTGACGATAACAGACTCGCCGGTCAACCACATGGACGTCATGGGTGCGATGCTCTCGCAACAAACACGCTGTCGTCCCTGCGCACGCACTAGGGCATGCACATATCTGGCGCGACGAATTGACTCGGACGGGGCTTTGGGGATTCCAGAATCAGGAGATCGTGTGATGTCTATCGCGGCACTTCTGTTTGGGGAGG
>JAEWFG010000115.1 GCA_023388935.1 Pseudomonadota bacterium | reverse complement strand
TGCCGGGGCCGCCGTTGCGCGCCATCAGACGGCGCGCGATCGGTGTCAGCATGTAGGGGGTGAGATGGAGCGGAAACTGGGTGAGCGCGAAATAGAGCCAGGTGGTGGGCGGCAGCGCGCCGGCGGTCGCAGCCAGCATCAGGCCCAGATTGCGCTGTGACACCATCAGTCCGAGCGCCAGCGCGCGCTCATAGCCGATGCGGCGGAAGATCAGCGTCGTCACCGCCAGCAGTGCGAAATAGATCGCAAATGCCATCAGCGCTACGCCGATCGTGAAGACCGGGTCGGTCAGCACGTCATGGGCCACGTCCCCCATGACCGCGGACGCAAATGCCAGGAGGATGATGATGTTGATGCCGTCGATCGGCCGCTTGTGGCGTTGGATCGCCTCCGCGCCGACGACGCGTCGGATGATGGTCGCGCCCAGCAGCGAGCCTGCCAGCAGGCCTAGTAGCTTGAGGCCGAGCGCAAGCGGCGTGAGGCTGAGCTTGGCACCGAGAAAGAGGCCGGCGAATAGCGAGGCGGTAAACGGCACGAGCGCTGTCGAGGTCACGAGCGTAATCAGCACCAGCGTGGCATCGAGGCCCATCATCGCGGCGAGCGCGGGAGATGCCATCATCGGCGAGGCCATGCCCTGCAGCATCAGTCCGAGGAACAGGCCGGGCGAGTGATTGTCGAAGCCGGTCGCCCAGGCGATCAGCCCGACGATCAAGGGTACGCCGAGCGTGGTCCAGGCGGTGGCGGCCGCGACCAGTCCTGGACGGCGAAGGTGGCCGTACAGCGCGGCCAGATCGACGCGCATGAATGAGATGCAGAGCAGGCAGACGATCGCCACGGTGAGATAGGGACGCAGCAGCGCGCCGATCGGCGGCACGGCTACCGCGATGAACACGACCGCTGCCACCGCGCGCGTGCCCTGGTCACCGATCCATGTGAGCCCGCGCAGGGGAATGGCAAAGATGGTTTGAGGAACGGAAGGCATCTCGATCAGGGCGTCATTGGCGTTTAGTAGCGCGGATGAGCGCAGCGATATCCGGGACAGGTATTTCCGTGCGGTGAGAGCGGTCCCGCATGTTCGCTATCGCTCATGCGGGCTACGGGGTTCGAGCTAGCCCAAGCCTTTCAGCCACGCGCCGATCTCGCTCACCGCGACGTTGGCCTGCTGCAACAATTTGCCCATCGTGAAGAAGCCGTGGAACTGGCCGGGATAATGTTTGTAGGTGACGGGCACGCCGGCCTGCTCGAGACGTGCGGCATATTCATCGCCTTCGTCGCGCAGGGGGTCGGCGCCGGCGGTCAGCACATAGGCCGGCGGCAGGCCGGCAAGGCTCGCCGCGCGCGCCGGCGAGGCACGCCAGTCGCGGATGTCGGCGGCGCCGTCGAGATAGTGGTCGCGGAACCAGCGGATCACCGAATGCGTCAGCAGTACGCTGGTCTCGGGCTCGCTGTGGGAGCCATGCGTCATGGCGAAATCGACCGCCGGATAGATCAGGACCTGGCCTGCGATGGCGGGACCATCGTCGTCGCGTGCCACAAGCGTAACGACAGCTGCGAGATTGCCGCCGGCGCTGTCGCCGCCAATTGAGAGGCGCGAGGCGTCGATGCCGAGTTCGCGCGCATTCGCGGCGATCCATTTGGTAGCGGCGATCGCGTCATCGGCTGCGGCGGGAAACTTGTGTTCCGGCGCGAGGCGGTAGTCGATCGAGATCACGATCAGTGCGCCCTCGACGGCGAGCTTGCGGCAGACAACGTCGTGGGAGTCGAGATCGCCGATGACCCAGCCGCCACCGTGGAAGAACACCAGTGCCGGCGATAATCCGTCGTGCTGCCGCGCTTCCTTCGGCACATAGATGCGCGCCGGAATCGCGCCATGTGGCGCCGGGATCGACAGCGACGCGACGCGCGCAAGCTCGGGTGCTTCAGGATTGGTCGCAAAGCGGGCCTGCGCGTAGTAAGCGCGCGCTTCCGCTGCGGTCAGGGTCTCGTAGGCGGGGCGGCCGGCCTCCTGAAAGGCCTTGTAGACGGCGGCGGCATCGGGATCGAGCACAACGGGCATGGGGGGAGCGACCTCAGGTTTCTGGTTATGATTGGACGTCGTTCTCGGGGGCAATGCCCGCCTCGGCCCCGGGAAGGGCCCTCCGACTATCCCATCCGGCCGCCGGCCTGGCCAGCCGGCTGCGGGCAGGGCAGGAATGCCGCCCTTTCCCCGCCGTATTCCCCGTGTTAACCGGATGGCCTGCGAGCGGCGGTATCCCCTGTAGAATGTCCAACAAGCCCGATTCGCTGTTGAAGCCGCGCGAGATGTTTCGAACCCTTACCCTGACAGGTCTTGCGGCGCTTTTGGCCGCCACCGCATTGACGGTTGCGACGCCCGCACAGGCGCAGATCGGCACGATCTTTTCCGATCCGCCGCCGCGGCCGCCGGGGAGCATTCCGCGCGGCCAGCCGCAGCCGCAGATCCCGGACGACGACGAAGAGGTCCCCGAGCTGCCGCCGCAGGGCCGCGTGCTGCCGTCGCGCCCGATGGCGCCTCCGCCGGGCCGGCAGGGTAATGCCATGCCGGGGCCGGTCGAAACCCAACCCCTGGCGCCGCCGCCGGGCTCGACCGTCGCCCCGCCGTCCGTCGTGGTCGCGCCGCCGAATCCGCAAGCCGCCCCACAGCCGGGTGCGCCGGGTCAGCGCCAGCCGCAGCAGAAGGGCGGGCCGGGCGCCGTGCCGCAGACGCCGGCGAGCCTCCAGCCAGGCGATGAGGTCGTGACCGAGCCGCCAGCCCAGAAGATCGTGAACAAGAAGGCGACCTTCTCCGGCCTCGACAAGATCACCGGGCGCATCATCAATTTCGACGAGGATATCGGCGAGACCGTCCAGTTCGGCGCGTTGCGCGTCAAAACCGACGCCTGCTACACGCGGCCGGCGACCGAGGCCGCCAATACCGACGCCTTCGTCGAGGTCGACGAGATCACCTTGCAGGGCGAGGTGAAGCGGATCTTCTCGGGCTGGATGTACGCCGCGAGCCCCGGACTGCACGGCGTCGAGCATCCGATCTACGATATCTGGCTCACCGACTGCAAAGAGCCGCAGCAGACGATTGCGACCGCGGCACCGGATCCGGCGACCAAGCCCGCACCTCCGCCGCCGCCAACGGCGCAAAAGAAAGCCGCTCCGAAGCAGGCCGTGCAGCAGCGTCCGCCGCAGCCGTTGCCGCCGCCGCAGCAGCAACCGGCTCCTCCTCCTCCGCCGCCGCCACAGCAGCAGCCGGGTCTCTTCGGTATCCCCGGGCTTGGCCGGTAAGATCTCTGCTTATTGCCGCGAGGCAATGATCTCGAGTGCGCGTGCGCCCGGGATCGCTTCGCCGGCGGAGAGCTTCAGGAAATCGCCGGGCTCGCCGACGAGTGCCTTGTCGAGCAGCGCGGTGTAGCGCCGCCGCGAAATCTCGGCTGCGCCGAAGCTCTTCAGGTGCGCGGTGACATATTGCGTGTCGAGCAGCTCGAAGCCGCCGTGAATGAGCCGCGCGACCAGATGCACCAGCGCGACTTTCGAGGCATCGCGCGCGGTGTGGAACATGCTCTCGCCGAAGAAGGCCCGTCCCAGGCTCACGCCGTAAAGCCCGCCGACGAGGTCGTCGCCCTGCCAGGCCTCGACGCTGTGGCAATGGCCGAGTTCGTACAGGCCGCCGTAGAGGTCGCGGATCCTCTTGTTGATCCAGGTGTCCTCTCGCCCGGCCTGCGGCGCGGCGCAGCCGGCGATCGTGGCCTTGAACGCGGTGTTGACGGTCACGCGAAAGGCGTCCGAGCGCACGGTTCGTGCGAGGCGCGAGGCGACGCGGAAACCATCGAGCGGAATGACGCCCCGCATCTCCGGTTCGACCCAGAACAGGGTCGGATCGTCCGCGCTCTCGGCCATCGGAAAGATGCCGCAGGCGTAGGCGCGCAGCAGCACGGCCGGCGTGATCTCAGACGAGGCGGAATCGCGCGAAGTCATGGCTCGCAACAATAGCAGGATCGCGATGCGTGTGCGACGGGGGGAAAGCCCCGTGCAATTGCGGGTCAGCTCGCCGCAGCGCTGCTCGCCCGATCGGGCTCTGCGGGAACGCGGCGGAACTTCACGAGAATTCGGGTTCCGGAATGCGCGGGATCGCGCTCGACGGA
Source organism: Pseudomonadota bacterium (assembly GCA_023388935.1). Lineage (GTDB taxonomy): Bacteria > Pseudomonadota > Alphaproteobacteria > Rhizobiales > Xanthobacteraceae > Bradyrhizobium. The sequence continues at coordinate 21,941 of JAEWFG010000115.1, read as the reverse complement.
GGCATCGAGCTTGGTCGCCATGGCCGCGACGATGCGCTGACCCATGCCGGTGGAGCGCGGATCGGCCTTGACGTTGTCGCCGACGCCGTCGTCGGTGATTGTCAGCAGGAGGTCGTCACCCTGCGAGGTCAGCTCGACATGGATGGGGCCGGCGCCGTCGGGATAGGCGTACTTCACCGCGTTCATGACCAGCTCGTTGACGATGATGCCGACCGCGACCGCGCGATCCGGATCGATCTCGATCGGCTCGGCCTTCACCGTCAGGCGCGACATCCGGTCGCCTTCGGCCGAACGGCGCAGGTCCTCGAGCAGCGAATCCAGGTACTGGTTCAGGACCACGCTCTTCAGGTCCTGCGAGGTGTAGAGGCGGCGGTGCACCTGCGCGACCGCGGCGACGCGGCCCATCGCATTGGTCAGTGCCGCCTTGACCTCGTCCTGCGCGGCGGAGCTCGCCTGCAAATGCAGGAGCGAAGCGATGATCTGGAGCGAATTGCCGACGCGGTGGTTGACCTCGCGCAGCAGCAGTTCGCGTTCGGCGGCGAGCGCCGCGTAGCGGTCGCGCGAGGCGTGAATCTCGGCTTCGGCTTCGTCGCGCGCCTTCTGCAATTCGGCCTGGCGCAGCGCGCCGTCGGCCGCGACGTGGAGCAGGGGAATGAAGTCACCCTTGACGTCCTTGACCAGATAATCCGCCGCGCCGGCCTTCAGCGCCGTCACTGCGATGGTGGAATCCTGAGACGCCGTCACGAACACCACGGGCGGCGCGCCCGCGATCGCCATGATCTGTTCCAGCGTCTCCAGCCCGTCGAGACCGGGCATGTACTGGTCGAGCGCCACGACGTCGATGCGGCCCTCGGTCTCCGCGCGGCGGATGCGGTCGAGGCCTTCTTCGCCGCTCGCGGCATGAACGACCTTGTAGCCGCGCCGCGTCAGGCCGAGATCGACCAGGCGCGCGAGCGCTGCGTCGTCATCGATGTAAAGCAATGTTGGCGAGCGCTGGTTCATGAGGCGGCGGGCGGGACCTGGATGACCGAGAAGAACAGGCCGAGCTGCCGGATGGCGTTGGCGAAATTCTCGTAGTTGACGGGCTTGGTGATGTAGACGTTGCAGCCGAGTTCGTAGCAGCGCTTGATTTCGTGGGAGTCGTCGGTGGTGGTCAGCACCACCACGGGCGAGGCCTTCAGATATTTGTTTTCCTTGATCTGCTTCAGGATGTCGATCCCGGTCATGTCGGGAAGGTTGAGATCGAGCAGGATCAGGAGTGCGTTGCCCTTCTGCACAAGGCCGCTGCCGTCGGCACCGAACAGGTGCTTCATCGCATCCGTGCCGTTGGCGAAGGGGATGATCTCGTTGTTCACGCCGGAGCGGCGGATGTTGCGCTCGATCAGCCGCGCGTGCCCCTCGTCGTCCTCGATCATGATGATGCTGACCGGCTGAGTCATTGGTCGGAGTTCCGGTTGCTGGCGTTCCATGCGATGGGCAGCGTGATCGTGAAGGTGCTGCCCGTGTTCAGTTCCGACGATACCGACATCGTGCCGCCGAGGCGACGCACAAGTGCACGCACATGCGCAAGGCCGATGCCCTGACCGGGCTTGTCCTGGGTTCCCGCACGGCGGAACAGGTCGAAAATCCGCTGGTGGTCCTTGGGATCGATTCCGCGGCCGTTATCGCTGATTTCGAAGATAGCGTATCCGAGTTTGGTGCGCCCCCGGATTCTGATCTCACCGGGAACACCGGGCTTGAGATACTTGATCCCGTTGTCGATCAGATTGGAGAAGATCTGTTCCAGTGCAAGGCGGTCGCTTACGAGGCCAGGCAGCGGTTCGACATGGATCTCAGCCCGGGCTTCGGAAGCCTGATGCGCCAGCGTTGACACGATGGCTTCGATCAACTCGCGCGTGTCGATCTTCTCCGGCTGGAACTCGCGCCGGCCCTCGCGGGTGAGGTTGAGGATCGCCGAGATCAGGCGATCCATCTTCGCGATCGAGGACTTGATGAAGCCGAGGGCTTCGGAAAAGTCCGCCGAGAGCTGCTTGTCGGGGCCTTCGAGCGCGATCTCCCCGGCCGTCGGCGGCGGTCCGTCGGCCGCAGGATGGGTGAGGCCGCCGATGCGGCGGAAAATGTCGCTGCCGAGCTCCTCGAGCTCGCTGGTAAAGCCCATGATGTTCACCAGCGGCGAGCGCAGATCGTGGCTGACGATATAGGCAAAGCGCTGGATCTCGTTGTTGGCCTCGCGCAGGTCTGCCGTGCGCTCGTCGACGGTGGCCTCCAGGTTGAGATTGGCGTCGCGCAGGCGCGCCTCGGCCCGGTCGCGGGCGCGTGAGGACTGGCGCACCAGGAGAACCGAGCCGAAGGCAAGGGCCAGAACCATCCCCGAGCCGGCGATGGTCACGGAGGAGGCGAGCTTCTGGGTCCGGTCTGCGGTCTCGGTCCGCTCCCTGAACAGGCGATCTTCTTCTGCCCGCATGTCGCGCCCGACCTGGGCGATGGTCTCGACCGCACTCATGGACGTACCGTTGCGCAGCACGGTCACGGCAGTCGAGACATCGCTGTTTTGGACGCGATCGACGCCGCGGGCGAATTCCGACAAGCGCTGCTCCGCGGCCTTGCGCAGCTTGGCTATATTTTCGACCTGCGCCGGATTATCTCGCGTAAGTTTGGCGAGTTGGTCGATGGCCGGCAGCACGTTGGCGGCCGCCGTCTGGTATTCCGCAAGGAATTGTGGGGCCGCAGACAGCAAGTAGGCGCGGGTCGCACTTTCCGCGCGGCGGATCTCGAGCAGGACGTTGGAGATCTGGTTTTCGGCCTCGACCGAGTGCACGACCCAGGAATTGTCCTCGCGCGACTTATTGACGAGCAGGACCGACAACACGCTGATCGCGACCAGCACGAAAAACCCTGCCGAAAGCAGCAGGATCTGCATCACCGTGCGCCGACGCTGTGCGTCAGCCGCCACGATGCTTCACCTTGTTACGCCGAGTGGAGTTCAAAGCGGCCCCTTGGAACTGTCCCAACCGTCCAGAACGCGATTGGGGCCAAAGGGTTCCATGGGACAAATTATTTGCCGCCAAGGTCTACGTTGCCGGCCAGATACTGTTCCAGCCAGTGGATGTGATAGTCGCCCTCGATGATGTCGGGCTGGCGCACCAGGTCGCGGAACAGCGGCAGCGTCGTCTCGATGCCGTCGACCACCATCTCGTCCAGCGCGCGGCGGAGCCGCATCAGGCATTCGGCGCGCGTCTTGCCGTGCACGATCAGCTTGCCGACCAGGGAGTCGTAAAAGGGCGGGATCGTGTAGCCCTGATAGACCGCGGAATCGATGCGCACGCCAAGCCCGCCGGGCGGGTGGTATTGCGAGATGCGGCCCGGCGAGGGCCGGAAGGTCTGCGGGTTCTCCGCGTTGATGCGGCATTCGATGGCGTGGCCGATGATCTGCACTTCGTCCTGCTTCGTCGGCAATTCGCCGCCGGCGGCAATGCGGATCTGTTCCAGCACGAGGTCGATGTCGGTGATGCTCTCGGTGACGGGATGCTCGACCTGGATACGCGTGTTCATTTCGATGAAATAGAACTCGCCGTCCTCGAACAGGAACTCGATGGTGCCGACGCCGAGATATTTCATCTCGCGCATCGCTTTCGCGCAGGTCTCGCCGATCTTGGCTCGTGCAGCCGCGGAGAGCACGGGCGAGGGCCCTTCCTCCCAGACCTTCTGGTGGCGGCGCTGCAGCGAGCAGTCGCGCTCGCCGAGATGGATCGCACCGCCGCGGCCGTCGCCGAGAATCTGGATCTCGATGTGGCGCGGCTTCTGCAGGTACTTCTCGAGATAGACGGACGCGTCGCCGAACGCGGATTTAGCCTCGTTGGCCGCCGTCGACAGCGCGAGCTGAAGATCAGCCTCGCTGTGCGCGACCTTCATACCGCGGCCACCGCCGCCGGCTGCCGCCTTCACCAGCACGGGAAAGCCGATCTCCCTGGCGATTGTCATCGCGTCGTCGTCGGGGCCGACCGCGCCGTCAGAGCCCGGCACGACGGGAATGCCGAGCCGCTTGGCGGTCTTCTTGGCCTCGATCTTGTCGCCCATCAGGCGGATGTGCTCGGCCTTGGGGCCGATGAAATGCAGATTGTGCTCGGCAAGAATTTCCGCGAAGCGCGCGTTCTCGGAGAGGAAGCCGTAGCCGGGATGCACCGCATCCGCGCCGGTGATCTCGCAGGCCGCGAGCAGCGCGGGCACGTTGAGATAGCTGTCCTTGGACGGCGGCGGTCCGATGCACACGCTCTCGTCCGACAGGCGCACATGCATGGCATCGGCGTCGGCGGTGGAATGCACGGCGACGGTCGCGATCCCGAGCTCCTTGCAGGCCCGCAGGATGCGAAGGGCGATCTCGCCGCGATTGGCTATGAGGATCTTGTCGAACATGGTGCCTCAGCGGGCGAATAGAAGGTAGCGAATAGCAAGTGGCGAATGGCGAGTAGGGAACGGCGACACCATTCGCTACTCGCTATTCCCCATTCGCGTTATTCAATGATCACCAGCGGCTCGCCGTACTCGACCGGCTGGCCGTCGTCGACCAGGATCTGCGTCACCGTGCCGGCGCGCGGCGAGGGAATCTGGTTCATGGTCTTCATGGCTTCGATGATCAGCAGCGTCTGGCCGACCGAGACCTTGCTGCCGACCTCGATAAAGGGCTTGGCGCCGGGCTCCGGTGCCCAATAGGCGGTGCCGACCATCGGCGAGGTCACGGCGCCCGGATGCTTCGACAGATCCGCAGCCGCGGGTGCGGCGGTCGTAGCGGCGACCGGTACATGGGCCGCATGCGTCACCGGCACCGGCATGGTCGCGGCGACGCTGATGTTGCGGGCGACGCGGAGGCGCAGGCCCGCACGTTCGATCTCGATCTCGGTGAGGCTGGTCTCATCGAGCAGCAGGGCGAGCTCGCGGACGAGCGCTGAATCCTCGCTGGAAAACTTTGCGGCTGCTTTGTCGTCTGGCTGGCGCGCCATGTTCTTTGATCCGAATGTTCTGTGTGAAGAGGGAGCGTCAGGCTTTGGGCTTGATGCCGAGCTTCGCGGCAAGGCCCTGGATGGCGAGGCGGTAGCCCTCGATGCCGAAACCGCAGAGCGAGGCGAAGGCCGCGCGCGCGGTGTAGGAGTGGTGACGAAAACTCTCGCGGGCGTGGATGTTGGTCACATGCACTTCGACCGTCGGGATCTGCGCCGCGAGCAGCGCGTCGTGCAGCGCGATCGAGGTGTGGGAATAGCCGCCGGCATTGATGATGATGCCCTTCATCTTGCGGGCATGCGCCTCGTGGATGAAGTCGATCAACTCGCCTTCGCGGTTGGACTGGCGGCAGTCGGCCTTGAGGCCAAAGGCCGCCGCCGTCTCCCGGCAAAGTGTCTCGACGTCGGCCAGCGTCGCATGGCCGTACTTCTCGGGCTCGCGCGTTCCCAACATGTTGAGGTTCGGCCCGTTGAGAACGAGGATCGTGTCGGTTGCTGGTTCAGCCATTCCTATCCCGGCAGGTGTTTCGGCGGTGGCGGGGTTATAGGTAACAAAGCGCGTGAGGGGAAGCCTCGAAGGACCTCCCAGGGGCCTTCAGGCACCTCATCCAGTGTGCAAAAACCTGTGCGGAAACTACGGAAATTGCTTGTTAACCAGTCCAAAGCATGGCTGTCGGCCGAACGCAAAGAGGCGGGCATCGCTGCCCGCCCCCTGAGGTTATCGTCTTCCGGCGTTAGGCGTTCAGGACCGCCACGATCTCGTAGGTGTCCGGATTGATGATCACGATCTCATCGCGAACCAGGACGTACCTGTAGGTCCGCCACTCCGGATAGATCGTCACGACCCGCGACGGCAGGGCGTGCAACTCGATGCCCTCGCGCGGGATGCGGGTGCCGACCGAGACCGAGAAGTTCACGTTGGTCACCGGAGCGACGTGCTCCTCGTGGATCACCGAGGTGATCTGCGTGCGCTGCTCGGTCGAGAGCTTGGCGCCGGCGCCGGCCTGGCCGACCGTCGTCGAGGTCGAGCTCTTGCCCTCGGCCTTCATGTCGGTCGAGGCGCCCGAGGCCGGACGGTTCTCGGCGTTGCTCTTGCTGGCAGCGCCGGCCTTGTTGTCCTCGGCCTTCATCTCCTTGCTGCCGGACTTCGTGGTCTCCGAACTCATGCTCTTGGACTTGTCCTGCTGACCCTGCGCGCGTTCGTCGGTGCGCTGGCCCTTCGTGGCGCCGGACTTCTCCTCGGCCGCGTTCTTGTTGATTGCGCCACCCGAGTGTTCGTCCTTCATCGCGCCGGAGGACTTTTCCTCGGCCGACGTGCCGGACTTCATCGTGCTGGAGCCGCCAGCCTGACCAACGGTGCCCTTCTCCTGAGTGGATTCACGGCCCATCGAGCCGCCGCGCTCAGCGGCGCCACCAGAAGGCTGCGAGTGCTGCATCTGCGCGCCACCAGCAGCGCCGCCGCTCTCGCGGCCCGTGGTGCCCTGTGCGTTCGCCAGACCGGTGCCTGCGACGAGCGCGAGTGCGGCAACCGAGATCATAAAGCGGTTAGACATCATATTCTCCTCACGTGTTTTCTTTGCGTCATTGCCCGCGCCGACAACGAAAGGAGATTTGAGTTGTTCCGGAACATCAGCGGTTCCGCTGCATTTGTTTCCTGAATGCGAGATGAATGCGCGCGCCGGATTCGCGCCTGGATTCTTGCAAGGATTTGGCCAACGAAAAAGGCCGGCTTTTCAGCCGGCCTCGTTGCATGCGTCGTGAAGTCGAATGTGCGATCAGCAGGTCGCCTTGCCGCAGCGGGCAATGCCGATCTTTTCCTTGAGGCCTTCGAGGCCGACTGCGCCGACCACGATCTGCTTACCGATCACGTAGCTCGGAGTGCCGTTCATGCCCATCGCTTCGGCGAGCTTGAAGTTCTCCTCGATGGTGGCACGCACTTCGGGACTGGCGATGTCCTTCTCGATTCTTGCTGTGTCGAGGCCGGCCTCCTTGGCGGCTTGAAGCGCGCGCGCCTTGTCGGCGGCGCCACGACCGCCGAGCAGCTTCTGGTGGAAGTCGAGATACTTCTTGCCGGTGGGGTCCTGCATGCGCACGGCGACCGCGACCTGCGCCGCCTCCACCGAGCCCTGGCTCAGCACCGGAAATTCCTTCAGCACGACCTTCAGCTTCGGATCGCTCTTCATGAGCTCGAGCATGTCGCCCATCGCACGCTTGCAGTAGCCGCAATTGTAGTCGAAGAACTCGACGAAGGTGACGTCGCCGTCCTTGTTGCCGAGCACGACCTGGCGCGGGGAGTTGAAGATCGCGTCGGAGTTCTGAGCGATGCTGGCCTCGTGCTTCTGCGTTTCGGCCGCAGCCTGGCGCTTGCTGAGCTCGGTCATCGCCTCCTCGAGCACCTCGGGATGGCTGACGAGGTAGTTCTTGATGATCGCCTCGATGTCGGTGCGCTGGGAATCGGAGAAGCTGTCGGCCGCCGCGGGCGCGGCCGCTCCGAATATCGCGAGCGCAAACAGCGCGGGAGCAAGCAGGCGCAACGAAGGCATAGGCAAATCCTCTTATCCAAAGCAGGTTTCGGAAAACGTCCCGGCGGGCTCAACTCAGTGTCGTGACGTCGTGGTGTCAGGCGTCGTCTTAGCTAAGTTAGTTACGCGGCGGCTTGGCCGCCACGATGTCGTCGGCCTTGACCCATCCGGGCGTGCCGACGGCGAATCGGGTTTTCGCGCGCGTCGCAAGCTCGCGGGCAGTCTTGTTGTCGCCGCGCAGGTAAGCGGCCTGCGCCGACGCCAGATCCGCCTCGGCATAGTCGCCCTTCCGGCCGTAGGCCATCGCGAGCTGCATATAGCCGAGAGGTGCTTCGGGCTCCCGCGCCACCGCGGCGCGGAGAATCCGAATGGCATCGTCGGTGTAGGCTTTATTATCGGTTCCAACCAGAGCCTGCCCAAGTAACATCTCGATGAGGGGCGCGTTGTTCGAAAGCTGAACCGCCTTGCGCAGGGGAGCGACGGCGTCGGCGGGCTTGCCGCTCTCCAGGAGCGCCTGGCCGCGCACCTCGTAGAAGTACGGATTGTTCGGCTGAGCCTGGATCAGCGCGTCGATCTGGGCGAGCGCGCTACGCAAATCCCCGTGCAGATAGGTGCTGATGGCGCGGGCATAGCGCGCCGGCATGCTGTCGTTCGACAGGGGATAGCGGCGGTACACCGTCTCCGGCCGCTCCATGAACGCGGAAATCTTGGCGCGCACCATGTCGTGGCGGAGCTGGAGCGCGGGATCGTCCTTCTTGTCCCAATAGGGGCTGGTGCTGGCGAACTCCTGCAGTGCGGCGACGCGCTCGGCGGGCATCGGGTGCGACTGGAGATAGGGATCGGCGCCGCGTGCCGCGAACAGGCTCTCGCTGGTGAAGCGCTTGAAGGTCTCGTACATGCCCTTCGGCGACTGCTGGGTCGCTGTCAGGAATTTGACGCCCGCGCGGTCGGCGTTCTCCTCCTGCTGGCGCTGATAGGACAGCAGCGAGCGGCGGATCATCTCCTGCGGACCGGCGATCGCGGCCGCGCCGGCATTGGCAAGGCCGTTGTTGCCGCTGCTCGAGCTGCGGACGCTGCCCGCGGCGATCGCGCCGGCGCCAAGCAGCATCGCGATGATCATCTGGGTCTGGGCGTTGGCGAGTTGCTCGCGCAGCTTGGACAGATGGCCACCTGCCAGATGCCCGGTCTCGTGTGCGAGCACACCAATGATCTGGTTCGGCGTCTCCGACTGGAGGATCGCGCCGTAATTGACGAAGATGCGGCGGCCATCCGCGACGAACGCGTTGAACGAGTTGTCGTTGATGATCACCATCTGGATGTTCTGCTTCTCCAGACCGGCGACGCGCAGGATCGGGCGCGTGTATTCGCGCAGGAGCTGCTCGGTCTCGGTGTCGCGCAGGACCGGCGGGCCCTTCTGCTGCGCCCGCGCCGCCGGGACCGGCAACAGTGCGATCGCCACGGCCGTGACGAGGGCGGTGAGGGCGGAGGCCTTCTTGCGCAATGCGATCTGGAGCAACATCAAGCGGTCTTGGTCAAGCGATCCTGGCAAACGGTTTTGCAAAGCGGTTTCGTGATTGGTTTTGGCGATTGGCGGCGGACCGGATACGCGATATGCCCTTATGAGCCGTACAATGCGGCCAGTCTGGGGCGCAAGCGCCCCGTGTTCCGGATCGGACGAACCGGTCCGCCAGCGAAATAGCAGAAATTGATGCACGATGCGACATTGAGGAACCGGTTGGGGGAGTGGCTCGAGCCCTCCCGCCGCAGCAATGTTCCCCCGTTCATGGTGATGGACGTGATGGCCGCGGCGGTCCGAATCGAGGCGGCCGGAGGTCACGTCATTCACATGGAGGTCGGCCAGCCGGCAGCTGGTGCGCCGAAGACGGCGATTGCGGCCGCCCATGCGGCGCTGGAGGCGGGGCGGATCGATTATACCTCCGCGCTCGGCATCCTCAGCCTGCGCGAGCGCATCGCGCGGCATTATCGCGACGTCTATGGCTGTGACGTCAGCCCCGAGCGGATCGTGGTGACCACCGGTTCCTCGGGCGGCTTCATTTTGGCCTTCCTGTCGATGTTCGAGCCCGGCGATCGCGTCGCGGTGACGGTGCCGGGCTATCCGCCGTATCGCCATATCCTCACGGCGCTCGGTTGCGAGCCGGTGCTGATCGAGACCACGAACGAGACGCGCCATGCGCTGACCGGCGAGGCGTTGCTTGCCGCGCATCGCAAGGCGCCGCTGAAAGGTGTGCTGGTTGGCAGCCCGGCCAATCCAACCGGGACGATGATGTCTCGCGAGGCGCTCTCTGGCCTGATTGCAGCGGCGGAGGACGCAGGAATCCGCTTCATCTCCGACGAGATCTATCACGGGCTCGACTACGCTTTTCCGGCGGTGACAGCAGCCGCGCTGTCGGACCACACACTCGTGATCAACTCGTTCTCGAAGTATTTTTGCATGACGGGCTGGCGCGTCGGCTGGATGGTCGTGCCTGAAATCCTCGTGCGGCCGATCGAGCGGCTGCAGCAGAACCTGTCGATCTCGGTACCGGCGCTGTCGCAGATCGCGGCCGAGGCCGCCTTCGACGGTGCGGCCGAGATGGAGGAGATCAAGCACGGGTATCAGGAAAACCGGCGCATTCTGATCGAGGGATTGCCCAAGGGCGGCCTCAGCAGATTCCTGCCTGCCGACGGGGCATTTTACCTCTATGCCGACGTCTCGGATTTTACATCGGATAGTTTCGACTTCGCCAAGCAGATGCTGGAGCAGGCTCACGTTGCGGCCACGCCGGGCCTCGATTTCGATCCTATCCATGGCCGTTCATTTATACGGTTGTCCTATGCGCGTTCCGCAGAGGAGATGCGGGAGGCAGTTGACCGGATTGCTGAGTGGCTTAAATAACCGCGCCAGTTTTCGACAGCCTTCCGGAGTCCAACTTGTCTGACCGTTCCGTCTCGTCCGCCGCCACGCCGCATTTTCCTCTCGCCGCTCTGATGTGGCCGACCCGACCGGGCGAAACCGTCGGCGCCGTGCGCGCTTTCGTGCTGGTTGCGCTCGGCACCGCGCTGATGACGCTGTCGGCCAAGGTGAACCTGCCGCTGCCTTACGTGCCCATGACATTGCAGACACTGGTCGTGCTGATGATCGGCGCCGCCTATGGCTGGCGCCTTGGCAGCGCAACCATGATCGCCTACCTCGCTGAGGGCGCGATCGGACTGCCGGTATTCGCCGGCCCGGTCGGTGGAATCGCACCGCTGGTCGGCCCGACCGCCGGCTATCTGTTCGGCTTCGTCGCCGCAGCCTTCGTGACCGGCTGGCTCGCCGAGCGCGGCTGGGATCGCAGCGTGCTGTTGCTGTTTTCGGCAATGGCCGTTGGCCACATCCTCATTCTCTCTGCCGGCTTCGGCTGGCTGGCGTTTGGCCTCGGCCTTGGCGTGTCCAAGGCGTGGCTAGTCGGCATCGTACCGTTCGTTGCAGCTTCGCTGGTCAAGAACGCGCTTGGCGCGACACTGATGCCGGCGGCTCGACGGATCGTCGATCGCCGCGGGTAAAGCGCGCAACAGTAGTTCCGATTGACAGGGCCGGCCAAGTTGATCTTGGCTGACCCTGAGTTTTTAGGGGGGTGAGACGGCGGAGTTGAGACAATGACGACGACAACGATGACGGCGGGGACTCCGGTCGCGCCGGCCGCGGCCAAGCCGTGGTACAAGGTTCTCTACGTCCAGGTGCTGATCGCCATCGTGCTCGGCGCCATCGTCGGCTGGCTCTGGCCGTCGGTCGCCACCAACGACTGGATCAAGGCGCTCGGCGACGGCTTCATCAAGCTGATCAAGATGGTGATCGCCCCGATCATCTTCTGCACCGTGGTCTCGGGCATCGCCCATATCCAGGACGCCAAGAAGGTCGGACGCATCGGCGTCAAGGCGCTGGTTTATTTCGAGGTCGTCTCCACCTTCGCGCTGGTGATCGGCCTCTTCGTCGGCAATGTCATCAAGCCGGGCTCAGGCTTCGGAGGCGCTGCGGCCAACGCCCAGGCCGTCGCCAACTACGCCAAGCAGGCCGAAGGCCAGAAGTCGGTCGACTTCATCCTGCACATCATCCCCGACACCGTGGTCGGAGCCTTCGCGCAGGGCGAGATCCTGCAGGTGCTGCTGTTCTCGGTGCTGTTCGGCTTCGCCCTCATGGGGCTCGGCGAGCGAGGCCATGTGATCCGCAGCTTCATCGACGATGCCGCGCATGCCGTGTTCGGCGTGATCTCGATCGTGATGCGCGCGGCGCCGATCGGTGCGTTCGGCGCGATGGCCTACACCATCGGCAAGTTCGGCACCGGCGCGATCCTCAACCTGATGGGCCTGATCGCGACGTTCTACCTGACCGCCGCACTGTTCGTCTTCGTGGTGCTCGGGATCATCGCACGGCTTGCCGGCTTCTCGATCTTCCGCTTCCTGGCGTACATCAAAGACGAACTCCTGATCGTGCTCGGCACCTCGTCATCGGAAAGCGCGCTGCCGTCCCTGATGGAAAAGCTCGAGCGTCTCGGCTGCTCGAAGTCGGTGGTCGGCCTCGTGGTGCCCACGGGCTATTCGTTCAACCTCGACGGCACCAACATCTACATGACGTTGGCGACGCTGTTCATCGCGCAGGCGCTCGGCTTCGATCTCACCTTCGGCCAGCAACTCACCATCCTCGTCGTGGCGATGCTGACCTCGAAGGGGGCCTCTGGCATCACGGGCGCAGGCTTCATCACGCTCGCCGCAACGCTCGCCGTGGTCGACCCGCGCCTCGTGCCGGGCATGGCGATCGTGCTCGGCATCGACAAGTTCATGAGCGAGTGCCGCGCGCTGACCAATATCTGCGGCAACGGCGTTGCCTGCGTGATCGTCGCCTGGTGGGAAGGCGAGCTCGATCGCGACAAGCTCAACGCTCGACTGAGCCAGCAGATCGATCCGACGGACATGGAGACGGCGCTGACGACGGACTGATCTGCACGCTGGCGCCGCCAGGTCTTGAAGTAGCAGGGCCGGTCGATATCCTCGATCGGCCCTTTATTCTTGGCGCCCGGCCGAAGAGGCCGCTTCCTCCGGCGATTTCTAGAAGCGTTCCGGCCGGTACGGCGCGGGATCGATCGCCGGCGTCCCACCGCTCATCATCTCGGCGAGCAGGCGCCCGGTCGCGGGGCCCAGCGTAAAGCCCTGGTGGCCGTGGCCAAAGTTCATCCAGAGGCCAGGGTGGCGCGGGGCAGGGCCGAGCACCGGCAGCATGTCGGGCGTACAGGGGCGCGTGCCGAACCACGGATCCGGTTCGACGCGCTTGCCGAGATCGATCAGCTCGCGTGCGGAGGCCTCGGCGCTGGCGAGCTGCACGGGCGTTGCGAGCGCGTCCGGGCCGGTCAGTTCGGCGCCGGTGGTGATGCGGATGCCCTTGGCCATCGGGCCCATGGCATAGCCGCGGCCCTTGTCGACCAGCGGCAGGTCGAGCGACGCTCCGCCCGTGTAATGCATGTGATAGCCGCGCTTGCGCACCAGCGGGATGCGATAGCCGAATTTGTACAGGAGATCGGGCGACCATGGCCCGAGCGTTACGACGGCTGCCGCGGCATCGACGCGTCCCTTGTCCGTATCGACCGACCAGCCGGTCGCAGTCTGCTGCAGGGTCTGGGCATCACCCAGCAAAATGGTGCCGCCGAGGCGCTCGAACAGCTCGGCGTAGGCTGTGACCAGCGCACCTGGATCGGACACCGTCCAGGTGTCGAGCCAATGGATCGCGCCGGGAAGGTCGTCGCGCAGGATCGGCTCGGCTTTCGCGAGCTCGCCGCCGGAGAGCAGGCGAAAATTCACGCCGAATTCGCGCCGATCCTCCTCCGCCGCCTGCATCGCGAGGTCCAGCGACGCGCGGTCACGATACAGCGCGCGATAGCCGGCGCGGCGAATGAGATTGTCGGCATGGGCTTCGCGAATGAGAATGTCGTGCTCGCCTGTTGCGTAGGCGATCAGGCGCGCCCAAGCCTCGATCGCTTCGCGATGCCGCTTCGGCGCCGAATGCCACCAGTAGCGGAGCAGGGGCTCGATATGGAGGTGAAGCGATGACAGGCTGTAGCGCACGTCGTTGGTGCGGCCGGTCGCGATCTTCAACAGCGTGGCGAGGTCGCGCGGCATCGGATAGGGGCGGACCGCCTCCGCCTGGATCATCCCGGCATTGCCGTAGCTGGTCTCGCGGCCCGGCTCCCTGCGATCGACGAGGGTGACGGACCAACCGCGCTTCTGGAGATGCAGCGCGGCACCCACGCCGACCATGCCGCCGCCGAGAACGATCGCACTTTGCATTCGAATGACCTCGCCAAATCAAAACCGCCCGGTTTGGCCGGGCGGTTTCAACTCGATTGTTCCTCTTACTGGCCGCCACCGAAGCGTCGCGACCACCAGCCGGCGCGACGCGGTGCGGCCGGCGTTTCGCTTGCCGCTTCCGGCGCGGGCTCAGGTTCTGGCGCGGGCGGCGCGACCGGTTCGGTTGCCTGCGCAACCGGTGTCGCCGGCTCGCTCGGGCTGCTCGACAGGAAGCTGACCTTTTCCCGAACCGTGGAGCGGCGCCGGACGGCCTTTTCGTCGGCGGGCTCTTCTTCCGCGGCAGCAGCAGCGGGAGCGGGCTCGGGTTGGGCTGGCGCCTCAGCCTGTACGTCGGCGCGCGGCTCGGGCTGCGTGACTTGCGGCTCAGCGGTGTGTTCGGCCTGCGCGATCGAGGGCGCTGCCTCGTCGCCAACGCCGTCGAAATCGGCAACCGCGTCGGCAGCCTCCGGCGGTTGATTGGCGGCACCAAGCTCGTCGCCGATGGAGGCGGCGAGACCGTCCTCGCCTCCGCCCCGCCGACGGCGTCCGCCCCGGCGACCACGCCGGCGCCGGCGCTCGCCGGTGCCCTGCTGCTCGCCACGGGCTCCCTGTTCCTCGCCTTCCTCGCCGTCCTGCTCGGACTCGGCATCCTCTTCGCCTTCGCCGGCCGCCATAGCCGGTTCGGGAAGGGTGGGCGCGCTATCCTCGCGCAACTCGGTGTCGCGCTGGCCACCGCGGCCGCGGCGGCGACGGCGACGCTTGCGGCGCTGGCCGTCCTGCTCGGACGCTGCATCGCCCGCGGCCTGCTCCTCGGTGAGGCCTTCGGTCTCTTCGGTCTCGACCTCTGATTCCAGCTCCGAATCGAACTCCTCGTCGTCATAAGCTTCTTCGGCCGCTGGCGGCGGGCTCGCGGCCGCTTGCGCCGCGAGCAGCGCCTTGGCGGCTTCCAACGTATGCACCTGCTCGCCGCGGTCAATGACGTAGGCCTGCGGTCCGCTGACGCTGGGATCGGCGATGACCGACAGCGTGACCTTGAAGCCGTTCTCGAGGTCGCGCAGATGACCGCGCTTGTGGTTCAGCACATAGAGCGCGACGTCGGTGCGGGTGCGGACCACGAGATTGTGGGTCGCGCCCTTCATCAGGACCTCTTCGAGGCCGCGCAGGAGCTGGAGCGCCACCGAAGACACCGAACGGACGTGGCCGGTGCCGCCGCAATGCGGGCAGGGATCGGTCGAGGATTCCAGCATGCTGGCCCGGATGCGCTGGCGCGACATCTCGAGCAGGCCGAAATGCGAGATACGGCCGACCTGGATGCGCGCGCGATCCTGGCGCAGGCAATCGGACAGCTTGCGCTCGACCGCACGGTTGTTGCGCTTCTCGTCCATGTCGATGAAGTCGATGACGATCAGGCCGGCGAGGTCGCGCAGGCGGAGCTGGCGGGCGACCTCTTCGGCCGCTTCCAGATTGGTCTTGAGCGCGGTGTCCTCGATGTGGTGCTCGCGGGTCGAGCGGCCGGAGTTGACGTCGATCGAGACCAGCGCCTCGGTCTGGTTGATCACGATGTAGCCGCCGGAGCGCAACTGCACGGTCGGCGAGAACATCGCGTCCAGCTGGCTTTCGACGCCCATGCGCGAGAACAGCGGCTGGCCGTCGCGATACTGCTTCACCGCGCTGACATTGGCGGGCATCAGCATCTTCATGAAGTCGCGCGCTTCGCGATAGCCGGATTCACCGGCCACCTGAATTTCGTCGATCTCCTTGTTGTAGAGGTCGCGCAGCGAGCGTTTGATCAGCGAGCCTTCCTCGTAGACCAGCGTCGGCGCCTGCGACTTCAGCGTCAGGTCGCGCACGGTCTCCCACATCCGGATCAAATATTCGAAGTCGCGCTTGATCTCGGGCTTGGTGCGGGCAGCACCGGCGGTGCGCAGGATGATGCCCATCCCCTCCGGCACGTCGAGATCCTGAACGACTTCCTTCAGGCGCGAGCGATCCTGCGCGCTCGTGATCTTGCGGCTGATGCCGCCGCCACGTGCGGTGTTCGGCATCAACACGGCGTAGCGGCCGGCGAGCGAGAGATAGGTCGTCAGCGCCGCGCCCTTGTTGCCGCGCTCTTCCTTGACCACCTGCACCAGCATCACCTGGCGGCGCTTGATGACTTCCTGGATCTTGTACTGGCGGCGCGGACGGAAGGTGCGCTCCGGCACTTCCTCGAGCACGTCGTCGCCGCCGACGGATTCGACAACTTCTTCCTCTTCGGCTTCCTCGCCGTCCTCATCCTCGTCGTCTTCGCCCGCTGCTTCGGCGGTCTCGGCATGCGGCGCCTCCGCGCCATCGCCGTACACGGCATCGGCCGGTTCAGCGGCTGATGTCACGGCTTCGGCGAGAGCTTCGGCGTGCGCTTCGGAAACGGCTGCTTCCTGCGACTCGGCAGCGACCATGGGGGCGGCACCGATTGCTGCGACAGGCGCGGGCGTCTGGTCGGCATGATCATGGTCGTGGTGATCGTGCTCATCATCATGACCATGGTCGTCATGATCGTGAGCGTGATGGTGATCGTCATCATGGGCATGATGATGATCGTCGTGCCCATGGTCATCGTGTCCATGGTCGTCGTGATCATGTTCGTGATGATCGTGGCCTTCGTGCTCGCCGTGATGTTCCGTATCGGCGTGCAGATGCTCGCCCTCGTGCGAAGCGCCCTCGGCGTGCTCGGGCTGCGCCTCGCCATCGACCGGCTGGGCAGCGGGATCGGCGCCAGCGTCGAGACCTTCGACGATGTCGCTGCGAACGCGTTCGCCATGACCGCGGCGGCGGGCGTTGCGGTGGCGCGAGCGACGGCGGCCGTGGGAGCGGTTCTCGCTCTCTTCCTCGGCTTCGCGATGGGCCTGCTCCTCGGCCTCGATCAGCGCCTGCCGGTCGGCGACCGGAATCTGGTAGTAGTCGGGATGGATTTCGCTGAAGGCGAGGAAGCCGTGACGGTTGCCGCCATATTCGACGAAGGCGGCCTGGAGCGAGGGTTCGACCCTTGTGACCTTGGCGAGATAAATGTTCCCGCGCAGTTGCCTGCGTTGCGCGGTCTCGAAATCAAACTCTTCGACGCGATTGCCGCGGACCACAACGACCCGGGTCTCCTCCGGGTGGGTGGCATCGATCAACATCTTGTTGGGCATGTCTTAACTCTTGGCGGCGGCGGGCGCGACTCACCGTGGGCGCGAACAGCGCTGCCGGGTGACGCGACGGTCCACCTGATTCGGGGGTGAGGGGAAGGCCGAAACGCCGTCTCTCGCGCCTTGCCGAACGGGAAGCCGAAGGTCCAAGGCGGCGCGCGGGAGTGTCGCTCCGCAGCGTCGCGAATGGTCCCTCAGAATTCGTTGGCACAGTCTGGCGCATCAAGCGTCGGCCCGTATGAAACATTGGGCGGCGAGGCCGCCCCTCAATCAGTTGCTGCTGGCCAGGCATGGCGCGAGCGCGCTCGCCTTGGGGATTTCAAACCGCTCCCTTGGGATTAAGGGACCGGGTAACGGGTTACGCCGCTGTCAGAACTGTCCCGGAAACACAGCGGTAACCGGGAACCGTCCGCCGCCGGGGCTTGCCCCGCTTCACCTCGCTGCCGCGCATCGCGCTGGTCTTAGAGAGAAACGGAAAACGCTGGAATTCCCAAATTTTGAGAGTTCCGGCGCTGCACCGGGAGGCTGAATGCGACACAACCGGAAATAACGGCCTTCAGCACTTCCGTACATACGTGGAATGGATCATCGGTGCAAGGAGCGTCGCAGGGCGGTCACAGTCTGCGAGTTTCGCGCATCCGTCATTAAGGATCGATTAACCCTGCGGTTCTATTGCGTTAAAGGAGCTGCTCGGAGGCACGGGATCGGTGGCGAGCCGCGCAAATCAAGGGGTTTTATGGGGATGCGCGCTTCTCTGGGCGGCAGCATTGCCATGGGTTGATTCTTCCGGCCTGAGCGCGGCGGAAAGCCAGCCGTCGCCCCCCTCTGTTGCGGCAACGAATTTTCCAACCGCCTCGGGCGCCCGGCTGGCCGGCGATGGCAAGCAGACCCGCTTTATCCTCGACATCGACCAGACCATTACCTTCCGCGCCGCCACCTTGGCCGACCCGTATCGGGTGGTGGTCGACATCCCCCAGGTCAATTTTCGACTGCCGACGGGCACGGGAAGCGGAGGACGGGGGCTGGTCAAGGCCTTCCGGTACGGGCTCGTCATGCCCGGCGGCTCGCGAATCGTGTTCGATCTGACGGGACCAGCCAAGATCGCCAATTCCTATGTGCTGGACGCGGCCAATGGCCAGCCGGCCCGGCTTGTGCTCGAGCTGGAGGAGGTCGACCGCTCCGCCTTCGTGCAGTCGCTCCCCCCTGAGAAACGCCCTGAGCTGCGGCCCACGATCGCCGAAACGCCGCCGGCGACAGTGGCAACCCCGGAAGCAGCACAGCAGAAGGCGGATGGCCGGGCGGTGGTCGTGATCGATCCCGGGCATGGCGGCATCGACAACGGCACGCAGTCGAGCGGCGAGAGTGAGAAGAACCTGGTGCTTGCCTTTGGCCTCGCGCTGCGCGACCGGTTGGAAAAGACCGGCAAATACCGCGTGGTGATGACGCGCGACGACGACACCTTCGTCCCGCTGAACGATCGGGTCAAAGTCGCCCGCGGCCTCAAGGCGGCATTGTTCGTCTCCATCCACGCCGACGCGCTGCCCCGCGCCGAAGGAGACGCGCAAGGCGCGACCATCTACACGCTGTCCGACAAGGCCTCCGACGCCGAGGCCGAGCGGCTGGCGGACTCGGAAAATCGGGCGGACGCCATCGCAGGCTTCAATCTCGCGGAGGAGCCGACCGATGTTGCCGACATCCTGATCGATCTCACCCAGCGGGAAACCCGCACCTTTTCAAATCGTTTTGCTCGCCTGTTGATGAGTGAAATGAAGTCGACGGTACGGATGCACAAGCATCCCCTGAAGTCGGCCGGCTTCAGGGTGTTGAAGGCGCCCGACGTACCGTCGGTGCTGGTCGAGATCGGCTATGTCTCCAACAAGGGAGACCTCGAGCATCTGGTGTCCGAGGGCTGGCGGTCCCGAGCCGTGGGCTCGATAGCGCAGGCGATAGAGGGGTTCCTGGCCAAGCCGGTGGCGACCGCCGGGTCGTCGAATTGAGAAAGGGTTTTTCCGTTCCGCCGCAAAAGCCCTAGTTTGGCCACAGCGGGCGCTTTATAAAAATGCCGCAGGGGGGCTCCGGAATCGACGAGAATCCCGCTCGGCAAGCGTCTTTAGGTCCGGCACTGTTGTAATGAGTAGGCCGGTGAATTCGCGACGTAAGATTGGCGCCTGTTTTGGGCACCTTGGGGCTGATTGACCTTGTGCTGGTCTTGGGCCGATCCAGGGATTGAACGGATAAATAAATAATGCGCTTGCTGGTGCGGTTCATGGGCTTCCTGTTCGCCGCGGGAACGGTGGTGTTCCTTGTCGGTGTGGGGGCCGTGGCAGGCCTGATCTGGCATTTCTCCAAGGATTTGCCGGACTATTCTCAGCTTCAGGATTACGAGCCGCCGGTGATGACCCGCGTGCACGCGGTCGACGGCTCGCTGCTCGGCGAATACGCCAAGGAGCGCCGGCTGTACCTGCCGATCCAGGCGGTGCCGAAGCTCGTGATCAACGCGTTCCTGGCGGCCGAGGACAAGAATTTCTACGAGCACGGCGGCATTGACTACACCGGCATGGCGCGCGCCGGCCTGGCCTATATCCAGAACTACGGCTCAAACCGGCGTCCGCAGGGCGCCTCCACGATCACCCAGCAGGTCGCCAAGAACTTCCTGCTGACCAACGAGGTCTCCTTCGCGCGCAAGATCAAGGAAGCCTTGCTGGCGATGCGGATCGAGAAGACCTACTCGAAGGACAAGATCCTCGAGCTGTATCTGAACGAAATCTATCTGGGTCTTGGCGCCTACGGCATCGCCGCCGCTTCTCTGGTCTATTTCGACAAGTCGGTGAATGAGCTCACCGTTGCGGAAGCCGCTTATCTCGCGGCGCTGCCGAAGATGCCGGCAACCCTGCATCCGGTGCGCAACCGCGACCGCGCTATCGAGCGCCGCAACTACGTGATCGACCGTCTTCAGGAGAATGGCTGGGTCAAGCAGGCCGACGCCGACAAGGCGCGCAAGGAGCCGCTGACCGTCACCAGCCGTTCCAACGGTGCTCACACCTTCGCCGGCGAATATTTCGCCGAGGAAGTTCGCCGCGACATCTTCGAGCGCTATGGCGAGAAGAAACTCTATGAAGGCGGCCTGTCGGTCCGCACCACACTCGATCCGAAGATCCAGGTAATGGCGCGCAAGACCATGGTCGCCGGTCTGGTGAACTTCGACGAGCAGCAGGGCTATCGCGGCGCCATCAGCAAGCTCGATACGTCAGGCGACTGGGGCGTGAAGCTCGCCGAAATCAAATCGCTCTCCGACATCTCGCCGTGGCGCATGGCGGTGGTGCTGGAGACCAGCGACCAGTCGGCGCGCATCGGCTTTCAGCCGAGCCGCGAGCTCGGCGGCGCCGTGAGCAAGCAGCGCGAGACCGGCATCGTCACGATCGACGGCGTGCGCTGGGCGCGCGCCGCGCAGGGCACCACGAAGGGTAGGGCACCGACGGCCGTGTCGCAGGTGCTCCAGCCCGGCGACGTAATCTATGCCGATCCGCTCTACAAGGACGGCCAGCCCGTCGAGGGCCAGTACCGTCTGCGCCAGATCCCCGAAGTGTCCGGCGCGATGGCGGTGATGGATCCCTCGACCGGCCGCGTGCTCGCAATGGTCGGCGGATTCTCCTTCGACCAGAGCCAATTCAACCGCGCCACTCAGGCCTACCGGCAGCCGGGATCGTCGTTCAAGCCGATCGTCTATTCGGCGGCGCTGGACAACGGCTACACGCCCTCGACCGTCGTGCTCGACGCGCCCATCGAAATCGACCAGGGGCAGGGTGCCGGCGTGTGGCGGCCGGAGAACTTTGACGCCGGCAAATATAACGGGCCGATGACGCTGCGTAACGCGCTTCGGCTGTCGCGTAACACTGTGACGGTGCGGCTTGCCCAAGACATCGGCATGCCCCTGATCGGCGAATATGCCCGGCGCTTCGGCGTCTATGACGAGTTGCCTAACTACCTCTCCTACGCTCTGGGCGCCGGCGAGACCACGGCGATGCGCATGGTCACGGCCTATTCGATGATTGCCAATGGCGGCCGTCGCGTGAAGCCGACCCTGATCGATCGCATCCAGGACCGCTACGGCCATACCATCTACAAGCACGACCAGCGCGAATGCCGCGGCTGTGATGCGCCGGGCGGCTGGAAGAACCAGGCCGAGCCGCAGCTCATCGACCGCCGCGAGCAGGTGCTGGACTCCATGACTGCCTACCAGATCACCGAGCTGCTGGAAGGCGTGGTCCAGGCCGGCACCGCGACCGTGCTCAGGGAAGTCGGCAAGCCAATCGCCGGCAAGACCGGCACGACCAACGACGCCAAGGACGCCTGGTTTGTCGGCTATTCGCCGGACATCGCGGTCGCCATCTACGTGGGCTACGACAAGCCGCGTCCGCTCGGCAGGGGCAATGCCGCAACCGGCGGCCATCTGGCGGCTCCGATCGCACGCGATTTCCTCAAGCTTGCGCTCGCTGACAAGCAAGCGGTCCCGTTCAAGGTGCCGGCCGGCATCAAGCTCGTGCGCGTCGTCGCCAAGACCGGCATGCGCGCAGGTCCCGGCGAGACCGGCGGAACCATCCTCGAAGCCTTCAAGCCGGGCACGGCGCCGCCGGATAACTACTCCGTCATCGGCGTCGCCGATGCTGACGGCCGTGTGCCGCAACAGGCGCCGCCGGATTCCGGCTTCTTCATGCGTCCGGGCACGGGCGGGCTGTACTAGCTGACAACGCCGACGATTGGAGAGCGGATGGTTGCGCTTTGGCGCCGCCGCCGCTACATCCCCCTCCTCATATGCACGCGGGATTCCGCGAGACCAGAGAACGACATGCGCGCCGAAATCGAACGGTTGGTAGAAGAGATCAAGCAGTCAGTCGGGCTGCTGAGGAGGCATCTTTGACGTCGAGAAATCGACGGCGCGC
>JAEWFG010000105.1 GCA_023388935.1 Pseudomonadota bacterium | reverse complement strand
GCCCGATGAGATGCGAAATGCGGTAAGGCTGCTCGGCGGCGCAGCGCTACCGGCGCACTTCCCGCCCTACGTCGGTAGCCTGGGATACCGGTCACTGACGACAAGGAGAGTCGCTGCTATCATCCGCAATGGCCGCCGCACCGCTCGTGTCTTCCGAAAGGAACTCGGCGATCTGGTCGAGCAAACGAATTTCACGCATGGCCAGTACGTGCTGCTCAGAACTAGGCGGACGCTGGACGAAGCAGAGGCAAGCCATTCGGCGTCGAGGATGAGTTGCGACCTCGGCCGGAGGGGCCTTCCGATCCGCCACGCCGGAAGCTTTGGGTTCGACTTCGCTGCCACTGAATGGTTTCACGACATGACGACCGGCGAATTCAGCGTCCGCGTAGCTGTCGCGGATATTCCCACCAGGGTATGGGACGAGCTAACCCTCGCGATAGCTCGATGGTGGGTGGAATACGCTTCCCGAAAGTGAAACCACTTCGGTCGTCGTGCTGAATGCTTGTTTGGCTATCTCAGGCACCCTTTCCGTACGCCGGTGCCAGTGCGCTTTGGGGGCCCTACCGGCTCGGGCCGCGTGGCCTCAGAGTATGCGCCGGTCGTGCAATTGGGGATGAACACGATAATGGCAGTCGGATCGTCGCCGCTGCGATTCCGACCCGTGATTTTAGCAGAAATTTGAATGGCAGAAATCAGCATCAATTCCGAAGCTCCCAAGCGCAGAAGCGCGATAAGCCTCTCGCTCCATCCGAGTTGTCGCTTGATGAGCTCGTGCTCTTTATAAAAAATGAACGAGACAGGCAGCGGCCCGGTGCGCGCGGGACCGAGCCGCTTCAAAGCCGATACCGCGACAGCTCGTGCGAGAGCCGATCAGCAGCCCGGCCTTGTGCCGGTGCCCGGGCTGTTGGACGTGACCGCCGGCGAGTTGGTGGTGCAGCCGGTGCTCGAATTGTTGAGGCCATTGGCCGTCCCAGGGTTGGTGCTCCCGGTCGTGCTGGCGCCTCCGGTGCTACTCCCCGGAGAGCCCGTGCCCATGCCTGTGGTGGTGCCCGCCGTGCCCGGTGTTCCGACACTTGGCGCAGCCATGCCGGTGCCAGCTGTTCCACCCGTGCCCGTGCCTGCGGAGGCACCGCCTGACGCGCCCCCTGCACCGCCGGCGCCACCACCCCCACTGCCACCACCACCCGCGGCGAACGCGCAGGAGGTCGACAAGGCAAGCGCTGTCGTGAGCATGATTGTCGTGATCTTCATCAGTCCTCTCCTTCTTTTTTCGGATAGAAGATAAGGGCGTCAGCGCCATGCCGTTCCTGCGTAACAATCAAATTGAGCATTGGCCCTTAATGCGGAATCTTAAGTATCAAGCCGCACACGCGCCTCGAGAGCCGATCAACAGGATTGTGAGCAGCAGGTACATCCTGCGCAATGCACAGGCGGGCCAGCGCGAATGTCCCGTCTGCTGTCCTGTCGGATAACGGGGCACCCCTGAGGCGCAACCTATTAAGCGGCCACGGGCGCGTTTACTCCGAGAGCACGCGCATCTTGAATTGGGTGTCTTCGATAATCTGCTACACGTGATCTCGGAGCGGCGCTGGCGTTGGCTTCGCACGGACAAGGACAGTGGAGGCTTCATCACGAGCGATCATCCGGTGTGCCTGTTTTCGAACACACCGACCAGTCCTCTTTTCCCGCCGAGATACGGTATCGCCAACACGACCGTTTACTTTCCGGTGTCACCGTTTCTCGCGCTCACTGGTGAGTTCGACGGGCCAACACACGACGCTCACGCTGACATGTTTACGGTCGGATCGTTCAACTCGCGGATGGTCCAACCATGCACATCGTCAGATTTACGCAGCGGATGATAACTTCGCATTTTTCGATGAACAAAATTTTCTTGACCTGGATGATCTTTTGAAACGCATTAGAACGAAGTTGGCAGACAAGTCTCGGGCCCCGGTCACAAAGGATCAGGCTTCATGACCCTGCCGTCGGCACTGATAGCGCGCTTCACCAGCGTCGCGCGGCAATGTAGCGGCGGCTCTTATCGATATGGCCGATACGTCGACCAATCGACGACAGGTGGGCGGTGCCCGTCGTTGGTTGCGGCCCAGATCTGCGCGTCGGTTCGTGGCCGTTGATGAGCGACTTTGGTGCCGAAGAAATTTTGTTTCAAGGGATTTCTCCGATCTGCGGCCACTAACGTTGGACCGCAGCGGCGCTCGGAAATCGATGAATTGTCATTCTGTCGAACCCGCCCCCGGCCGCTTTGAGCGGAACCACGCCCGACTAAACCATCTTGCGGCGCAGCTACGGAACAACATCACACCCAAGAAAATCGCGGAACGAAACGCCTGGCCAGTCCTTTCCTCGCTATTGGGAGGTGCTCATGACTGCTCAGGCTAGAGAAGGCGCGTGTGCGTTCGCTTGGCGGAACTACTTGCTGATCCACAGCGATCTCAGCGAGGACGATAGCAGGCGTTCCGACCTTTATCGCTACGTCACCAATCTTTGTGACACCGGCGAATATGATTTCAATCTCTTGCAGGTTGCGGCAGTCATTTACCTGAAAAAACTAGACGAATTGCATGACGTCCGAGCTGCGAGCATCGCGGCAGATCGAGCCTTGGCTGAGTGGTTAGAAGCACGCAGTGTGCAACTCGAAGCCTAGCTCGGAAGTCTAAAACCAGAGCAGAAGGAGCGAACAGCATGGCAGACAATATCTCTAACGCAAACCGCTTCACGCGCGACCCACAAAGGCCCACCGCCCCACTAACAGCAATCGGTATGAATGCGCTGAAGCCGATTATGCACTTCCAGGTTTCAATACTGAGAATGTGGGCCAACAGCATCGAGCGGTTCGCAGGCAGCTACGAAAAGAGCCTGGTGGAAACTAAGAAAACGGTCCAAGAACCATCAGACAGAGAGAAGAGCGCCGCGTAAATCAACGCGCTAAGATATCCGCCGCGCCAACTGGTGCAGTCGCAGTTCGTTGTGGCTAGGGGGACGCGTCCGACGACTAGGCGCGTCCTTCGTCTTACTTTTTCGCGATTGTCCAACGTTCTTGCGCAACGTCCGTCCATGACGTGCCAAGCGGCCGCATTGTGATCCATGTCCCGTCTAGCCTGCCGTCTTCAACGCGGTAGCTCTGCATCCCGGCTCTGCTTCTTCTCCGGTCGCTGGTCAGGCCACTGAAACGAAAACCGGAACCAAGCCCGATCCGACGTGAACGAGTGATCGTAAACCACAACGCGGATGCCTCGGCGGGCCTTGTGAACGCCAGCCAGCTCTTCCGCGTAAGCCTCTCGGGTGACCGTCCGGTCGCCGTTTTCGTCGTGCCGAATGTAGGTGGGACCGAACGAGAAGAGAAATCTGCTGCGGCGTAGGGGCCCCAGGCTGGCCAGTATTATACCCGAGAGAGATACTGTGACTCCCACCCAAATTTTGCACGCGAGGCGCGGGCCCTGATTGAAAGAAACTCAGCAGCGGCAAACAAGCGCAAGGCGCCACAGAAGAAAGCTCAGACCTGTTGTAGCCGAGGCCACCCCTCTCCGCCGCCGTCGCTCGCCAACGCTTGCGCTCTGGGGTGAGCGAGCGACGGCGGCTCCGAGGGGATGGCTCGGCCGGACCCCATGATCGATTTTGCTGAACTTGACGCACATAACTCTTTTGGCCGCGACAAACCGGGGGATTTCAGCCGAATTATCGCAGCCCGGAGGACGGCCGCTGCCCCAGAGCCATTGAAAATCGACGCGAAGGGAAGGGCATACTGCCGCAGGGTAGTGCGGCTGCCAACGGCTTGCGTCAGCTGAGTAGTTAGTCAGAACCGGTCAACTTAGCAAACGGCGCCTTTTGAGCGATTCCTCAAAAGTTCAAGCGGTAAGCAAAAATATACTTCCCGTCCAATTAACCTATCTTGTGTTCAGCCAGCTCGCTCTGCCGCACACTGCAAACGTCACCGCGGAATTCGGCAAACATCGGTGATGCGCCCTATCACAGCGCTCCCGCCAAACTCGAACAGGGAGCAACGCCATGACAGAGAGTCGGCGTCGTTTCAAGCAAACAAGGTCCTTAGAGGACCGCCTCGCCGAACACGCGAGACTTCTTCGCGAAGAAGCCGAATTACTCCCTCATGGACCTGTACGGGATGAAGCACTCCGCAGGGCTCGCGAAGCCGAGACCGGCTCGCATCTGGGCGAATGGCTGAGATCGCCCGAGTTGCAGCCGCCGAAATAGGCTGGCCTATTTTTTCTCGGAGCCTTGATCTGCATCAAATGGTGCGGGTGGATCTAAACCAGCCATGGATCGGTTCAAGCTTTATCTTGGAGTCTCGCTGCTCTGGCTGGCCTTGCTGACCAACGTCGTGATCTACGTACTGTTGCAATGATCCGCTTTGCGGACCCATTGCAACAAACGACGCGCAGATCGATTGTGACGGTCATGGCGGAATCATTCGGCAATTCTTTCTCTATCGTCGAGGTCACCCCAGATGATGCATCGGCGCGCGAGCCCGGGACGGAGATTTGGATTGCGCTGGCCAAGCCGAGCCAAGCGCTAACATTGGTTCTCGCTGCAGTACCTGAGGGATGGTCAGCCGAACTATTGAGTGTGCAACTGACGGAAAAGCAGTTAAGAACGTTTGAGCAGCTCAACCTCAAGCCCGGCGAGGTTTATAAAATCTCGTCGAAGTGACCGTGGCACGGTCGTAGGCGGCCGACAGATCCGGCCCCGCAAAACCTGCTAGTTAGCCATCACAACCTCGATCTTTCTAAAGTGCCCGTAATTCGAGGCGCAGAAGTCATCGAACCGCCAGCAAGACCGCGAGGGAAACGGCCCCGGCTCGGGGACACGCCACGGAGGTGTTGCCTGGGCCGCTCCGCCAGCTGGGCGGCGAGCCAGCGCGCGAAACCAATTCCGGCCGGGAACCGATGGTCCCACAACCACACATCGTCGTAGACTCTATCCATGCAAGCCAACCAAAAAGCTGATCGCAAAGAACGCCCCTGCGCCGACAGTCACAGTCACGGCTAGCGCAAAGGCGATCTTGAGGCTCTCGGTCATATATCAAGTCCCAAACGGCCGCAGGCGCAGCAAAAGACGGATGCGCCTGCGGCCTGCGCTGCGACGTTCCGCACGATCGGCGCAGCGCTTCTCTGAGCGTCATCCTTGTGGGCCTTGTTGCACGCCACCTAGTGTCCTGAACCAGAAGTTCGCAACATCGTATCGTGTTTTGCCGGGGCATTGCATCGGCAGAAGCGTTCGATGGAAGCAAGGATGTCATCGGCGGACTTGGTCCATCGGAACGGTTTTGGATCGGCGTTGTGTCGGTCGATGAAGGAAGCGATGTCAGCCCTGAGGGCGGCGACGCTGCGATAGATGCCGCGCCTGATCTTCTTATCGGTGAGGAGTGCGAAGAAGCGCTCGACCTGGTTGAGCCATGACGAACTGGTCGGGGTCAGGTGCACGTGCCAACGTGGCCTTTTGGCCAGCCATCTCCGGATTATTGGGGTCTTGTGCGTGACATAATTGTCCATGACGAGATGGACGTCGAGTTCGCGCGGCACGGCGGCCTCGATCTCGTCGAGAAACTTGCGGAACTCGGCAGCACGGTGGCGTCCGTAACACTTGCCGATGACCCGTCCGGTCGCAAGGTCGAGAGCGGCGAACAGCGATGTGGTGCCGTGCCTCTTGTAGTCGTGGCTCCTTCGGGCCGGCTGGCCGGGACGCATCGGCAGCATCGGTTGACTGCGGTCCAGCGCCTGTATTTGGGACGTCTCACCCACACACAAGACGATGGCGTGCTCCGGCGGCGAGACGTAAAGGCCCACCATGCACTTTGGCCACGAAGTCCGGATCGGTCGAGAGCTTGAACGTCTCCACCCGATGCGGCTGGAGGGCGCCTGTAAATACAATCGTTTCACCGAAGAGCGGTCCATCGGGCTTCCCGTCCCGTGCATCGCGCCTCCAGTCGGTTGTGCGGTTGAAGGGGCGGGGCTCGCCACCGCCCGATGTGCTTTCATAACGACGAAGTGGATTTGGCGGTGTCGTCGAGCCGATGCGCCCCGACGACATGTGCCTGCTTTCGGACGGCGGCGCGGCGATCCTTCTTGGGTGGATCGGCTCGACCACAGTATTCGGCGCCGTCGTGAAGGAGCCGTAGACGTAGTGCGGCCCCGGCACCGGCTTTGGCTTCGTTTCGTGATCCCCGTTGAACGTTGTCCAGATGCTTGCAAAGGCGAGGGCGAACCAAACAGATTCCTTTTTGGGTTTTGGGTTCGGCTCCGGCGCGCACTCGGCGAAGCAGCGGTTCTCTAGCTTGAGTGAGCCTCGCCAGTGCGGCGACGCCGTGTCGCGGGGATGTAGGTCACTAGCGGGCCGTCTGTGCGTGGTGGCGGTGGCCCGCCCCAGCGGATCGTCACCGGCTCTGTGTCCCCGGTCTTGCAGATCAGCAAGGCCAGGTCCCCGATTGGGCAAGGATCAGCGCACCATCGAGGGCAAGACGATGGGGCAAGGAAGGCGCGAAGCTGATCCCGCCGCCGACCGCGCCGGACCCATACATCGAGGAAGCCTATCGGTTGTGGGCGCTCAAGAAGCGGAGTAAGTGAGCCCTGTAGGCGGTCAGCAGAAGCGTCAGCGTGATTGTCGTTTCCGCTGTGTTCGTTTGCGGCTGAGCCGTTTGGCGTTTGCCGCCACCTTCCTTCGGTATTGCTCCACAATCTTGTCGCCGGATGCGCCAGCCATCAGGCTTGTACCGGCCTTCGCCGCCGCAATCACTTTTTCACTCACCATGCGCTGGGCTTCACGTCGGGCCGCTTTGCCGCCGCGCATCAACTTCGCTATGCGCAGTCCGATCACGCGATTGCTTTCCAGTCCCAGCATCATCCAGTTCCACATGCTGCGATGTTCCCATCGAGGCCAATAGCTTTCGGATCAAATCAAACGACCGCGCGCGATGTCCAATCAAAGCCGCGTGGCTCGTCAGGACGGCAGCAAATCTGCGCGGATCAGTCCGCTGACGCCAAGGAAGCATCATCCTTTGTGTGCGAAATGGTACAATAATTTAGCGCGAAATGATGATTTGCAAATATCCTCAAGGCGGGCGGTCGCGCGTACCCCGCGTTTTCCACGCGCCCCGGAGGACCCTGACGACCATGCGGAGGTCGCCGGGACATGCGAGCGGATCGTTCTCACGGAAACGTCCGCGTTTTGCGGAGGCTGCCCCTCACCGTCACCGCGTCATCGCCACTTTCGCGACTGCCGTAGCAGAGGTAAGAGCTTTGCTTCTTGTTTGTCCGTCAGCGAACCCGTCTCATCGAGCTGCGCCTTCATGTCCTCAAGAAAGCCCAGTTCCCAGCCGTTTGAGTATTGCTGTTCTACGCTGGAAAGCAGGTCCTCTATCGCTTCCTTGGCTTTTGCGATCCATTCCGCCGTTCGTCTCATCGTCGTCCCCCCCAATGGCCCGCAATTAAACCGAGGGAAGCAGGGCGAGGCAATCGGCCACGACGCCGCGGCGGGCCGCGCGCCGCGCGCCCGCTACAGGGACGGGCGCGAGGCCTAGGAAGCCGCAAAGTGACCCGGAGCCGCAGGACACCGGACACCGCCCAGATTGGGCGTTGATAACCTCAACACCGTGCCCGAACCGCCGAACGCATCATGCGATAGTCGCTATCCAACCAGAGGGGTGGCGACGTGGCATGGGCGAATTTGGCAGCGGCAGTCGGCGTGACGGTCGAATTTGTGGGATTTTGCATTCTTTCGTATGAGCTGGTGCAAACCAACCGAACCGCAGTTGCGGACGCCAAGGAGCTGGCGGCTCAGAAATCGGCGTTTGATAGTTTGGTCGTGTGGGACCGCGACCCGAAGGGTGGCGAAGGCCGCACCGATATTGAAGGAGGTGCTCTCGGCGCGATGATCGCTCAAAACCAACGACGCGAAGCTCAGCTCAAAAAAAGTACGCGCGCAATTCGGTGGGGAGTGGGGGTCACCTTTTTCGGCTCTCTCCTGCAGGTGATCGGCGGCATAGGTCAGGCATTGTAAACGGGCGCATCACGGCGATCGCCATCGAGGACAAGACGAAATGAGGGAGGCTGAATGCGACTTGCGACGGTTCTAACCAGCATCGGTCTGCTTGCGACCACAACGGCTGATGCATCGAAGTGGGAAATGGCTGGCGACGTAATGTGGGGGGCTTGCGCCCGCTCGGTTCGACCACTTGATACACCGAACAATGGCTACAACGCCGGTCTTTGCGACGGCACGATCAATGCCGTGATCTTCATGAAGGACGACATCTGCATGCCTGAAGGAGTGAAGCGCGAGCAAGCCACCCGCGTGGTCGTGCGCTACTTCGAGGCGCACCCCGAACTGCTACACTTTGACGGGGTCGCCCTCGTCCAAGCTGCGCTACGCGAAACGTGGCCTTGCCAACGCTAGAAGCGTGGACTGCAAATCCGCACCCGCATCAGTCATAGCCCTCCAGCGTGCCCAAAAACTTGAATTCTCGCTGAAGGTCTCGCTCTATCTGCCCAAGGTCGGCATCATACGGCGCCTCATCGAATTTGCGGATGGCTTTAAAATTCTCCCACAAGGGGAGAAGGAAGAGCAGAGCCAGCTTGGCGTCGCGCTACGTCGCCTGCTTCCTTGACGCCACGAACACGCCGGACAGCACCAGCGCGAAGCCGATGAAGTGGAAGGCTTGCGGGTGTTCGCCGAGGAATGCCATCGCCATGATCGAGCCGAACACCGGCACCACGTGGAAGAACGGCGCGGCGCGGTTGGCGCCGATCAGGCGCACGCCGCGATTGAAGCAGAGATAGGCGAGCGTCGACGGGAAGACGGCGACGTAGAACAGGGTGAGCAGGTTCGCTCCGTCGAGCTTCATCACCGGACGCGCGGACAACTCCCAGATTTCAAACGGGATGAGACAGGCAGCGCCCACCCCGAAAGTGAAGGCGAGGAACGACAGGCCGTGCATCGGTGGCCGCTTCAAGGTCAGCACCGAATACAGCGCAAAGATAACAAGCGCGACGATGAAGATGAGATCGCCCTTGTTGAACTCGATGTTCGACAGCGTGGTGAAATCGCCATGCAGCAGGATCGTCAGCACCCCGCACATCGACAGCAGCACGCCGAACGCCTGCGCCGCCGTGAGCCGGACGCCGAGGATGACCAGCGACCATAGCGCCACGACCAGCGGCGCGGCCGATTGCAACAGCAGCGTGTTGAGCGCCTGTGTGTGCTCCAGCGCCCAGTATTGCAGGGTGTTGAAGGCGCCGATTCCGGTGATCGAGAGCAGGACCATCAGGCCGAGCTTGCCGCGGATCGCGGGCCAGTCCTGCGCGAGATGTTTCCAGGCGAACGGCAGCACCAGCAGAAAGGCGAAGGTCCAGCGCAGGAACGAGAGCGTGATCGGCGGGATGTGACCGGCGGCGAGCCGCCCGACAATCGCATTGCCGGCCCAGCACAGCGCGGTGATGCTGAGCAGCAGATAAGGCTGGTTGGCGATCCAGCTTTGGCCGGATGATACGGCGCCCGTGGTCTGGCCGGTGGCTGACATTGTGATTGTTATGGCCCCGCGTAGAGTGCGCCGAGGCCCCGGCCCGGTGAGATTCGGGCCGGCCGATAGCCCAGCCAGCCCAAAGACACGGAAATGTGCCGGATATCAATGGGGCGAGGCGCATCGCGTCCATGCGCGGGCGATACGGCGGGAACCTCAATCCTTGCGCCCGGTGCGGATCGCAAGCGGCTTCAGCAACTCGGCGCAGGCGAGATAGACGACGACGAGAAGCGCGATGCCGGCCATCACGACCGGCGGTGGGGCGACGAAGCCGAACCAGCCGCCAAGCGGGGTGAACGGCAGGACCATCGCGACCAGCAGCGCGATCAGCGAGGAGGCCGCGAGCACGGGATCGGGCCAATTGCGCCAGGGCTGTCCATTGGTGCGGATGATGAAGATCACGAGGATCTGCGTGGCCATCGATTCGACGAACCAGGCAGTGCGGAATTCATCCGGCGAGGCCTTGAACAGGTACAGCAGCGCGCCGAAGGTCAGAAAGTCGAACACGGACGACAGCGGTCCCATGATCGCGGCAAAGCGCACCAGCTGCGACATGCTCCACACCTGCGGCTGCGCTGTCGCCTTGGCCGAGACCCGGTCGAAGGGGATGCCGAGCTCGGAGAGATCGTAGAGCAAATTGTTGAGCAGGATCTGTGTCGGCAGCATCGGCAGGAACGGCAGCGCGATCGAGGCGGCCGCCATCGACAGCATGTTGCCGAAGTTCGAGCTCGCGCCCATGCGGACATATTTGAGGATGTTCGCGAAGGTGCGCCGGCCTTCCTCGACGCCGTCGGCGACGACTTCGAGATCCGAGGCAAGCAGGATCATGTCGGCAGCGGCTTGCGCCACGCCGGTCGCGCCGTCGACCGACAGCCCGACATCGGCCACTTTCAGGGCCGGAGCGTCATTGATGCCGTCGCCGAGAAAGCCGACCACTCCGCCGCCCGCTTGAAGCGCCTTCACGATGCGCGATTTCTGGTCCGGCGCGAGCCGGCCGAACGCATCGGCGGAGCGGACCTGCACGGCGAGCGCCTCGTCGCTGAGCTCGGCAATGTCGGTCCCCGACAGCACGCGCTCGGCGTTGAGCCCGACCAGGCCCGCAAGCCGCTTCACCACCACGGGATCGTCGCCCGAGAGAATTTTAAGACGCACGCCGCTCGCCGCGAGCCGGGCGATTGCCGCCGCGGCCGTCGGCTTCGGCGGATCGGCGAAGGCGCAGAAACCTTCGAAGACGAGATCGGTCTCGTCGTCCGTCTCGACCTCGCGCAGCACGCCGCTCCATGCCCGTGAGGCAACGGCTACAGTGCGCAGGCCGTCGGTCGCGAGCGCGCGCACGCGTGCCATCGCCGCGGCGCGTGCCCTCTCGTCCATCGTGCACAATTCGAGCACGGCTTCCGGCGCGCCCTTGACGATCAGCCGCGCGCCTTCGGGGCCGGTCGCGAGCACCGATCCCAGCCGGCGCGAGAAGTCGAATGCCTGCCGCCCGGCCAGCGTCCAGCCTTGGGCGGCGTCCGGCCGGCCCGCAACGAGGGCAGCATCAAGCGAGCCGCGATCGCCGCCGAGCGATGCCGCGATGGCGCCGAGCTGCGCGGCGCGGACGTCGTCCTTGCCCGCGGCATCGAGGCTCCTGGCGAGCGTGATCTCGGCCGATGTCAGCGTGCCCGTCTTGTCCGTGCACAGCACGGTCATGGCGCCGAGATCGTGGATCGCGGCAAGCCGTTTCACGATCACCTTGCGGCCGGCCATGCGCAGCGCGCCGCGCGACAGGGTCACCGTGGTGATCATCGGCAGCAGCTCCGGCGTCAACCCGACCGCGAGGGCGACCGCGAACAGCAGCGAATCGAGCACCGGGCGGCCGAACACGACGCGGACGGTGAGCACGACCAGCACCAGCGCCAGCGTGGCACGCGCGACCACGAGGCCGAATTCGCGCAAATCACGCTCGAACGGGGAGGGCGCCGGCGTCTCGGCGAGTGCGGAGGCCGCTGCTCCGAACACGGTGTCGCGGCCGGTCCTGACGACGAGCGCGGTCGCTTCGCCGGTCTGCGCCACGGCGCCTCGGAACAGCGCATTCGACGTGTCGTCTGGATCGGTGGCGCCGCCGGCGCGCTTGGGCACCGGATAGGGCTCGCCGGTGAGTGCGGCTTCGCCCGCGGTGAAGGCCGTGCTCTCCAAAATCAGCGCGTCCGCGGGGATGATGTCGCCCGAGCGGACACGCAGGAGATCGCCGGGCACGACCTGATCGACGTCGATCTGGCGGAAGTCGCCGCCGCGCTTGACTTCGGCCTTGAGCGCGACCGAGCGACGGAGGATCTCGGCGGCGCGGACCGCATGGCCTTCCTGGAGGGTGTCGAGCCCGATCGAGAGCACGAGAATCAGGACAATGATGAGCCCGCCGATGCCATCCCCGGTCAGCATCGAGATGATGCCGGCCACCAGCAGGATCAGCGACAGCGGCTCAAACAGCCGGCGCAGGATCGCGCGCGCCGCGCCTTCGATGCGCGGCGGCGCGTCGCTGTTCGGACCGAAGCGGTCGAGGCGCTCGGCTGCCTCGGTGGCGGTCAGGCCCTGCAAGGAGCAGCCGAGCTGGGTGCAGAGAGCCTCAGTCGACTGGCGCCAAAAATGGCTCGCTTGGCTATTCAATGGCTTGGCCACGGCATGTCCGAAATGAGGGCTGTTGGGCCGGTGGAGGGTAAGCTGCGGAGGTGACAGCTATCCCTTGGCGCAATCGAGGGGCGGAACGGTTGATACGCGTCAATTCTGCCGTTTGCGGGCCGCAAAGGTTTCGAGATTTTAAGGGGAATCAAAGGCTTGGGGCGGCCCTTGGGCCTCGAAAATGCCCCGTTCTTGCTTGCCTAGAGAGGTTGCTTCCTTTATCCGGTTGGCTGCCTCGCGTGCGAGCGGCCCCGGGCCGCGGATTAGGCTGGGCACAGGCATGATCCCGGAAAAGTGGGCACCGGTTTTCCGCGAGGATCATGCCTCTTAGAGTCAGATTGAATAGGATTACCCGCGAATGACCAACGTTGTCGTCGTCGGCGCCCAGTGGGGCGACGAAGGGAAGGGCAAGATCGTCGACTGGTTGTCGGAGCAGGCCGACATCGTCGTCCGCTTCCAGGGCGGCCATAACGCCGGCCATACGCTGGTTATCAACGGCAAGACCTACAAGCTTGCGCTCTTGCCTTCGGGCGTGCTGCGCGACCAGAAGCTGTCGGTGATCGGCAACGGTGTGGTGTTCGATCCCGCCGCCTTCCTCGACGAGGTCTCCAAGCTCAGGGCGCAGGGCGTTGCGGTCTCGCCGGACAATCTGCGCATCGCCGAGAACGTCACCCTGATCCTGCCGCTGCACCGCGAGCTCGACGCGCATCGCGAATCCGCCAGTGCGGCGACCGCGATCGGCACCACCCGCCGCGGCATCGGCCCGGCCTATGAGGACAAGGTCGGCCGCCGCGCCATCCGCCTGATGGACCTCGCCGACCTCGACACGCTCCCGCACAAGATCGACCGCCTGCTGGCGCATCACAATGCGCTCCGCCGCGGCCTCGGCCTGCCGGAGTTCGACGGCAAGGAGATTTTGAAGGAGCTGAGCGCACTGGCGCCGGAGCTGCTGCCCTATGCCGAGACGGTGTGGCGGCTGCTCGACATCAAGCGCCGCGAGGGCAAGCGTATGCTGTTCGAGGGTGCCCAGGGCGCGCTGCTCGACGTCGATCACGGCACTTATCCCTACGTCACCTCGTCCAACACGGTGGCGGCGCAGGCCGCGACCGGCGCCGGCCTCGGCCCCGGTGCGGTCGGCTATGTGCTCGGCCTGTGCAAGGCCTACACGACCCGCGTCGGCCAGGGCCCGTTCCCGACCGAGCAGGACAACGACATCGGCCGGAAGATCGGCGAGCGCGGCCGCGAGTTCGGCACCAATACCGGCCGTCCCCGCCGCTGCGGCTGGTTCGACGCCGTACTGGTCCGCCAGGCGGTCCGGACCTGCGGCATCAACGGCCTGGCGCTGACCAAGCTCGACATCCTCGATGGCTTCGATTCGATCGAGGTCTGCACCGGCTACAAGCTCGACGGCAAGGAGATCGACCATTTCCCGGCCGGCGAGGGCGCCCAGGCCCGGGTCGAGCCGATCTACGAGACGATCGAGGGCTGGAAGGAGCCGACGGCCAATGCACGGTCCTGGGCAGATCTGCCGGCCCAGGCCATCAAATATGTCCGCCGGATCGAGGAATTGGTGGGGTGCCCGGTCGCGCTGCTTTCCACAAGCCCCGAACGCGAAGATACTATCCTGGTGCAAAATCCGTTTGAGGCTTAACGATATCTTACCGGGACGTGCGCATAGTTGAGTTGAAATGGCTGATTACTATCCGCTGATCGCCCGCGCTATTGCCGCCCTGGACCCCAACGCTCCCGGCGAAAGCCGTCGCGCGCTCTACGAGCGGGCGCGCACAGCGCTGATCGCGCAGCTGCGCAGCGTGCAGCCGCCGCTCTCCGAATCCGAGATCACCCGCGAACGGCTGTCGCTGGAAGAGGCCGTCCGCAAGGTCGAATCGGAGGCCGCCCAGCGTGCCCGCGAGTCCTCGCGTCCGGGTGGCAGCGCCCGCAGCAGCGGCAGCGGCGATGCGTTCCGCCGGGCTACCGCCCGCGCCGCCGAGGGCGGTCCGCCCGCATCCCAGCAGCCTGCCCCGCCCCGTACCCGTCCGGCCCCGCCGCCGCCGCGCGCCGATCGCCCGTCCTTCAACGTCGATGACCCGGGCGA
>JAEWFG010000103.1 GCA_023388935.1 Pseudomonadota bacterium | reverse complement strand
CGAGCTCGACCTTGGGGGCAGCAGGCGCGGGAGCCGGGGTCGGCGCGGCAGTCGCAACGTGGGTCGGCGTGATCGAGCCGGTGGTTTCCTTGGCTGGCGCGGCGGCCGAGGCCTGTGCGGGGGCTGCGGGCGGCGTGGTGCGGAGCTTGTCGACGGTTTCGGAGAGCTTTGCCAGCCTGGCCATCGGCTCGGCCTGGGCTTTCTCGAGCTTGTCGAGGCGGTCATTGGCCCGGTTGAACTGGCTAAGGCCGGTCTTGGAGGTGTGCTCGACATTGGCCTTGAGCGCGACCACGTCGGCATCGATCCGGGCGACTGAGGATTCCAGCGCGCCGGTGTCGACAACCCGCGCAGGCGCCGGGGCCGGATTGGCGACAAAGTGCATCATACCGGCGGTCGCGAGTGCGCCACTGATCGCGCCGACGCAAGCGGCAATCGCCACCACCGCGGCCATCGCCGACAGACGCTTGCCGCCGGTCTCGCGCGGCTCGTCCGGCTTCACATGCGGGGCAAAGTCTTCACGGTCCCAGGAGCGATCCGAGGGCGCCATGACGATGAGCTTGCCGGGCTTTGGCTCGGGCTTGGACTCAGCCTTTGCTTCAGCCGGCGACGTGGCATTGAACTTCGGCACCTCTATCCGCGGGGCCTCGGCTTCGGGGGCATCCGGCTTGACCCGATCATCCTTGGGCGGCGCCTCGTGGTCGGGGGCGATCGAAGGGGCCTCGATGCCGGCGGCAGCCTCGACGGCCTGCGGCGCGATCGCTGCAGCTTCGACGGCGCCAGTGTCCTGACCGGCCTGTTCGGGCATTGCTTCACTCACAGCTCAAATACTCCAGTCCAAGTTGACCTTTTGGTAACTTTCATTGCTTGCGAAATCCTTACCTCCGGACCCGCTTACCGAAATTTTAGGAACTCTTCCGGGGCCGAATTTGGCCGGGAAAGTGGAACCGTTGTGGCGGCTGCAAAACAAATTGTAAGCCGATGCTGCCCTGCAGCAGACCGCGTGCGTTAGCCAAAGGGGCTGCTTGCCGGACATTGGCGCCCGGCTAACATGGCCCGTCCCGTCAGAAGGGCTCCAGAAGGCCTTTGGGGGTGTCATGGCGATCGAGAAGTGCATCAACGAGTTTGGCGTCGATGAAGTCATCTTCGAGGAGGGCTCGACGGGCCGCGAGTTGTTCGTCGTCCTCAACGGCGAGGTCGAGATCGCCAAGATCAGCGGCGCGACCAGGACCACCATCATCAAGCTCGGCAGAGGCGAATTCTTCGGCGAGATGGCCGTGATCGACGGATCGGCGCGCTCCGCAACGGCGATCGCCTCGGCGCCGAACACAAAGGTGATGAGGATCAACCACGCCCGCTTCGTCTATCTCGTCAGCCAGCAGCCGGCGTTTGCGCTGATGGTGATGGACGCGCTCTCGAAACGCCTGCGCGCCTCCAACGCGGTCACCTACAGGGCAGCAGAATTATGAGCGACCGCAAGCCGACGACCTTTCCGGTCCTGATGAAGAACGACATCTGCTCGCTGATCCAGGCGGCGGACGATGTCTATCAGATCCGCTTCTCCAACCGCGCGGCGAATGCCTACCTCGTGCGCGGCTCGGCGCGGACGATCCTGATCGATGTCGGCCTGTCCTCGAACTATGCGGCGATGGTGGAATGCCTGAACTTCGCCGGATGCCCGCCGGAAAAGATCGACATGGTGGTGCTGAGCCACGAGCATCTCGACCACATCGGCGCAGCCTGGCATTTCAACGAGCGCCGCACCTTTATCGCGGCCCATCGGCTTGCCGCCAACAAGATCATGCTGCGCGACGACTTCTCGATGCTGCGAAAGATGTTCAACGAGCCGAACGTGCCGATCAACATCGATATCTGGCTCGAGGAAGGCAATCTGATCGATCTCGGCAATTTCCGTCTCAACGTGATGTACACGCCCGGCCACACCTCGGCCTGCATCACGCTTTTCGACCAGGATAAGGGCCTGTTGTTCGCCGCCGACACCTTGATGCCCGGCGGCGTCATGGGCGGCGTGTTCGGCTCAGGCAGCATCGCCGACTACATCCAGTCGCTCGAACGCCTGAAGGGACTGAATTCGAAGATCCTGCTGTCGGGACACGGCCGTCTGTCCGACACGCCGCAGGAGGACGTCCGCATTGCAATTGCGAGATCGCATGGATTGCTGGAAGATACCGCGCAATTGTTCGACGCGCTCGACGCGCGCTCGAACTTCGAGCCCATCATGCAATCGGTACGGGACCTGAACAAGCTGGATGACTGATGGTGCACTTCGTCATTGCGAGGAGCTCGCGACAAAATTTCAGAGCAATTTTGCGCTGGAGCGACGAAGCAATCCAGACTGTCACCGCGGAAAGACTCTGGATTGCCCCGCTGCGCTTGCAATGACGGATTGGGCGGCACCTACGCATCCATCACAATACCACAGGCCTATCCGGCAGCTCGTTCGGATGCGGGCCACGCGGCGGAAAATGCTTTGCCAACTCCCGCGACACCGCCTCGATGCCGCCGATCACGCCGCGCTCGAACTGGCCTGACCTGAACTCGGCCTCCATCGCGCGGCAGATCTGTTCCCAGCGCTCTGCACCAACCTTCGCGTCGATGCCGCGATCGGCGACGATCTCGACGTCGCGGTCGGCGAGCAGGAGATAGATGAGAACGCCGTTGTTGTGCGCGGTGTCCCAGATGCGCAGATGCGAGAACACGTCGAGCGCGCGCGCGCGGGCCGGCTGGTTGCGGAACAGCGGCGCGCCGTCGAGCGCACCTTCGACCGCGAAACGGACCTGGCCGGAATGGGTGGCTTCACCACGCGCGATCGCCTGCTCGATGCGATCGAGCACGGCTTTCGGAAATACGCGCTTCGCCCGCCAATGGTGCTGAACCAGATGCCTGCTGATGCGCTTGATGCTCATGACTACCAGCTCCCCGAAGCGCCGCCGCCGCCAAAACTGCCGCCACCACCGCTGAAACCGCCGCTGTCACTGCTCCAGCCGCCTCCCGACGAGGATCCGCTCGACCACGAGCCGCCGCGCGACGGGCCGCTCGCCATCGGAAAGACATCTGCGACGAAGGCCAGGAAGAAGCCGATGATCCCGGCGATCGCGGCAACGCCGATGGATCCGAGGAAGAGCAACGCGAAAAAGCCGATCAGACCGCCAGTCGCAACCGAACCCAGCAACCGTCCCAGTAAGGTGCGCAGGAATCCGCCGATGAAGAGCGAGGCAAACAGCATGACCGGAAGAATTGGCCCGATGTCCTCCAGGTTGCCGAAGCTGACGCTGGGCGAGGGAACCGGCAGCGGCTCGCCGTCGATGACGCTGATCATGCGATCGACACCATCCGAGATGCCGCCGCTGAAGTCGCCCGTTCTGAATTTTGGCGTGATCACCTCGTCGATGATCCGCCGCGATGTGATGTCGGTGAGCGCGCCTTCGAGACCGTAACCGACCTCGATGCGCAGATGCCGGTCGTTCTTGGCAACGACGAGGATCGCGCCGTCGTCGACCTTCTTGCGTCCGACCTTCCAGGCCTCTGCAACGCGGATCGAGAACTGCTCGATCGTCTCCGGGTCCGTCGTCGGCACGATCAGGACGGCGACCTGGCTGCCCTTCCGTGTCTCGAAGTCACGGAGTTTTTGCGACAGCGCGGCGATGTCGCCACTGGAGAGCGTGCCGGTCTGATCGACCACGCGACCGGTCAGCTGCGGCACGGCGACATCGGCTGAGGCGGGGAACGCAAAGGCGAGGAAGAGTACGATGGCGAGGATGCATGAGGAGAAGGCCGAATAGTCCCTCGCTGTCATCGCCCGCGGAGGCGGGCGATCCAGTATTCCACAGTCAGAAGTGCTTGAACCGAGAAGCCGCAGCGTACTGGATTCCCCGCCTTCGCGGGGAATGACGACGCTGGGTTGGGCTAAGCGCATCGCGCGTACTTACTTCGACGGCGCGGGCGCCGGGTTGAAATCGACCTTCGGCGCGGTCGAGATTTCCTTCTCGTTCTCGACCGCGAAGTTCGGCTTCTCCCTGTAGCCGAACATCATCGCGGTGAGGTTGCTCGGGAAGGAGCGGATGATGACGTTGTAGTCCTGCACCGACTTGATGTAGCGGTTGCGCGCCACCGTGATGCGGTTCTCGGTGCCTTCGAGCTGCGACATCAAATCCCTGAACAGGGCATCGGACTTGAGCTGGGGGTAATTCTCGGTGACCACCAGCAGGCGCGACAGCGCGCTGGAGAGCTCGCCCTGGGCGGCCTGGAATTTCTGGAAGGCGGCGGGGTCATTCAGCACCTCGGGTGTCGCCTGGATGCTGCCGACCTTGGCCCGCGCATTGGTGACGCCGAGCAACACGTCCTTTTCCTGCTGTGCAAAGCCCTTCACCGAGTTGACGAGATTGGGCACGAGATCGGCGCGGCGCTGATACTGGCTCACGACCTCGGACCAGTTAGCCTTGATCTGCTCATCCCCGCTTTGGATCGCGTTGTAGCCGCAATTGGTCAGGCTCAGCGAGGCCAGAGCCGCCAGCACGGTCAGGATCTTGCGCATCAAATTTCTCCCGGTGAAATCTGGCGTAAACTATCAGATTGCGCGCCAGACGTCCTGCGCCGTAAGCGCGAAAAGCAGCCGGCTGACGCAAGCCTCTTGCCTATCCCTGGCCGACATAGTCAATTCGGGCAAAACAAGAATGGAAACGCTAGGAAAAAACTGATGACCTCGTTCGAGACCATCCTCGTGGAGAGGCCGGACCCGGCGATTGCCCGGATCGTGATGAACCGGCCGGATGCGCGCAACGCGCAGAACCAGCAAATGACCTACGACCTCAACGCCGCCTTCGATGCGGCGGTGCAGGACGATGCGGTCAAGGTGATCATCCTCGCCGGCAACGGTCCGCACTTCTCCTCCGGCCATGACCTGCGGCCGGGCGGCAAGAATACTGCAGGCGTCGATTTTCCGTCGATCGGAAATTGGGGCGGTTTCGCTGAACCCAATGCGCACGGTCGCTTCGCCCGCGAGCAGGAAATTTATCTCCAGATCACGCGGCGCTGGCGCAACCTCGCCAAGCCGACGATTGCCGAGGTGCATGGCAAGTGCATCGCCGGCGGGCTGATGCTGGCCTGGGCCTGCGACCTCATCGTCGCCAGCGACGATGCGCAGTTCTGCGATCCCGTCGTCACCATGGGCGTCTGCGGGGTCGAATGGTTCGTACATCCCTGGGAACTCGGACCGCGCAAGGCCAAGGAATTCCTGTTCACGGCTGACAGCTGGAGCGCGCAGGAGGCGCACCAGCTCGGCATGGTCAACCAGGTCGTCCCGCGCGCAGATCTCTCGTCATCTGTGCTCGCGCTGGCGCGCCGGATCGCCGCAAAGCCGTCCTTCGCGCTGAAGCTGACCAAGGAGGCGGTGAACCGCTCGGTCGACGTGATGGGCCAGCCCGCCGCGATCGACCAGGCCTTTGCGCTGCATCAGCTCTGTCATGCCCACAATCTTCAGGAGTTCGGCATGGTGGTCGACCCAACCGGACTGCATCCCTCCGTGCGCAAGCCGCCGGCGGCCGCGGAGTAGAGACGATGGACCTCAATCTCAGTGACGAGCAACGGCTGCTGCGCGAGAGCGCGGAGCGCTTCGTGGCGGAAAGCTACGATGCCGATCATCGCCGCAAGATGGCGAACGATCCGCTCGGCTTTAGCCCGGCAGTGTGGAAGCAGTTCGCCGATCTCGGCTGGCTAGCGCTGCCCATTCCGGAGGAGTTTGGCGGGCTCGGCGGCGGTACGGTCGACATCGGCATTCTCATGGAAGCCTTTGGCCGCGGTCTGGTGTCCGAACCGTATGTCGCAACGGTCGTGCTCGGGGCTGCGCTGATCGACAGATGCGGCAGCCTGGCACAGAAGCAGGCGAGCCTGCCCAAGATCGCGGACGGATCATTGAAACTCACATTCGCGCATTCCGAGCGCGCGGCGCGGTTCGATCTCGCCAAGGTCGCAACAGCCGCCAACAAAACAACGCAAGGCTGGCGTCTTGCCGGCAGCAAGATTGCCGTGCTCGACGGCCATGCCGCCGACGAGATCATCGTCTCCGCGCATATCCATGACCATCAGGGGCCGTCGGGGCGGATCGGCCTGTTTCTGGTCCCAGCGACGGCGCCGGGCCTTGCGCTCTCCGACTATCCGCGCCTCGGCGGCGGGCGCGCCTGCAACATCGAACTATCCGATGTGCACCTCCCGGAAGACGCCCTGCTCGGCGACGGCAAGGACGCGCTGCCGGCGATCGAATGGGCCGTCGACCGCGCCATGGCGGCGCTCGGTGCGGAGGCCGTCGGCATCATGCAGACGCTGCTCGATACCACGCTGGAGTACACCAAGATCCGGAAACAGTTCGGCCGGCCGCTGTCGGCTAACCAGGTGATTCGCCACCGCCTCGCCGACATGGCGATGCAGGTCGACGAGTCGCGTTCGATGGCGCTGCGGGCCGCGCTGAAGGCAGATAGCCCGCCGGTCGAACGTGCGCGGGCCGCTTCGGGCGCGAAAGCGAAGATCGGCAAATGCGCGCGCTTCGTCGGCGAGCAGTCGATCCAGCTCCACGGTGGCATGGGCGTCACCGAGGAGCTCGAGGTCGGCGCCTATTTCAAGCGCCTGGTCGCCTTCGACACGCTGTTCGGCGGCAGCGCGCACCACTATAGCCGCCACGCCCAGCTTGGCCGCACCACCGTGGCTGTCTGACAAGAGGAGCGCATCATGGACCTGTCGTTCAATGCCAAGGAGCGCGCCTTCCAGGAGGAAGTGCGCGGCTTCATTGCGAAAAATCTGACCGAGGAGATGAAGCGCGCGACCGCGCTGACGCCGTCGGTGTTCTCCGATCCCGATATCGGCATGGCCTGGCAGCGCGCGCTGCACCGGCAGGGCTGGGGTGCACCGGGCTGGCCGGTCGAC
>JAEWFG010000100.1 GCA_023388935.1 Pseudomonadota bacterium | reverse complement strand
GTTTGACGGCGGCTTGAAGACGCGCTTTGCCAGCATCCGCACCGTGCTCGCGCCGTCCCTTGTGCTCGCGACCGTCGGCGTGCTGCTGACCGCGCTGGTCACGGCGCCATTCGCCAAATTTGCGCTGGACCTCAACTGGACGGAATCGCTGCTGGTCGGCGCCGTGCTGGCCTCGACCGATGCGGCCGCCGTGTTCCTGCTGGTTCACACCCAGGGCCTGCGCCTGCGCCCGCGCGTCGGCGCGACGCTGGAGGCGGAGTCCGGCACCAACGACCCCTTCGCTATCTTCCTCACGCTCATGCTGGTCGAATACATCTCGCTGGGGTCGAGTTCGCCCGGCCATGTTCTGATGGAGTTCATCCAGGAGGCGGTGCTGGGCGCCGTCGTCGGCGTGATCGGGGGACACCTGGTCGTCATCGGCCTCAACCGGGTGGCGCTGCCACAGGGTCTGCATGCGCCTTTCGTGACCACCGGCGCGCTCGTGATCTTCGGCAGCTCGCAGATCATGCACGCTTCCGGTTTCCTCGCGGTCTATCTCGCCGGCATCATCATCGGCAACCGGCCGACGCGCGCGCATAATTCGGTGGCAGCCTTCCTCGATGCCGCGACCTGGCTGGCACAGATCGTGATGTTCGTGCTGCTGGGCCTCCTGGTTTCGCCGCATCGGCTCAGCTCCAGCGTGTTGCCGGCGGTTGCCGTCGCACTCGTGCTCATGCTGGTCGCACGGCCGCTCGCGGTGTTCGTGAGCCTGGCGCCGTTCCGTTTCAACTGGCGCGAGAAGATTTTCATCGCATGGACCGGCCTGCGCGGCGCAGTCGCGATCTTCCTGGCGTCGATCCCGATGCTGGTCGGCCTGCCGAAAGCCTATCTCTATTTCGACGTCGCTTTCGTCGTCGTCATCATCTCGCTCTTGCTGCAAGGCTGGACGCTGGCGCCCGCCGCGCGCAAGCTGCATGTTGCGCTGCCGCGCGCCGAGCGCCGCCCGCGCCGCATCGAGCTCGATCTGCCCGGCCAGCTCGAGCAGCAGCTGGTCGGATATCCGGTGCGGCCAATGAGCCTGTATTTCCGCCGCGGCCTGATTCCGTCATGGTCCAAGCCGACGCTGGTGATCCGCAGCGAGAATATCCTGACGCCCGCGGAAGCCGATCCGATTGCGCCCGGCGACTACATCTATCTGCTGGCGCCGCCGGAAAAGGCCGAGTCGCTCGATCGCTTCTTCGTCGACA
This sequence comes from Pseudomonadota bacterium, assembly GCA_023388935.1. Classification (GTDB taxonomy): domain Bacteria; phylum Pseudomonadota; class Alphaproteobacteria; order Rhizobiales; family Xanthobacteraceae; genus Bradyrhizobium. Next base: position 8,061 of record JAEWFG010000100.1, on the reverse strand, counting down.
TGCAGCCGAGTACGGTGCCGGACCCGCATCTGCTCGGTGACTTCATGGTCTCCGGCGAGCACACGCTCGCCGAGCTGGCCGAAATCTACGGCGTGAAGGTCGGCGAGGATGAGGGAAATCTGACTTTGGCCGATTATTTCGACGTCCATCTCGACCGTGCGCCGAAGGAGGGCGCCGAGCTCGCGCTCGATTCCATCGTGCTCGTCGCGCGCTCGATCTCCGGCGGACGCGTCAGCGTCGTCGGTCTCCGTCTGCCGGAAGAGGACGAGACGCCCGCGCCGCTGACCCGCAGGCAAGCGCTGCGACGCAAGCTGGCGGATTTGTGGACGTCGGTGGCGGGGGTTTAACGCGCTCTCGTGTCCCGGACGCGGTGCAGCGTGAAACGCTGCGCCGCAGAGCCGGGACCCATGGCGGGCGTTACGGGCCCCGGCTCTGCAACGCATCACTCCGTGCTGCGTCGCGTCCGGGGCACGAGAGTCGACCAGACATCACATCTGCCTGATTATGGCGACGCACGTCGCCAGGCTTGCAGGCCGCAAATACCCCTCACGTCAGCACCTTGACCCCGCCGAACGATGTCACACGGCCCTGCTTCAGCATCACGATCTGCGTCGCGAGCTGGCGCAGCTCGGCGACGTCGTGGCTGACATAGACCATCGGCACGTTGGCTTCATCGCGCAGCCGCACCAGATAGGGCAGGATCTCGAGCTTGCGGCCCTCGTCGAGCGCGCCCAGCGGCTCGTCGAGCAGCAGCAGGCGCGGCCGGGACAGCAGTGCGCGGCCGAGCGCGACGCGCTGCCGTTCGCCGCCGGACAGTTTGCCGGGGCGGCGGTCGAGCAGGGCGCCGATGTCGAGCAGATCGACGATGCGCTTGTGCTGCGCAGGGTCGAACGCGAGCCGGTTCATCCGCCGGCCGTAGTCGAGATTCTGCGCGACGTCGAGATGCGGAAACAGCCGTGCGTCCTGGAATACGTAGCCGATGCGGCGGCGCCAGGTCGGCATATGGATGCCTGCGGCCGTATCATCGACCGTCTCGCCGTCGATCGCGATGGTGCCGCGGTCGGGACGCAGCAGCCCCGCGATCATGTTGACCAGCGAGCTCTTGCCGGCACCCGACGCGCCGAACAGGCCGATGACGCGGCCTTCGCTGCTGAAGGACGCCGCGAGGGTGAACTCACCGAGTTGTTTTTCGACATCGACCCGCAGCATGATCAGTTCCCGTGCAGACGCGCGGTGGCGCGGCGGGCGAACCACTCGGCGGCAATCAGTGCTCCGAGTGCGAGCACGATCGAGACGATCACGAGCCGTCCCGCAGCCGCGTCTCCGTTGGGCGTCTGGATCAGTGAATAGATCGCCGAGGAGATGGTCTGGGTCTCGCCGGGGATGTTGGAGACGAAGGTGATGGTGGCGCCGAATTCGCCGATCGCCTTGGCGAAGCCGAGCACCATGCCGGCGAGCACGCCGGGCAGTGCCAAGGGCAACGTCACCGTGAAGAAGACTTTCCAGGGCGCGGCGCCCAGCGTCTCCGCGGCCTGCTCGAGCCGGCGGTCGATCGCCTCGATCGACAGTCGCATCGGCCGCACCAGCAGCGGAAACGACATCACGCCGCAGGCGAGCGCCGCGCCGGTCCAGCGAAATGCGAAGACGATGCCGAGATAGTCGGCCAGGAAGCCGCCGACGAGGCCGCGACGGCCGAAGGTGAGGAGCAGGAGATAGCCGGTGACGACGGGCGGCAGCACCAGCGGCAGATGCACCAGCGCATCGAGGACCGACTTGCCCCAGAAATCACGCCGCGCGAGCAGCCACGCCAGGGCAATGCCGAAGGGCGTTGCGACCAGCGTTGCGATGACGGCGACCCTGAGCGAGAGCAGGATCGCCGTCCATTCGGCGGGAGTGATGTCGAGCATCAAGTCGTAATATCAAGTCGCAATCAAGTTGTGGGGCTGATCAGGAATTTGAACCCGTACTTCTCCAAAATGGTCTTGGCCGCGGTCGAGCGCAGGAAGGCGAGATAGTCATTGGTCTCGGGCTTCGCGGTCGTGGTCGCGGCGACGGGATAGATGATCGCGGGGTGCGAGTCCGCCGGGAAGGTGCCGACAACCTTCACGCCGGGCTCGACCTTGGCATCGGTCGAATAGACGATGCCGAGCGCGGCCTCGCCGCGGGCCACCAGCGTCAGTGCGGCGCGCACGCTCTCGGCCATGGCGAATTTTGGCGCCGCGGCCTGCCAGGCGCCCAGCTTCTCGAGCGCAGCCTTGGCATATTTGCCGACCGGGACTGACGTCACGTCGCCGGTTGCGATCTTGCCGTCGCCGGCGAGCTTGGCGAGGTCAAAACCCTGCGCGATGGTGACGTTGTCGATCTCCGAGTCCTTCGGCGCGATCAGCACGATGCTGTTGCCGAGCAGGTTGACCCGGGTCGGCTCGTTGATCGTCTTCTTGCTGACCGCGTAATCCATCCAGTCGGTGTCGGCGGAGACGAACACGTCCGCCGGCGCGCCCTGCTCGATCTGCTTGGCGAGCACCGAGCTCGCGGCATAGCTGACGCTGAACTTGACGCCGGTCTTGGCGGTGTAGGCCGCGTCGACTTCGTCGAGCGCGTTCTTCATCGAGGCGGCAGCGAACACGGTGATGGTCTTGTCCTCGGCGGCAGCGGGCGAAAGGCTCGCGCCCGCGAGGATCACGAAGGCGGTGAAAAGTCCGGCAATACGAATCATGGGAAGCGCTCCGTGCGAGCTCGCGCGCGAATGCGCACGCAAATCCGGCGTTGAGTGGGTCTGGTGCGACGGGCGGAAGCGCTGTTCCACGGGGCCTTGCGGCGGCTTACGGCCGGCAGGGATATCGCTGCCCACGAAGATAGCAGGCTGGCGCCTCAGGTCAAAGGCGGCCGTTTGTTAACCAAACGGCCTATTGCGCCGGCAGGATCGCGATCGAAAGCGAATTCTCCTTGGCGCCGCTGACCTGGAGCACGAAGGGCTGTGCCGACAGCTCATATTTCATGGTCTTGCGGATGCCGTCGCAATCGGTGGCGCCGCTGAAGGCGACGGGCTTGAGGAAATGCCCGTCCTGGACCAGGTCGACCCAGGCCCCGCTGGACAAGCTGACGGTGTAGAGCCCGGCTTTCGGTGTCTTGATGCTCGTAAAGCCGGCGAAGGTGCCATCCTTCGGCGCGCGCTCAGGCGGTGCGGGCAGCTTTGCATCCGCCGGAGCGACCAGCCCCAGCGTGATGGCCGTTGACGGCAAGGCGGCCTGTTCGCTCCCCGATGCGAGCTTCGCACGATCCGGCGCGGTCAGCGCGGCACGGTCGCGCTCGATCGGCCATTTGAATTTGTCGCAGCCGCTGGGCTCCTCGGCAGCGAGGGCAGGCGCAGCACCGAGCAACAGCAACGGAATGAGGAGCGATCTTTTCATGGTCAATCCACTGCGATCATCACGTCCGAGGCTTTGACTACGACTGTGACCTTACCGCCGACCTTGATGGCGAGGTCGTCGACGGCTTCGTTGGTGATCGAGGAGGTCATGATCTGACCCCCACCGATATCGACACGGATATGCGAAGTCGTCGCACCCTTCTTCACGTCGACGACAGTGCCCTTGATCTGGTTGCGTGCGCTGATACGCATGATCCAACCTTTCCGGTTAACGATGCCGAAGCTTAGCGCAACTGGGGCGCGAAGGGAAACGCCAATGCACGAGCGTTACGGCTTCGCATCCGATGCGCGGAGCACTGCTTTGCAGGCGGCCGGCATCTGGGCCAGCGTCATCGGCGGCTTGGGTTTGGGCGGCTCCTTCGGCGGCTTCGGGTGCAGCACGGCGTCGCTGAACCAGTAGGCGAGATCGGAAGCCTTGCAGCCTTCGTCCTCGGATTGTGACGGCTGGCCCGCGCATTCGCCGGCGCCCGCCGGGCAGCGCATGCGGATGTGGAAATGATAGTCGTGGCCCCACCACGGCCGGATCTTCGACAGCCACGAGCGGTCGCCCTTGGCCTCGCGGCACAGCGCCTTCTTGATCGCGGCATTGACAAAGATGCGCTGCACCGCCGGCTCCTGAGCCGCATCGCGCAACACCAGCACGTGGGCTGGCGTGAACACCTTCGGATCGATGTCGAGCCGGTCCTGGCGCACCATCATCACTGCCGACATCTCCTCGCGCTCTTCGCGCGAGAGCCGACGGTCCGGCATCGGCGTCAGCCAGATGTCGGCGTCGAGGCCGATCTGGTGGCTGGCGTGGCCGGACAGCGCCGGGCCGCCGCGCGGCTGGCCGATGTCGCCGACCAGGATGCCCGGCCAGCCGGTGTCCCTGTGCGCCTTCGCCGCGAGGCGCTTGATCAGCGCGATCATGTCGGGATGACCAAAGTTGCGGTTACGCGACAGCCGCATCACCTGCCAGTTGTCGCCATTGAGGGGCATCTGCTCCGCGCCGCCTATGCAGCCCTTGGCGTAGGCGCCGATGACACGGGCCGGACCCTTCGACGGTAGCAGCTTTCGCGCGAACAGCTCCTTGGCGCCGAGCTTGGGATCATTGGGGTTGGCGAGCGGCGGCAGCGGCTTCGGAGTGACGCTGCCCTTGTCCTGGGCCAGCGCGGCGCCGGCGGTCAGGAGCGACATGACAAGCAGGAGAGGGGTGATGCGGCGGGGACTCATGCTGACGTCCTTATAACCCAACGCGGCGTCAGGGTTAAGAATGAGACATTCAGCGAGGCACAGCCTCACGGCGACTTTACAGCCGCCGGCCGCGTTCCTTAACGGTGCGATAACCGTATCCTGCATTGACGAAAATTCGTGCGCGGAACGAGACTCACTTCGATCCTGCATACAATCGGACGCGCGTTTCGGAATTGATTCATGTAGAGCGCGCGTTTTTGCGCAGCGCCTCTTTCTGATTGCGACGAGCAGCAGGCCTGGCGCGCCGGTTAACGCAGCCCGCGCCTCGCAAACAGGCACAACGGTCCGGTTCCTGGCGACCGCAAGGCGTGGCCCCGGGGCGGCGAGGTCACGCAAGATTACAATTTTTTCAGACACTTGCCTCAAGGCTTGCGGCTCAGGACTTGCGGTTCAAGACTTGCGGCCGCTGGGCGCGGCCAGGACGTGTGAAGTTGAGTTTGGGGTCCAGAAAAACAGAAAAGCGAAACCGCACTGCGCTTGCCCGGGCTGGCCGACAGCCGCGCAAGCCGCGCTTTGCGCGCGCGCCTCATCCGCCCATGGGGCGCGAGCAACTCGTGAAGAGCCGCGCGGAAGCCGAAGCGGCCATCACTGAGGCGCGTAAATCGCATGAGCGGCTGCGTCAGGCCGTCGATCTGCTGCCGCAGGGCATCGTGATTCTCGACCCCGAAGGCCGTTACGTCCTCTGGAACAAGCAATACGCCGAGATCTACAGCAAGACCGCCGATCTGTTCGCGGAAGGCGCGCGCCTGGAAGATACGCTGCGCGTCGGCGTTGCCCGCGGCGACTATCCGGAAGCGGCCGGCCACGAGGAAGAATGGATCGCCGATCGGCTGAAGAAGCTCTCCGAGCCGGGAAAGCGCCACGAGCAGGCGCTTTCGGATGGCCGCGTCATCCTCATCGAGGAGCGCCGTACCGATGACGGTGGCGTCGTCGGCCTGCGCGTCGACATCACCGAATTGAAGCAGCGCGAGGCCTCGTTCCGCCTGCTGTTCGACGGCAATCCCGTTCCCATGATCGTCTGCGCGCTGGACGACGAGCGTATCATCGGCGTCAACGACGCCGCGGTCGCGCATTACGGTTACAGCCGCGCCGAGTTCGAGAGGCTGACCATCCGCTCCTTGCAGGCCTTCGACAGCGAGCCGCCCTGGACCACCGATCGTTCCAGCGAAGAGCAGGCCGCGCGCACCTGGAAGCACGTCAAGGCCGACGGCGCGCTGATCGACCTTGCGATCTATTCCCGCGAGCTGACCTATGCCGAGCGGCCCGCGGTGCTGCTCGCACTGATGGACATCACCGAACGCAAGCGTGCCGAGGCGCGGCTTGCCTTCATGGCCCAGCATGACGGATTGACCGGCCTGCCCAACCGCGCCCTGCTGCGCCAGCGGGTGGACGAGATGCTGCTGCATACGCGGCGCAGCGTCGAGAAGGTCGCGCTGCTGATGCTGGGGCTGGACAATTTCAAGGCGGTCAACGACACGCTGGGGCACGCGGTCGGCGACAAGCTCTTGCGCGGCGTCGCCAAGCGGCTGCGCTCGACCTTGCGCGACGAGGACGCGCTGGCGCGGCTCAACTCGGACGAGTTCGCGATCGTGCAGAGCGGCCTGACGCGCCCAGAGGACGCGGTGATGCTGGCCAAGCGTCTGCTCGAAGCCATCGCCGATTCCTATCTGCTCGACGGCCATTCCGTGGTGATCGGCGCCTCCATCGGCATCGCGATGGCCCCCCGCGACGGCGATGATTCCGAAAAGCTGCTCAAGAGCGCCGACATGGCGCTGTCGCGCGCCAAGGCCGATGCGCGCGGCACCTTTGCGTTCTTCGAGGCGGCGCTCGACGCCAAGGCGCAGAGCCGCCGCAAGATCGAGGTCGAGCTGCGCGACGCGATCCAGAACGACGTGCTGCGGCCGTACTACCAGCCGCTGATCGACCTCCAGAGCGGACGCATCACCGGCTTCGAGGCGCTGGTGCGCTGGCCGCATGCCGAGCGCGGCATGGTCTCGCCGGCCGAGTTCATTCCTGTCGCGGAAGAAACCGGGTTGATCAATCCGCTCGGCGGGCTGATGTTGCGCCGCGCGTGTCTGGATGCCGCGACCTGGCCCGACGACGTTCGCGTCGCCGTCAATCTGTCGCCGCTTCAGTTCCGCAGCGGCAATCTGCTCTCGATGGTCACGGACGCGCTGAGGCAGTCCAGTCTGCCGCCGCGGCGGCTCGAGCTCGAGATCACCGAGACGCTGCTGCTCGAGAAGAGCGCCCAGGTGCTGGCGACGCTGCATGCGCTGCGCGCACTCGGCGTCCGCATCTCGATGGATGATTTCGGCACCGGCTATTCGAGTCTCAGCTATTTGCGCAGCTTCCCCTTCGACAAGATCAAGGTCGACCAGTCCTTCGTGCGCGATCTCGGCGCCAACCGCGAGGCGCAGGCGATCATCCGCTCCATCGTCAGCCTCGGCAAAGGTCTTGGCGTCACCATCACCGCCGAGGACGTCGAGACCGAGGCGGAGCTGAGTTGTCTCCGGGCCGAAGGCTGCGATGAGGGGCAGGGTTTTCTGTTCAGCAAGGCCCGGCCCAACGTCGAGATCATTAGCCTGCTGGCCGCGCAGCGCGGCATCGATGGCGATACCGCATTGGTGGCCTGATCAAAGTCGCCATCAGGCCCTGAGCTGAACAACGCAACAGCCGCTGCCATGTCGGCTGGTTGCGGGTTGGACCGGACATCAGCCCGCTCTGCCTAGACGGCCGCTCTTAGCCCCGAAGCGGGCCACCCCCGCATATCTACGATATCGGTTGGTGACCCAACTCGGCCTTCCTCGTCATCCCAACACCATGGATACGAAGGGATCATGGAATGGGCGCTCGGGTTGCGCCGCCGGCGCGCGCAGTGTCGGCGTCAAATGAATTCCATGATTTCGCGCGTTCGGCTGAATTGTATGTTTGGCGACAGCCGCTGAGGCTGGGGTCAGTGCAATGCTGGTGATCGCGAAAATTGCGAAGGCGAGAATAGCGGGTCGAGATTTGTCAGTCATTTCGATTCTCCCTATCTCTTGGCAAGAAGCAATCGGATCCCCACTAGAATAAGCCCCGAACGCACTGCATGCTGATCCCAAATCGTTTCAGCCAGTCTTCGCCGAAATAGGAAAATGGCTTCGTGCTTGTTTCGTCGGAGTCGCGGTTCACCCGTTCGTGAGACGCAATTTGGGACTCTCGGGCTACCGAGAAGCGATTCTCTTCTCGTTGAAGCCCAGCGAAGCGAAAACGGGCCTAGGCCGGATCCATCCCCTTGGACTTGAGCACGGCGGCGCCGGTCGGACCGGTCAGGAGCTCGATCAGCGATCTGGCCGCTGCCGGATCCTTGCTCGTGGATCCGATGCCGACCGCGAAGACGATTGCGCTGTTCAAATCAC
>JAEWFG010000037.1 GCA_023388935.1 Pseudomonadota bacterium | reverse complement strand
GTCCACGGCGACACCCAAAGCCAAATCACCAGCTGCGCATTCAGCGCCACGGCTCCCCGTCGCTTTAAGACAGATCCTCCTATCCTCCTCCCCGAGCTATTGGCCGTGTGAGAAATGCGGGCTAGGTCGATCAGGCCCTGCATCGATTTGCCCTCGTAGACGGGGTCGGTGATCATGCCTTCGAGCCGTGCAGTGAGGCGGATCGCGTCCTTGGTCTCTTCCGACGGCACGCCATAGGCGGGATAGGCGTAGTCCTCGATCAGCACGACGTCGTCAGCGACAAGCTCCTTGCCGAGCTCGACGAGCTTTGCGGTATTCTGCGCGATCGAGAGCACCTGCGCCTTGGTCTGCGCCGGAGTGAAGGATGCGTCGATACCGATGACTTTTCGTGCACGACCGTCCGCCGCAAAGCCCACCAGCATGCCGGCATGGGTGGAGCCGGTGACCGTGCAGACGATGATGTAGTCGAACTTGAAGCCTAGCTCGGCTTCCTGTTTGCGCACTTCCTCGGCGAAGCCGACATAGCCGAGGCCGCCATATTTGTGCACGGAGGCGCCGGCGGGGATCGCGTAGGGCTTGCCGCCGGCGGCCTTCACCTCCTCGATTGCCTGCTCCCAGCTCTTGCGGATGCCGATGTCGAAACCGTCGTCGACGAGGCGAACGTCGGCGCCCATGATGCGCGAGAGCATGATGTTGCCGACGCGGTCATAGACCGCGTCCTCGTGCGGCACCCAGGCTTCCTGCACCAGGCGGCACTTCATGCCGATCTTGGCGGCGACGGCCGCGATCATGCGGGTGTGGTTCGATTGCACGCCGCCGATCGACACCAGCGTGTCGGCGTTCGACGCGATTGCGTCGGGGATGATGTATTCGAGCTTGCGCAGCTTGTTGCCGCCATAGGCGAGGCCGGAATTGCAGTCCTCGCGCTTGGCATAGATCTCGACCTTGTCGCCGAGATGCTTCGACAGCCGCTCCAGCTTCTCGATGGGCGTCGGACCGAAGGTCAGCGGATAGCGCGCGAATTTTTCCAGCATCGTCAGTCATCCCGATTGGCGTTGATGTCCGGGACGTGGCTACCATCGCTCTGCGAAAAGGTGCTCTCGAATATTGCCCGTGCATTGTATCTCATCTTGCGTCAAAGGCGTCATAAGCTAACGTTTGTTTCTGAATAGGGGCTCATAACGGAAGTTTCTTCCATGGCCGCCCGACTCGACCGTGTCGACCTTAAGATGTTGCGATTGCTGCAAAATAACGGCCGGCTCAGCAACGCGGAGCTTGCCGAAACCGTCGCGATCAGCCCCGCCACCTGCCACCGCCGCACCCAGCGCCTGTTCGAGGACGGCTTCATTACCGCCGTCCGCGCCATGATCGCGCCGAAGAAGGTGGCGAAGGGCACGCTGGTCATGGTCGGCGTCGTGCTCGACCGCTCGACGCCCGAGAGCTTTGTCACTTTCGAGCAGGCGATCGCAAAACTGAAATTCGTGCTCGACTGCCACCTCGTTGCCGGCGATTTCGACTACTTCCTCAAGATCCGTGTCGGCGACATGGAGGATTTCAACCGCATCCACGGCGAGCAGCTCATCGCGCTGCCCGGCGTGCGCCAGACCCGCACCTTCTTCGTGATGAAGGAAGTCGTCGACAATGCGCCGCTGGAATTTTGAGCACGGCCGTCACGGCAACTTCACTTGCCTTGCGCGCGCACGCGGGCGAGCCTCGCGGCTTCTCAACGTGGAGGTCCCACCGTGCGCCTTCCCATTCTCGATCCGAAAGATCTGACCGACGAGCAGAAGCCGCTCTATGACGACATGCGAGCCGGCATCAAGGACCACTTCAAGGGCTTTGTGAACATGCGCGACGACGGCGCACTGCTCGGGCCATGGAATCCCTGGATCCGCGAGCCGCGCTTTGGCGGGCCAGTATGGGAGCTGGTCAAGGCGGTCGCGTCGAACTCGCTGCTGCCGGCGCCAGTGCGCGAGGTTGCGATCCTCGTCACCGGCTCGCATTTCCGCTCCGGCTACGAGCTCTACGCCCATGTGCTGGTCGCCGAGCAGCGCGGCCTGTCCGACGAGAAACTTGCGACCATCGTCGCCGGCCAGCGACCGGTCGACCTCACCAGGCAGGAAGCCGTTGCCTACGACATGGCCTCCGCGCTGGTGAATGGTGGTGTGCTGCCGGAATTGACCTGGCGTGCGGCGGTCAAGGAATTCGGCGAGCATGGCGCAGCCGAGCTGTCCTATCTCGTTGGCGTCTACTGCATGGTCTCGGTCACGCTCAATACGTTCGACGTGCCGGTGCCGGACTGACGGCGCACGACGGTCGCGCGGCGTTCTGCTGAACGAATCGTCGACTGAATCGAGCGTGATCGATCGTGCGGCCAGCCCGATCAGGCAAGCCATAGACATGCACGGATGGGCGCGGTTACCCTGCCGTGATCGTATCGACACACTCGCCGGCCAGAGCGCGGGCCGGACAATGGAGAACGACAGCCATGAACACGTCACGCCGCATCCTGCTCGCTGGACTGGCGGGGCTCGCCGTGGCTCCGACGGCCGCAGCCGCCGTAGCTTCGACGCCTGCGACTGACGGCGCGACGGTGGCCGAAGAACGCTTTGCACGCATGATCGCGGCTGCGCACGCGCCCGACGTCACCTGCGCGCGACAGGCTGAACGCTACGCGGACGCGAATTGGCGGGACTATGTCGAAGCGGCCCGTGCCGTGCTTGACGCAAGGGTTTGACGGTCTTCACGTCTCCCTCGTGGGAGAAGGTGGCTACTCATTTCTCCACCGCCCGCCTGACCTGCTCGCCGATCTGCGACAACACGAGCTGTGCCTGCGGCAGGATTGCGCCCATGGCGTGGAAATTGTGAACCATGCCGTCATGGCAGACGTGCTCGACGGCGACGCCCGCGGTGAGCAGCTTGCGCGCATAGGCATTACCTTCGTCGCGCATCGGATCGAATTCGGCGGTGTGGATGATCGCGGTCGGCAGGCCCGCGAGCCGTGTCGCGCGCAAGGGCGAGATGCGGGGATCGGCGGCGTCGATGCCGTCGGGCAGGTAATCGGAGAGATCGGCCTCGATCGTGATGCGGTCGATCAGATGCCCCTCGGCAAACGCCTCGCGCGAGGGCGAGGTCTCCTCGAAATCCAGCACGGGGCAGATCAAGCATTGCGCGACGATCGAGAGGCCGGCGCTTTGCACCGCCTCCTGGCACACGATCGCAGCAAGCGTAGCGCCGGCGGAGTCGCCACCGACCACCAGACGTTCGGCGTCGATGCCGAGCGATGAGGCCTCGCGCGCGACCCATTCGGTGGCGGCAATCGCATCGTCGACGGCAGCGGGATATTTGTGCTCGGGCGCAAGCCGGTATTCGATCGAGACCAGCCTGCAACCGGTCACATGCGCCAGCGCTGCCGCGATGCGGTCGTGCGTCGCAATGCTGCCGGCAACCAGCCCGCCGCCATGAAAGAACACAAAGCCCGGCGCGCGTTCACCCGCGCTTGCGGGCGAGTAGAGACGATAGGGGAGTTCGCCTCCAGGGCCGGGCAGCATGCCGTCGGACCTGGTCACGTCAGGCGCCTCGGCGCGTGCGAACTGCATCAGCTTGACCAGCGACTGCCGTCGTGCCTCGACGCTCGGCCGGCTCCGCGCCTGCGGCGCGGCCGCAGCCATCATGGTCAACAAACGCTTTGCGAGCGGATCGAGCGGCATGGGAAACTCCGTAGCGCAGCCGGTATTATAGCCGGTTTGTTGTTCGATAGCGCCACTCTCCCGTCATTGCCGAATTCGTGGAAGCATCGCGGGGCTACTAGACCGAGCGCGGCGTGCGCCGCCCGCTAAGAGCGCTGCCTCCGAAACCGGCTGAACTGAAACGCCTGCGTCGAATTCCACGGCGTGTGGTGGACCTCGCTCCGCGTCTCGACCAGCTCGAACTCCGGCCCGAGCTCTCCCAAAAGGCTCGCGCTGTCGTGGCGCTGCACCGGCAGGCCGCTGCATTTCTCCGGACCATCGAGCGCGAACGTGGCGATGATGACGTGGCCGCCGGGCGCAACCGCCGACCGCAGGCGCTCGACATAGGCGGCCCTGTCACGCGGATCGGTCAGGAAGTGAAACGCTGCGCGATCGTGCCACACATCGTAGCTGCGCGCCGGCCGCCATGCCGTGGCGTCGGCGACGATCCAGTCGACGGTTGAAGCGGTGGGGCCGATCCGCCGCTTCGCAGCGTCGAGCGCATTGGCGGAAAGATCCAGCACGGCGACATCGCGATATCCGTCCCGCAGGAGCGAGTCGACCAACCGCGAGGCACCGCCGCCGATATCGATGATGCTTGCCCTGTGATCCGGACTCGCGGCGTGAATCATCTCGAGCGAGATCGCCGGGCTGTCCTGATACCAGCTCACCTCGGCCTCGCCCTTGATGGCGTAGACGTTGTCCCAATGCGTGCTTCGGTCGGACATGGCGGCTCCTGCCTTCGCAGGGACGACAGCGACTAAGAGGCGACGCCTCTATCAATCGACGGATCGCGCGCCCGCCGCATGCGGACGCGCGAGCGTGAACGAAAGACCTACTCGTCCTTCTTCGACATCCGCTCCAGGCGTTCCTGCATTTCCTTCATCTGCTGGCGAAGGTCGTCAATATTGCTGTCCTTCGGCGTCTCGGCGTTCGCATCGGGCTCCGGGCTGCTCGCCGGGCGGGGCGTTGCGAAGGGCTTGAACATCGAGAAGGTCTGCTGGAACAGCTCCATGTTACGGCGGACCTGTTCTTCCAACGGAGCAAAAGGAGTGCCGGACAGCGTGTTGGCGATCTGCTTGCGGAACTTCTCCTGCTCCTGGGTCAGCGTCGCGATCGACTGCTCCAGATATTTCGGTACCACCATCTGCATGCTGTCGCCGTAGAAGCGGATCAGCTGGCGCAGGAAGGTGGTCGGGAGCAGGTTCTGGCCGGCCTTATTCTCCTGCTCGAAGATGATCTGGGCGAGCACGGAGCGGGTAATGTCGTCGCCGGTCTTGGCGTCGTAGACCAGGAAATCTTCGCCGTCCTTGACCATGGCGGCGAGGTCTTCCAGCGTCACGTAGGTACTCGTTCCGGTGTTATAGAGCCGGCGATTCGCGTATTTCTTGATGGTGGTGGGTTGGTCTGATTTCGCCATGGGCTCTCACTTAAAAATAGGCTGAGAACGGGAACCTGCGGCATTGCCGCAAGGTGTGGGACGAGTACGCAACGCAACAAAATAAGCATTTTCAAAGGGGTCACGCTACCGTTTTGTGCGCCACGGTTAATTGCACAGCAAAATCTTGCTTGCGAAAGCGCCGGGAACGCTGTTTTGAATGCGCTGCGGCATGAATTCGGTCAGCGTCCGATTGACATGCCTCAATGACGTTAACAGGATGCCATTCGAGACTGGCGGGCCATTTCCCAGCGCCCGCTCGCCCCTTTTCTTCAGAACCTCAAGCCTCAGGAGATGCCTATGTCAGACGATGTCGTCATCGTCAGCGCCGCCCGCACCCCGGTCGGAAGCTTCAACGGAGCGTTCGCGACCCTTCCCGCCCACGATCTCGGCGCCATCGCCATCAAGGCCGCGCTGGAGCGCGGTGGCATCGAGCCCGGCCGGGTCTCGGAAGTTATCATGGGCCAGATCCTGACCGCCGCCCAGGGCCAGAACCCGGCCCGCCAGGCCTCGATCGCCGCCGGCATCCCGGTGGAGAGCCCGGCCTGGGGGGTGAACCAGCTTTGCGGTTCGGGCCTGCGCACGGTCGCGCTCGGCTACCAGGCGCTGCTCAACGGCGATTCCGAGATCGTGGTCGCCGGCGGCCAGGAATCCATGAGCATGGCTCCGCACGCCCAGTACCTGCGCGGCGGCGTCAAGATGGGCGCGGTCGAGTTCGTCGACACCATGATCAAGGACGGCCTGTGGGATGCCTTCAACGGCTACCACATGGGCAACACCGCCGAGAACGTCGCACGGCAGTGGCAGATCACCCGCGCCCAGCAGGACGAATTCGCGGTCGCCTCGCAGCAGAAGGCCGAGGCCGCGCAGAAGGCCGGCAAGTTCAACGACGAGATCGTCCCCGTCACGATCAAGACCCGCAAGGGCGACGTCGTCGTCAGCGCCGACGAATATCCGCGCCATGGCGCAACGCTCGACGCGATGGCCAAACTCAAGCCCGCCTTCGAGAAGGAAGGCACGGTCACCGCGGGTTCGGCCTCCGGCATCAATGACGGCGCCGCCGCCGTGGTGCTGATGACCGCCAAGCAGGCGGCCAAGGAAGGCAAGAAGCCGCTCGCGCGCATCGTGTCCTGGGCGCAGGCCGGCGTCGATCCGAAGATCATGGGCTCGGGCCCGATCCCGGCCTCGCGTGCCGCGCTGAAGAAGGCCGGCTGGAACGTCGGCGATCTCGACCTGATCGAGGCCAACGAGGCCTTCGCGGCACAGGCCTGCGCGGTCAACAAGGATCTCGGCTGGGATACGTCCAAGGTCAACGTCAACGGTGGTGCGATCGCAATCGGCCATCCGGTCGGCGCCTCCGGCGCCCGCGTGCTGGTGACCTTGCTGCACGAGATGCAGAAGCGCGATTCCAAGAAGGGTCTCGCCACGCTGTGCATCGGCGGCGGCATGGGCATCGCCATGTGCATCGCGCGCGATTGATGCGGGTGCGCTGCACACGTGACTGAGTGCGTTGCACGCGACTAAAAAGGCGGCGGTTGCAAATCAAATATTCTTCGCAACCGCGCCAGCCTCGACTAAATACAAACGCCCGGCTCGACGCCGGGCGTTTTGTTCTTGATGTCCGTCAAACCAGCCGCATAATCCGTCGTTAAAAAACATCGCTAATCAGCGTCAAAGATTGAGTCCAAGGGAAGGAAGCATGACATGGCACGAGTTGCACTGGTGACGGGTGGTACGCGAGGGATTGGTGCCGCGATCAGCAAGGCGCTGAAGGCGGCGGGCTACAAGGTCGCAGCGAGCTATGCCGGCAATGATGCCGCGGCGGAGAAGTTCAAGGCGGAGACCGGTATCGCCGTCTATAAATGGGACGTCGCGTCGTTCGATGCCTGTGCGGAAGGCGTGAAAAAGGTCGAGGCTGAGCTCGGTCCCATCGACGTGCTCGTCAACAATGCCGGCATCACCCGCGACACCGCCTTCCACAAGATGACGCTCGATCAGTGGAACGCCGTCATCAACACCAATCTCGGCTCGCTGTTCAACATGACGCGCCAGGTGATCGAAGGCATGCGCGCGCGCAAGTTCGGCCGAGTCATCTCGATCTCGTCGATCAACGGCCAGAAGGGGCAGTTCGGTCAGGTCAACTATTCCGCGGCGAAGGCCGGCGACATCGGTTTCACCAAGGCGCTCGCGCTTGAGAACGCCAAGGGCGGCATCACCGTGAACGCGATCTGCCCCGGCTACATCAACACCGAAATGGTGCAGGCGGTGCCGAAGGACGTTCTGGAGAAGAGCGTGATCCCGCAGATCCCGGTCAGCCGTCTCGGCGAGCCCGAGGAGATCGCGCGTGCCGTGGTGTTCCTCGCGGCCGACGAGGCCGGCTTCATCACCGGCTCGACGCTGACCATCAATGGCGGCCAATATCAGGCCTGATATCTTGCCAAGCCTTTATATGGCCTCAAGCCTTTGAGCTAAAAGCCTGTAGCTTCAGGCGCGACAAGGCGATAGTGAAGACGCAAATGCCCGGCCTCGTGCCGGGCATAAGCGTCCTCAGAGCCCTTCGATTGATGACCCCGCGCACAGCCACGCTGATCGGATTGACTGCGATCCTGATGTGGTCGCTGCTTTCCGTGATGACGGTGGCGACCGGAAAAATTCCAGCCTTCCAGCTTGCCGCGATGACGTTCGCGATCGGCGGTCTCGTCGGGCTCCTGACCTGGATCGGCCGCAGCGATGCGGCAAAAAGCCTGCGCCAGCCGCTGGTCGTGTGGGTCGTCGGCGTCGGCGGCCTGTTCGGCTATCACGCCCTCTATTTCCTCGCGCTCCGTTTCGCGCCGCCGGCCGAAGCGGGCCTTCTGAATTATCTGTGGCCGCTGCTGATCGTGCTGTTCTCGTCATTCCTGCCGGGCGAACGGCTTGCCGCGCATCACATCATTGGCGCCGTGCTCGGCCTCGTCGGCACCGTGCTGCTGTTTGCCGGTAGCACCTCCGGCTTCGCGCCGGGCCAGGTGCCGGGATTGATCGCGGCGTTCGTCGCGGCCTTCGTCTGGGCAACCTATTCGGTGCTGTCGCGGCGCCTGAAAGCGGTGTCGACCGATGCGGTCGCGGGCTTCTGCCTCGCCACCGCCGTGCTGGCCGCGCTGATGCATGGTCTGCTCGAGACCACCGTGTGGCCGGAGACGATGCTGCAATGGCTCTCGGTGATCGCGCTCGGCATCGGCCCTGTCGGCGCTGCCTTCTACGCCTGGGACATCGGCATGAAGCGCGGCGATATCCGCGTGCTCGGCGCCGCCTCCTACGCGACGCCGCTATTGTCGACCGGCTTCCTCATCGCCGCCGGTTTTGCAAAAGCCAGCGCCAACATCGCCATCGCCGCCATCCTGATCGCCGGCGGCGGCCTGATCGCGGCGAAGGACATGGTGCTGCGGAGGCGATGACTGTTATTCGGCGTTCGTCGCTATGCGGCGCCCGGAATGACGGCTTGACCTACGGCTCCCAGCCCTTCGGCGCGAGCTCGAATTTTGCGAACTCGAACGCCGGTGCCACGGTGCAGCCGACCAGCGTCCATTCGCCGGCGGTCTCCGCCATCTGCCAGGCATCGGCCGGCACGATTGCCTGCGGCCGCTCGCCGCTCACGAGATTCGTGCCGAGGCGCACCTCGTGCTGCGAGCAGCCTTCATGCGCGATGCGCAGCGTCAGCGGACTGCCGGCATAGTAGTGCCAGATCTCGACGGCATCGATGCGGTGCCAGTGCGAGCGTTCGCCGCGCGCGAGCAGGAAGTAGATGAGGGTCGAGCGCGAGCGACCATTGGCGTCGGTGGTCTGGTCGCGAAACGTCTCGCGATAGTGCCCGCCTTCGGGATGCGGGCGGAGTTCGAGGCGCGCGATGATCTCGGCTGCTGTCGGCATCGATCCCCGTCAGGATTTGTTCTTGCGCTCGCGCAGCTCGCCGAACACCGCGGCGGCATCCGCGCCCTTCATGTGTAGCCTGGTTGCCACCGACGGTTCATCAGCGCGCAGGAACACGTTTGCTCGCTTCTCATCACCAAGCAGTGAGGGAATAGTGGGCTTGTTCTCGGCCCGCAGCTTCGCAACCTCCGCCGCACGCGCCTGGAGCGCCGCATTGTCGGGATCGACGGTGAGCGCGAACTTGACGTTGGAAGCAGTGTATTCATGGCCGCAATAGAGCTTGAAGTCGTCGGGTAGCGCCCGCAGCTTCAGGAGCGAATCCCACATCATCGGGTATGTGCCTTCGAATACGCGGCCACAGCCGATCGAGAACAGCGTGTCGGCGGCGAACACCGTCTTCTCGTTGTCGAACACGTAGGAGATGTGGTCGAGCGTGTGGCCGGGCGTCTCCACCACGCGCCCCAGCAGCGTGCCGATCTTGACCACGTCGCCATTGGCGACCCGCAGGTCGACATTTGCGATCTTCGTCGTCTTGTCATGCGGCGCGACGACGCGGCAATTGTATTTCTGCTTGAGTTCGGCGACCCCGCCGACATGATCGCCGTGATGATGGGTGATCAGGATGTCGGTGAGCTGCCAGCCCTCGCGCTCCAGCGCCTTGAGGATGGGACCGGCTTCCGGCGCATCGATCGACGCGGTTGCCTTGGTTTCCACATCGTGGATCAGATAACCGAAATTGTCGTTTAAACAGGTGAAAGTACGAATTTCGGCGGCCATGACATCTCCATCGCGCTCAGCCCCGCCAGACAAATATGGCGTTAAGGTTGCGCAGGCAATGCAATATTCCGCGCACGGCTGCGGCCTTATGCATGTTACATTGCCGTCATGACCATCGACGTCGTCGACCTCCGCGAGTTCTATTCCCGCCGTCTCGGGATCGTGGCGCGGCAAATGATCAATCGCGGCATCAGGCAGCGCTGGCCGAATGCCGAGGGCCAGCGCGTGCTCGGCATCGGCTATCCGACGCCCTATCTCGGCCTGTTCCGCGAGGACGCGGAACGCTGCATCGCCTTCATGCCGGCGGCCCAGGGCGTCCTGAAATGGCCGACGGGGCGGCCGGCGCTGGCCTCGCTGGTGGACGAATTCTCGCTGCCGCTCCCTGACGCCGTGGTTGACCGTGTCCTGCTCGTCCATGCTCTCGAAATGTCGGACGATCCGGCCGCACTGCTGCGCGAGGTGTGGCGGGTGCTGTCGCCGTCCGGCCGTGTGATTGCAGTGATCCCGAACCGGCGCGGGGTATGGACCCGCACTGACAGCACGCCGTTCGGCCACGGCCGGCCCTATTCGCGCTCGCAGATCACGGATCTTCTGCGTCAGACCTGGTTCACGCCGACCGCCTGGGGCGAGGCGCTGTTCATGCCGCCCTATGCCGGCGGCTGGGTGCTGAAATCGGCGCAGGTGTGGGAGCGCGCCGGCGCGGCGCTTTCGCTGCCTTTTGCGGGCGTGCACATCGTCGAGGCCAGCAAGCAGGTCTATCGCGCGATCCCCGCAAAGCGCGAACGGGCGCGGCTGATTCCCGCGTTGACGAAGCCCGTGCTGGTGCCGTCCTCGACCACGGTGACGCGCACCTGAAAACAAATCGTCCCGGCGAGGCCGGGACGATGCAATCCAGAAAATCAGACGAAGCGTTGCGGCTTACTCGCTGGGCGCGAGATCGTCGCCCGAGGCCGCCGGGGCAGCTTCGCGCTCGGGGCGCGGTCCGCTATGCGGCCGGCGGCGCCGGCGCGGATAGCGTTCGCCGCCACCGCCACTGCCACCACCACCGCCCTCGAAGCCGCCCTGGCCGCCATTCACTTGCGGCTGTGCGCCGGTGATGAAGGAGGGCAGGCGATCGACATTGCCGGCCTCGGCGATGACGGGCTGCGGCTGGTTCTGCGGTTGCGGCTGATATTGCGGTTGCGGACGATGGTCGCGTTCGCGGTGCTCGCGCGGTTGCTGTTGGTCGCGCTGATAGGGCTGGTGGTCGCGCTGCTGATGATCACGCTGCTGATGATCGCGCTGGCCGTCGCGCATGTAAGGCTGCGGCGGCGGTTGCGGGACGAAGCCCGGCTCCTGGCCGAAGTTCGAGAAATTCTCGCCGTCGTCCTCGCTGTCGTCGCTGCTGGTGCTGACGGGCTCGTCGCCGCGCGGCTGCTGGTTCTGACGGAACTGTTCCTGGGCCGCCGCGATCAGGCGGAAATAATGCTCCGCGTGCTGGTAGTAGTTCTCGGCTGCGACCGGGTCGCCCGAGGAGCGCGCATCGCGCGCAAGCTGGAGATATTTTTCGGCGATGTGCGAGGCGGTGCCGCGGATCTTGATGTCGGGTCCGTTGGACTCGTAGACCCGGGTCATCGGGTTCTGGCCACGCCGGTTGTTGTTGTTATTATTGTTATTGTTGCGGTTGCGCATCCGCTGCTTGTTCTGACCGTTTCTCATGTCCTGCCTTTAATTCCAGCCCTAAAGGTTGCACGCATTACTGATTGCTGAGACTGACCTGATGACAGCGGTTCACATCGCTCGCGCATACGCGCGCTCGAGCGGATTGAACCCTGCCGATGTTCGTCGACCGTCGCGTTCAACAAATACGCGTTCCCCACCCGCCAGCATTCATTGCCAGCGAACCCATTCATTTCGCCTGCCGAAACAAGCCCAGCTTTCTTGCGTAAGTCTTCAAGCGCAAATATCAGGCTTTCGTTCACTTTGCGGTCGGAAAGCAGCGAAGCTCCACTGGCCATCGCGCTCAACAGGACCTGCGGCTTGGAACCTTCAAATCGGTAAAGCTCTCGCCCGAGAGCCCGGCTTTCACCCGTAGGTCTACGGGGCCGGTACCGATGTGTTAATCGGAACGTAGTCGTTCCGAAGGGATATTCCAAGAGGTTTTTGCGGGCCGGTCCGGCTTTTATGGGGGCATTTTTTTGGCCGATACGGCCCGCAGGATACCTGCCAAATCGGGCTTGGGCGGTCTGTCCACCGTTAACGCGGCGGCCCTCATCAAGGTTTCAATATCCCCTGCCTGGCCCTGGCCGGCCTCGACGATCAGCGCCCCGCCGGGCGCGAGCCGTTCGGCTGCCTGCGGGATCAGGACGCGGTAGGCGTCATATCCGTCATTGCCGCCGTCGAGCGCCAGATGCGGATCATGCTCGCGGACCTCGATGCTAAGTTTCGGAATTTCTGCTGAGGGAATATAGGGCGGGTTCGACACGATGAGATCGAACGGGCCGCTCAACGCCACCGCATAGGAGCAGGCGACGAAGGCGGAGCGGTCGGCGAGGCCGAGAGCAGCCGCATTGTCGCGCGCGGTGGTGAGCGCCGTCAGGCTGACATCGGTGCCGACGCCAAACGCCTCCGGAATCTCGTGCAGCAGTGCGAGCAGGATGGCACCCGATCCGACGCCGATATCGGCGATTCGCGGGCGCCGCCCCGATATCGTGAGCCCGCGAAAAATCTCGAGCGCCAGCTCGACCACGGTCTCGGTATCCGGTCGCGGCACCAGCGTCGCCTCGGACAGCCGAAACGGCAGGCCCCAGAATTCCCGTGCGCCGAGAATGCGGGCGACCGGCTCATGCGCAAGCCGGCGCTGCGCATATCCTTCGAGCCGTGTGGCCTCCTCAGGCGTGAGCTGTCGCGCCGCCTGCGTGACCATGCCGGTCAGATCGAGCTCCAACGCGGCGCCGACGAGCAGGCGCGCATCGAGGGCGGCCCCCTCGATGCCGGCCGATTGCAGTCGTGCCACGAGGGCGCGCCGCGCACTCTCGATGTTGTTTTCGGACTCGAAACCTGCCGCCACTGGAGCCATCCTGCCTGGCATCGTGGATAGATCGGCTGCCTCGCTTGCGTCAACGGAAAGGAGCGCGTTTGATCGGACCTCGCAGCGACGGAGGTGTCCATGACGGGCTATGACGATCAGAACGTCTTCGCAAAGATTCTGCGCGGCGAGATCCCCTGCTACGAAGTCTTCAGGGACGATCGCAGCTTCGCCTTCCTCGACATCATGCCGCGCTCGCCCGGACACACGCTGGTCATTCCCCGGGCGCCGGCGCGCGGCATCCTCGACATCGCGGATGACGATCTCGCCGCGGTCGTCCGAACCGCCAAGCGGATCGCTGTCGCGGCGATGCAGGCCTTCGACGCCGAGGGCATCATCCTCCAGCAGTTCAGCGAGCCGGCCAGCGGGCAGGTGGTCTTTCACCTGCACATGCATGTCATGCCGGTGAGGGCCGGCGTCGAACTGCTGCCCGCGCAGACGCGCAAGGAAGACGCGGCCGTGCTCGCCGAACATGCCAGGCGGATGATCGCGGCACTTGGTGGCTGATTGGCGTCTGACTGGACCATGGACGATAAGACGAGCCAGTGATCTTTCCTCGAACCTTCATGGTTTCTTGTTCAGGGGACGGGGTCGAAGGGGGGCGCCAATCGGACATTCGAGCGCGGCACGATCCCAGCGTCCGGTATCAGCTGCCGCCCGATAGGTGCTTTGCAGAAACGCCATGAGCGTCGCCTCCGGCTCGCTCGATTTTCGCACAAGGTCGTAGGGCAGGAGATATTCGCCGAGCTTCTGATCGAAGTATGCGCCCGCCGGCATGACCTGTTCGTCAGCGAAGCCATTCGGAGTGGGATAGGCATAGGAGTAGAAAGCCGCAAAGTCCGTACCACCTCCGCCCGGCCAAAAGCCGGCGGACGAGACCTCATCGCTGTAGGCCTCGCGGGTCACAACATCGGGCAAACCCGGGATGCCACCCGGGTGAAGCGGAGCGGGACGCCCAGAGAAGCGCGTCACCGCGAGATCGAAGCTGCCCCAGAAGAGATGGACCGGACTGACCTTCCCGGTAAATCCCGTCCGAAACCGGTAAAACACTCCGTCGATCGCGACGAGGGCGCTGAAGAACCGTGTCACGGCGTCTGCGTCGTAGGGCCTGATTTGGCGGTCCTCCTTGAACGGTATCGGATCCGGGACTTCACTGGGCCGACCGTCGAATTCTGGTGTTCCGCCGAGACGTCCTACCAAATCACGGAACCGGGCGTGAAATTCGGCGACGGACATTTGTCCGAGCGGCATTTCAGCCCTGCACCCATCAGCGGCCTCTCCGATCAGGATATGACGGGAGAGATCGAAGACGATCTCGATGCCTGATGCGTCTGGAATGAGCGAAGTCGTGAGCCCGCGTGCATTCACGTAGAAGGTCGCGTGCCAGGAATGGTTGACCCATGGCGTTCTCGCCAGCCGATACTTGCCGACAATCTGGCAATACAGATGAAGTGCGGAGCAGGTTTCGCGCCATGCCTCAAAGGGGATCTCCGGCCAGATCGCGCTCATAGCGTTTCCTCCCTTATGTTCGCTTCGGCTCGGGCAAGACTTCGCTCCGGCTAAAGGCGACCCTGTGTCCGCTTTGGGCACAAGGCGACATTCCCGGGGGCGGGAGCCGCGTGTCCGCTTTACCCTTGACAGACATCCCGGATTTTATGGGTACACGCCCTAGACGCCAAGGTAGCGCTGCAGCAGTTCCGGCTGGGCCTTCAGTTCCCGCGCCGGCCCCTCGTGCACGATATGGCCGTTGTTGATGATGTAGATCCGCGTCGCCAGCGCCAGCGTCGCCGCCAGATTTTGCTCGACCAGAACGATGGTCTGGCCGGCAGCTGCAAGCTCGCGGCAGGCCTTGACGAGATCCTGGACGATGACGGGGGCAAGCCCCTCGAACGGCTCGTCCAGCAGCACGATCTTGGGATCCCGCACCAGCGCCCGTGCGATCGCGAGCATCTGCTGCTCGCCGCCGGAGAGCTCGCTGCCGCGGTTGTTGCGCCGCTCCTTCAGGCGCGGAAACATCTCGTAGATGCGCCCGAGCGGCCAGCGCTTCGGTGCGGTAATTCCGGCGAGGACGATGTTCTCTTCCACCGACAGGCTGCCGAAGATCCGGCGCTCCTCGTGCACAAGCTGCATTCCCGCCTGCGCAATCTTGTGGCTTCTGCGTCCGGCGATGTCGGTGCCGTCGAACTTCACGGTGCCGCTGCGCGGCGTCACGACGCCCATCAGGCTCTTCAGTGTCGTGCTCTTGCCGGCGCCGTTGCGGCCGAGCAGCGCGACCACCTCGTGACGCTCGACATGCATGGCGACGTCGAACAGGATGTGGGAATCCCCGTAATAGCTGTTCAGGTCGTTGACCTCGATCAAGCTCATGCGGCGATCTCTTCGTGAACGCCGCCGAGATAGGCTTCCTGCACTGCGGCGTTGGTCTTGATTTCCTCGGGTGTGCCGGAGATCAGCACGCGGCCTTCCTGGAGCACGGTCACGCGCTCGACCAGCTCGAACAGCGAATCCATGTCGTGGTCGATGATGATCATGGTGCGCCCGCGCGCGATCGACTTGAGCAGCTTGACGGTCTCGACGCGCTCGCGCGGGCTCATGCCCGCAAGCGGCTCGTCGAGCAGGAGCAGGCGTGGCGAGGTGGCCAGTGCAAGCCCGATCTCAAGTCGGCGCTTTTCGCCATAGGCAAGCTCCGAAACCGGCGTGTCGGCGCGGCGGGTCAGGTTGACCAGCGCCAGCGCGTGCTCCACCTGCTCCGTCAGGCCCTCGACGCCCGAGAGCTTGCGAAAGAGGTCGAGCCGGAACTTGCCCCGCAATTCGGCGAGCGCGGCGATCGTGAGGTTCTGCCGCACCGTCAGACCCGCGAAGAGCTGGTTGACCTGATAGCTCTTGGTCAGCCCGAGCTGGCACACCTCGGTGACCTTCAATCCCGTGATGTCGCGCCCCTCGAACACGATCTGGCCGGAGGTCGGCGCGATCTCGCAGGTCAGCATCTTGAAGAAGGTCGACTTGCCGGCGCCGTTGGGGCCGATGATCCCGCGCAGCTCGCCCTGATTGACGCTGAAATCGATATCGCTGTTGGCGACGAGGCCGCCATAGCGCTTGGTGAGCCCGGTGGCTTTCAGGATCGGGCCGGAATAGGCCGCGTGTTCGACCTCTTTCGCCGGCAATGGGGCGGCCTGCTGCAAGGTCCCTGCATCCAGATCGGACGGCGCTTCCTCGGGCGGCGGCTCCTTGCTCCGCTTGCTCGTCGCGAAGCGATAGAGATCAGCGATGCCGCCGATGATGCCGCCGCGCAGAAAACACACCAGCACCACGAAGACGACGCCCAGCACCAGTTTCCAGGCTGCTCCGAGGTCCAGCGCGGCCTGAAGGAAATCCTGGAGGAACAGCCAGATCGCCGCGCCGACCAGCGGCCCGAACAGTGTGCCGCGCCCGCCGATCGCGGTCTGCATCACAAGCTGGCCGGAGGTGTCGAAAGTGAAGGCGTCGGGCGGCATGAAGGCTTGCAGCACGCCGAGCAGGCCGCCGGCGAAACCCGCATAAGCTGCGGCAATCACGAAAGCGGTCAGCTTGTAGCCGTGGATGTTGTGGCCGACCGCGGTGGCCCGCAACGGATTGTCCCGGATCGCACTGAGGATGGCGCCGACCGGCGAGCGGACGATCCTGAGCGCGATGATGACGCCGACGAAGTAGCACAGGGCGATGAACTGGTAGAGCGACCAGCCATTGGTGAAGTGGATGGTGGTGAAGCCGAGATTGAAGCTCGGCGTCGGCACGCCGGGCAGGCCGTTCTCGCCGCCGGTGAAATCCGAAAGCGGATTGAACTCGACGAAGAAGAACACCTCGGCGATCGCCACGGTGATCATGGCGAAGTAGATGCCGGTGCGGCGTAGCGCAATCAGCCCGACCAGATAGCCGGTAGCCGCAGCCGCGATCATGCCGATGACCAGCGCGCCCAGCACGTTGCCGAATCCAGCGCGGGTCAGGAGGTACGCGGCGACGAAGCCCCCGGTGCCGTAGAAGGCGGACTGACCGAACGACAACAGGCCGGTGAAGCCGAACAGGATGTCGAAGCCGAGGCCGAACAGGCCCCAGACCAGGATCCGGTTCACGGTGTTCGGCGCGAAGCCGAGGTGAGGCAGCACGAAGGGAGCCACGATCAGCCCGATGGCCGTCAGTGTCTCGATCAGGAACGGGCGTTGCTTGAGCATCAGGGGATCACTTATTCGCGGCCCTGCACGCCGAGCAGGCCATGCGGTCGCACCACGAGCACGAGCGTCATCGCCGCAAACAGCATCACATAGGCGTAGCCGGGGTTGAACATGGAGGTGACGCTGATGAT
>JAEWFG010000029.1 GCA_023388935.1 Pseudomonadota bacterium | reverse complement strand
GTCCACGGCGACACCCAAAGCCAAATCACCAGCTGCGCATTCAGCGCCACGGCTCCCCGTCGCTTTAAGACAGATCCTCCTATCCTCCTCCCCGAGCTATTGGCCGTGTGAGAAATGCGGGCTAGGTTGACCCAAACGTGGCTCCGTCCGTGCAAACAGCCAAACCGCAGACGAGAACGATTGCCGTCAACGCCGCGAGGATCGAACTGAGGGAAACAATCCGGGCAATAGCCCGGTCGCAGCGGATTTTCCGCCTGTAAAGTTCAACCAAATCGAACGGCTATGCCCCAGCACCACGGCAATTCCGGCCAGGCAAACGGTCCACGGCACCCACATTTGCAGATCAAGCGCTGTGGGCGGCGTTGAGGAAAGTTCGGTAGAGAGCCAGGGGCAGAACGAGCGGGCAACGAGGATGGCCGCCACGCCTTTCAGCACATCGGCGATGAGCACAACCAACGCTGGCCACTTTCCAAGAGTCCGCAAGACATTCGTTGCCCCGGTGGATCTGGAGCCATGCTCTCGAATATCAATGCCCCCAAGGAGTCTTCCCGCCAGATAGCCCGTGGGCGTGGATCCCAAGAGATAGGCGATCACGAATCCAATCGCGCTCGCTGTCAAGAATGCCATGGTGTGTAATTTCCAGTTTCCGCAATCAATGTCCACGAGTATCCTCGCGGTGGTATCCCGTTTGCCGCTGTCGCCGGTGGATCGTTCCTGATCGGGCGGTGGTGTGCCGACGAACAGCCGTAGGGCGGTTGCGACGGTAGTTTAGCCAACGCGGTAACGCGCGCCCAACGTCACCCGCCGATGAGCTTCTCCAACGTGACCAGCAAGCCGAACACGATGCCGGTGACAGCAAGGAAGGTGGCAAAATAGAACATGCGGTACATGATCGAACGACCCGGGGCGCGTGCTGTCCAGGACAACCGACATGCCTCATGACGGTTCGGTCGGGATGTTGAGGAGCTGACCGATTGAGCGGCCGGCAAGCTTCCCGCCCGGTCTGGACTGAGTCCAATGTTCTCATTGGATCGATACAGATATCGGAGCAATGCGCGCGCGAGCTTATGAGGGCTGCTCTCATTGGCGAACTTGCAGCGCGCCGTGGCTCACAGTTCCGCTGCAAGCAGTGCGACTTGCTCGCGTAACCAGGCGTGGGCCGGATCGCGATCGTAGGATGCGTGCCACAGCAAGGAAACCGTCACGTCGCTTAGCGCTATGGGCAGGGGACTGAGGCTGAGCCCGAGCTCGGCGGCGAACCGGCGAGCCAGTCGCGATTGTATGGTGACGACGACGGGCGCGCGCGCCACCAACGACGGAACCGTCAGGAAACGTGGCGTCGTGAGTGCGACGGAGCGACGCAATCCGAGCTTCTCCAGTGCGTCGTCGACGATGCCGCGCGCGTTGCGCGCCGGCTGCAGGCTGGTCAGCACGTGGGGAAGCCGCACATAGTCGTCAAGCGAGATCGGAGGCGTGATGCCGGTCTTCTCGGCATTGAACATGCACACATAGGTCTCGGTGAACAGCTTGCGGCGCTTGTGGTGGAGCTGTCCCTGCTGGAAGGCGTCGTAGCCGATTGCGATGTCCATTTCGTCGGCATCGAGATCATCGAAAAGCCGGGATGCGTCGAAATTGTAGAGCCGGAGATGAATGCCGGGAGCAATCTCCCGCATGCGCGCGAGCAGCGCCGGCATGAACAGGATTTCCATACTATCCGGCAATCCGAACCTGAACGTCCGCACCGCCGTTGCCGGGTCGAATGTTTGCTCGCGCGACACCAATGCCTCGACCTGCGCCAGCATGGCTTGCACAGGTTCGAGTAACATGACGGCGCGAGGGGTGAGGCGCATACCCCCGGGCCCTCGCGTCAACAGTTCGTCCGAGAACAGTTCCCGCAGGCGCGCCAGGTTGTGACTCATCGCGGACTGGCCGATGCCCACCCGGGTTGCCGCCCGCGTGACGCTTCGCTCGGTGAGAAGTGCACCGAGATGTACGAGCAGATTCAAATCGATACGACCAAGATTGACAGTATCGATACCCATTATCGACCCCATTTGTTTGATCGATGATCTAAGCCTGACCATGTCCTGCGGCAAGGGAGCAGCCGGGCATTCCGCCCGCCGCCCAAGCCAACGGAGGGTCGCATGTCGATCCGCAGCACACTTCTCGCAGCCGCAATCACCCTGGCCTCATTCGGAACTGCTCACGCCCACGACCTGAGGCCGATCGAGGGCCGGAGCATCCATCTCGGCGATATATCCGGCGTCGCCTATTACACCGTCGAGCCCGCCGGATTCCGCGTCGTCACGACGCTTGCGCAGGGTGCGGCCGGAGCACCGATCCGTTTTGTGTCGGTACTGGCGCCCAATCAGCGCGTCATTCTTTCCACGCCGACGGAGGCGAGCGCGTTGGAAATCAGCCGGACCGGCGACAGCCTGCTCATCCGCAACGCGAATTGAAGCTCGGGAGTCAGAGATGTCCACGATCCGTCTTCATCGAACCATCACCTCGACTCCCGAACAGTACATCGCCGGGCTGACGGATTTCGGGCCCGGCCGATCGACAATGTTCAGCAACAGCGCCGACGAATACCTCGAGCTGCATGATCTCGATCTCGGCCTGATGCGGGCCGACGTGACGGAAGGCTCGCGCGGTGTCAGGTCGAATTCCGCAGAGGCCGGAAGGCGTCGCGAACCTCTCTGCTGAAGATTGCGGGTTGCTCCCACGCTGCGAAGTGACCGCCGGCCTCGGCCTGATGGAAATAGATCAGCTTGGGATAGGCCTTCTCGGCCCAGCTTCGGGGCGCCACGAAACTCTCGCCTGGAAACGCCGTCACGGCCGCGGGGATCGGGACATTGGCTGGGAGATAGAGGTTGGTCTTGTTCTCCCAGTAGAGGCGGGCCGAGGAGATGGCGGTATTGGTCAGCCAGTATAGCGAGATGTTGTCGAGCACGTCGTCGCGCGTCAGCGCGCCAGCGGAGTGCCCATTGACCGTATGGCCCGCGACAGCCGAGGTCATCACCGAAGCCGGCTGGGCGTAGCCGTCGCCGTGATCGAGCAGCCACGCCGCGAGCCCGGCCGGAGAATCCGCAAAGCCGGTCAAGGTCTGCGGACGCGTCCCCATGATCTGCCCATAGGCACGCCGCTTCGTGAATTGAACCTTGAGCTGGTCGAAGGCGTGCTTCTCTTCGTCGGACAGGTCGGCCGGCGCGGGGTCGCCCGATGCTATGGCCTTGAAGATCTCCGGCGGCACCACGCCGGGCAGGTTGACGTGAATGCCGATCAATTCCGGCGCGCCGAGCTTGGCCATTTCGTTCGAGACGGGCGAGCCCCAATCGCCGCCTTGTGCGACGAATTTGCGATAACCGAGGCGCTTCATCAGCACGACCCAGGCCCGTGCGATGCGCTGCGGATCCCAGCCCGTTGTGGTCGGCTTGCCCGAAAATCCGTAGCCGGGCATCGAGGGAATCACGAGATGGAAGGCGTCGTCGGCGCTGCTGCCATGCGCGGTCGGATTGGTCAGGGGATCGATGATCTTGAGTTGCTCAATGACGGAGCCGGGCCAGCCATGCGTCACAATCATCGGCAGTGCATTCTGGTGCTTCGAGCGGATGTGGAGAAAATGGATGTCGAGGCCGTCGATCTCGGTCAGATGTTGCGGCAACGCATTGAGTCGGGACTCGATCTTTCGCCAGTCGTAGTCGGCCTGCCAGTAATGAACCAATTCGCGCAGCATCGCCTGAGGCACGCCCTGCGAGTCATCGTCAACAGTTTCCTTGTCGGGCCAGCGGGTCGCGGCGAGGCGATGGCGGAGATCGACGAGCTGCTTTTCAGGGATGTTGATCTTGAAGGGACGGATCGCGTCGCTCGGCGCGGCGGACGCCTTGTTGATGGGGAGCAGGCCGGCGGCGCCGACAGCCACGATCCCCGCTGCGGCCTTAGCCATGAACTCGCGCCTGTCATGATCGATGGCATCGTAGGTCGAGAGTGCCGCAGAAGCGGCCGGTGGCATGAGGAGCGTTGTCATTGGACCTTCTCCCTTGCTTCGGATGACTCCGCCTTGGTGTTTCGCCGCGGATCGTCCCACGAAAGTACGGGAATTGCCCGTTATGCTTTGTGAGATACCGTAAGGGGCTGCCGCGCGCGCTCCTGCTGCATTGCCGCATTCAAAGTAGGGTCGGAGTCTCTTCAGAACGGAAACGGGAATTCGCGGACCGGGTAGCGGCTGTCAAATCCAACGCCAGTTGCCGGTCCAGTGCGGTAATGGCCGTTGTAGTAGCCTTGGACAGGGCGACCAGTCACCGGGGGCGGACACGCCAGATCGGGGCGATCGGCGAGCAGCGGCCGGCGTTCCCGGTAGCGCGTTCGCCAGCAGCTGCAGTTCTGGTCACACACCATCCGCACCTCTGCGACCGGCGGCCGATCTCCGTGTTCAACGGCTGGGCTGGCGGTTGCGAGCAGCGCGACTTGAACGACACCGAGAAGCATATTTGCCATGATGGGCCCCCGGGATGCGGCTATCGGATTGGCAACAGCGCGACGGTCCATTCGTTTCGTAGGCGCTCGCAGTCGAGCCAAAACGCATCGCCCCGGCGGACGCTCATCTGCCAAGGCGAATTCCTGAGGAGCGTTGAGATGACCGTCGGGCCATGCGGATAAGTCACGCGCACCGTGGCCTTGAGCAGCCAGTAGCC
Organism: Pseudomonadota bacterium; assembly: GCA_023388935.1. Classification (GTDB taxonomy): domain Bacteria; phylum Pseudomonadota; class Alphaproteobacteria; order Rhizobiales; family Xanthobacteraceae; genus Bradyrhizobium. The sequence continues at coordinate 16,469 of JAEWFG010000029.1, read as the reverse complement.
GACCGGTGCATAGGGGAGCTCTTCGGAGGCAAGAACCTCTACATGACAGCGCGATGACGTCGCGGCGCCGGCCGCGCCGGTTGACAGGAACGTCAGGGCAAGTGCGACGGCCGGAATGGTTCCGTATCTCATGACGAGCCTTCAGCCAAAACAACTGCGGAGGTGGAGGTAATGGCTTCCTTTGTCAGCTTGTGGTAAGATTCGTTCCGGCGCTGGATGGCACATATGCGGTTCCTCGGTCTCGTTCTGCGGACGCTTTTTCTCCTGGTGGTGATTGCGGTCACCTTTCGTGTCGCTACTCCCCAGAACGAAAAACTCTGGTCGATATACGACACGCCCTCCGATCTGTTTCGCATCATATTGGGTGTGATCGTCTGTGGCTTTATCGCCATCCAGATATTCCGATATCCGAAGAATCCGGCCGACATGGGCAAATGGGTTCCGATCGGACTTGCCGTCCTGCCGCTCGCGCTGCTCTGCGCGCTCATCATCTGGTAAGCGCTCCGATCGACGTCCCCCGACGAGGTGGCCGGGTTCATCGGGTCTCGCCCGTCTGAGCGGTCACGGAGGCGTCCGCCAGCACGCAGTCGCGCCAAACCGGTGTCGTGCACTGGGTTGGCCAGCCGCCGCCGAGCGCCATGAAGAGGGCGGCGGTGTCCGAGAGGCGGGTCGCTTGGGCCTGAACGCGGACGACCGCAGCTGTCAGATATACTTGCTGGGCATTGAGCACGACCACCTGGTTGACCTGCCCGAGAACGAGCTGTTTCTGAATGATGTCGAGACTTGCCTTCGCGGCGAGTTCGGCCTTGACCGCAGCTTGCACGGCACGCGCGTCGGCCTGCAGACTGCGCAAAGCGTCGGCGACGTTCTGCATCGCCGTGACGACGGCCTGGCGATAGAGTGCGTCCGCCTGGTCCACCGCGGCCTCTGCGGCCTTCTGCTTGTGGTAAAGCGTCAGCCCATCGAAAAGTGGCTGGGTCATATTCGCCGCGATGACATAGAAGCTGGTCCCTGGCGTGAACAACTCGGCCAGGCTGAAGCCGACGGACCCTGCATTTCCGGTAATCGTTACGTTGGGCAGCCGCGCCGCGATCGACACACCGACCAGGGCGTTCGCCGAGTGCAGCAGCGCCTCGGCGGCCCTGACGTCCGGACGCTGGCTTACCACCTTGCTCGGCAGGCTCACCGGCAGGTTTGCGGGTAGCGTCAGCCCGTCGAGCGTAAACTTCTCCAGGATTTCGTCCGCGGAGAATTGCCCGGCAAGCGCGGTCAGGAGGTTGCGCTGAACGGCGAGCTGCTTTTGGAGCGGCGGCAGGAGCTGCTCGGACTGGGCCAGCGCGGCCTCCTGCGCCAGCACGTCGACCTGGGAGGCACTGCCTGCGTTGAACTGGTTCTTCACGATCTCCAGGATACCGCGTTCAATCTTCACAACGCGCTGGATCGCGGCAATCTGGCCGCGAAGTGATGCTTCCTGGATCGCCGCGGTGACGACGTTGGCGGTCAGCGTGAGGTAGGCCGCCTCGAGCTGGAACAATTGCTGCTCAGTTATTGCGTCGAGACTCTCGACGGAGCGAACATTCTGGCCCCAAATATCCGGCACGAAGCTGACGTTCAATTGCGCGGTATGGAGCGCAAATACCGCCGGGGTCTGGCCACCTGGGCCCGAATTCGAGGCGCCGGATATTTGCTGCTGGGAGGGCTCGTAGTTTGCGCCGATCTGCGGGAAGAAAAGCCCGCGCTGTGCCAGCGCATTGAAATTGGCGACGCGGATCGCGGCTTCGGCCGATTGCAGCGAGGCATTGTGCTCGATCGACAGCCGGATCAATTCGTTCAGGGGCTTAGAGCGGAACGCCGCCCACCAGCGCGTCGGGATATCGCCGCCGCTGACGAAACGCTGCCGCGGCACGCGCGGCCCGTCGGCTTCGCTGCGCGGCGAGGCTGTCGGCTCCGGCGTATAGCGGGTGACGTCGGGCGCCGGCGGCGGGGAGAAATTCGGACCCACCGCGCAGCTCGCAAGCCAAAGGCTTGCGCCGCCGGTCGCGAGCCCCCGTGCGAGGCGGGTCATGGTTGTCACGCTACGCATTCCCCCCGACTTCCTAATGGGCCGCTTCGGGCGGCGAAGCGGCCGTGCTGTCCTGCTCCGACGGCGCTGGCTCCCGCGACAGGAAGATCTTGCGTAGCGCCGGCGCCACCACGAGCAGCAGCAATGGGCCGATAAACATACCGCCGACCACGACGGTGGCAAGCGGCCGCTGCACCTGGCTGCCGATGCCATGGGACAGCGCCGCCGGGAACAGGCCGACGCCGGCGGACAGCGCGGTCATCAGCATCGGCCGCATGCGCTGCTCGGCGCCGCTGAACACGGCGTCGGCGATACTCATGCCTTGGGCGCGCAGCTCGCGGAAATAGGTGATGTTGAGGATGCCATCCATCACCGCGACGCCAAACAGCGAGATGAAGCCGATCGCGGCAGAGATGCTGAAATCGAGGCCGGCAAGATAAAGCGCGATCAGGCCGCCGCCGACCGCGAAGGGAATGCCTGCAAGCGCCAGCAGGCTGTCGCGCACCGAGTTGAACAGGCTGTAGAGCAGCACGAAGATCAGGAGCAGTGTCACAGGCACCACGATCATGAGGCGGGCCTTCGCGGCCTCGAGATTGTCGAACTCGCCGGACCAGATGATGCGGTAGCCGGTCGGAAGCTGCACGGCCTCGGCAACGCGCGCCTGCGCCTCCGCGACCGTTGAGCCGAGATCGCGGCCCCGCACGCTGAACTTGATCGGGATGTAGCGCTGGCTTTTCTCGCGGTAGATGAACAGCGCGCCGGTATCGAGCGAAATGTCAGCGAGCTCGCTCAGGGGAATATAGGCATTGGTGCCGGAGGGCGTCGCGTAGGCGACCTTCAGGCTGCGGATCTCGTCGATGTTCTGGCGAAATTTGGGATCGAGGCGCACCGCAACGCCAAAGGTACGATCGCCCTCCAGCACGTTGGTGGCGACGCTGCCGCCGAGCGCCGCCTGAACCACGGTGGTGATGTCGCCGGTGTTCAGCCCGTAGCGGGCTGCCTTCTCGCGATTGACCTTGATGTTGAGATTGGGCTGGCCGACCAGATGGAAGACGCCGAGATCGGCAACACCGCGGACATCACGCATGACATCCATCACCTTGGTTGCGGTTTGCTCGAGGACGTTGAGGTTGGGGCCGATGATCTTGACCGAATTGGCGCCTTTCACGCCGGACAGTGCCTCCTCGACATTGTCCTGGATGTACTGGGAGAAATTGAAGGTGATGCCCGGCAGTTCCTCGTCGAATTCCTTCTGCAATTCCTCGGTCAGCTTCTCCTTGGTCAAGCCGGGCGGCCATTCGTCGAACGGCTTGATCGGTGCGAACAGCTCGACGTTGGAGAACGGGGAGGCGTCGCTGCCATTGTCGGGCCGGCCGTGCTGCGAGACGACGGTGACGATCTCGGGATGACGCAGCAGGATTTCGCGCATCTTGCGGGTCGCTTCGGTGCCGGCATCGAGCGAGATGGTCGGCGGCATCGCAGCGCGGATCCAGAAGTTGCCTTCCTCGAGCGCGGGGAGGAATTCGCTGCCAAGCCGGCTTGCCGCAAGCCCCGAGAGCGCGAGGAAGATGACGCCCGCGGTCACTGCAAGCCTGACGCGGCCGAGCGCCCAGCGCAGCACGGGCGTATAGAATCTGCGCAAGCCCCGCACGATCACGGTCTCGGTCTCCTCGATGTGCTCGGGCAGCAGCAGCGAGGCGAGCACCGGCGTCACCGTGAAGGTCGCGAGCAGGGCACCGGCGAGCGCGTAGCCATAGGTGCGCGCCATCGGCCCGAAGATCTGACCTTCGACGCCCTGCATCGTGAACAGCGGCACGAAGGCCGTCACCGTGATTGCGGCGGTGAAGAACACGGCTTTGTCGACCTGGAGCGCGCTGACGAAGATCAGCCTGAGCCGGTCGGTCCAGCGCACCGGGGACGCATGTCCCTGTGTGGGCGCGGTCGGATCGGGGCCCCAAAAGCCTTGGGCCAGATTCTGCAGCAAACGGGCGCGACTCTCGGGGCTCGATTGGAAATTGCGGAAGATGTTCTCCATGAGGATGACGGCGGAATCGACGATGATGCCGAAATCGACCGCCCCCAGTGACAGCAGGTTGGCGTCCTCGCCCTGGAGCACCAGGATGATGATGGCGAAGAACAGCGCGAATGGGATGTTGGCCGCGACAATCAGCGCACTGCGTAGATTGCCCAGGAACACCCACTGGATCACGAACACCAGCAGGCAGCCGAACACGAGGTTGTGCAGCACGGTGTGGGTGGTCACGTTGACCAGCGCGCTGCGGTCGTAATACGGCACGACCTTGACGCCCGGGGGCAGGGTACCGTCGCTGTTGATCTTGGCGACCTCGTCCTCGATCTTCGGGATGATGTCGTTGGTATGCTGGGTTCGTCCCATCACGACGATGGCCGCGGCGACGTCGTCGTCCTTGTCCCTGCCGGCGATGCCGAGCCGCGGGACGTACCCGATCGAGACCTTGGCCACGTCCTTGATCTGGATCGGAAGCCCGTTCTGCTGGGTGAGGACGATGTTCTCGATGTCCTGGACCCGGTAGCCCTTGGTGACGTCGTCGGCACCGCCGGAATCGATCAGGCCGATGCCGCGAATATTGACCGACTGCTGCCCGATCGCGATCTCGCGGCCGCCGACATTGACGTTGGAATTGCCGAGCGCGGAGACGAGCTGCGGCACGGTGATGTTGTATGCTTCGAGCTTGGACAGGTCGGCATCGACATTGAACTGCTTGGTAGTCCCGCCCCACGCATTGATCTGCACCACGCCGGGAATGGTCATCAGGCGCCGGGCGACGACGTAGTCCTGCAGGGTACGCAAGTTCGTCAGGCCGAAATTCGGTGGCCCGACCAGCTCGTACCGGTAGATCTCGCCGACCAGGCTCGATTGCTGGATCGTCGGCACGAGGTTGCCGGGGAGCTGGATGTTCTGCTGGATGCTGTTGGCGGCCTGCGTCAGCGCGAAATAATAGTCGACGCCGTAGCGAAAGGTGACGCGGACAAAGGACAGGCCATAGAACGAGGTCGAGCGGATGTTGATCACGCCGGGCGTCGGATAGAGTCCGACCTCCATCGGGATCGTGTAGTATTTCTCCATCTCCTCGGCCGAGAGCCCCGGCGCCTGTGCGGTGATCTCGAGGATCACCGGCGCCGGATTGGGATAGGCCTCGATGTTCAGCTTGCTGAAGGCCACAAGGCCGGCGGCGCAGAACACGATGAGGCCTAGCACGATGATCGCGCTGCGGGTCAGGCCAAACTGGAGAATGCTCTTGATCAAGATCGTCTACTTGTACTGAGCAGCGGGCGCGGTTGACGGATGTGAGGTTCAGCCTGTGACCGCGACCGCAAACTTGTTGCTGAGGAAGATTGCGCCAGTCGAGGCTACCAGCTCTCCGGGGTTCAGTCCCTCGAGGATCTGGCGCCATCCGTTCTGCTCCAGTCCGACCTTCACCGCGCGCCTCTGGAAGCGGCGGCGGTCGGTGGTGACCCACACTGTCATGGAACCGTCACCTTCGCGGACGATGGCCCCCGACGGGACCGCGACCGACGTTTTCGGCCCCTCGATCTCGATCGAAAAGGTTGCGAGCATGCCGGCACGAAGTTTGTGGTCGGGATCGTCGATCACCGAGCGAACCAGCTGGCGATGCGTGCTCGGGTCGATGTTGAGCCCAAGCGTCGTCACAGTCCCGCGGAACACCTCGTCAGGATAGGCCGGTACGCTGACGGCCACGGGCTGGCCGAGCCGATAGGCGGGTGCGTCCGTCTCGATGACGTTCGCAACCATCCACATGGTGGAGAGATCGGCGAGCGTATACGGCGCCGGCGCGTTCGCCGGCTGGACGTAGAGGCCGGGCGCCGCGGTTCGGGCCACGATCTTGCCCGAGATCGGACTCGGCACGCGCAGGATGGAATCGACCTTGCGGTCCGCCAGGATCCGGTCGACTTCTTCCTCGGTCTTGCCGAAGATGCGCACGGCGTCGCGGGCGGCCTTGTAGTTGCCCTCGGCAGTCTGCTGATCGGAGGTCGCCTGATCGACGTCCTTTTGCGCGCCGCCGCCGGTCTTCAGGAGCTGCTTGACGCGATTGAGCGTCCGGGTCTGCAGCTCCAGCACGCCCGCTGCCGCAAGCAGGGAGGACTCGGCCTGGAGCAGGTCGGGGCTGTCGATCGTGAACAGTGTCTGTCCCTTGGTGACGGTATCGCCGACATTGAGGATCGTATCGACGATCTTGCCTGGATTGGTTGTGAACGCCTGAACCAGCATATTCTGGTTGAAGTCGATCGAGCCGACCGCGTTCTTCACGACACGGAATGAACGTGGCTCGGCGGCGAGAATTTTGAATCCGTCGACCTGCTTCTCGCTGATGTCGACAGTTTGCTGCGCGACATCGACGTCGCTCTTGGCGTCTGCGTTCGCCGCCTTCGCCGAGCGAATGTCCTGAGTGCGGCTGAACAGCCAAGCGCCGGTCAGCGAGACCGCGACCACTACGGCCGCTATCGCATAGCCCGCACGCTTGATGCGAGATGCCATCTTAGCTCCTGCCACACTCATTCCTTTGGATGCGTTCGCGCATGATCTGCCGGGATTACCGAGCGCCACAACGTTGCAGCGAAATCCCTCGCGCACGGTCGTGTTATCAAGCCGACCTTACGTTGACCTGACAGGTTCCAGGGGCGGTAGCGACATGAGCGCGCACCTTTACTCCTCTCGGATCGGATGTACTCTTCTCCGGTCGGACGCGCTATCGATCTTCGTTCGAGTGCGACGCCCTTTCGATGATTTGAGCGATCACGGAGACGATCGCTGCGGCCGCAGCTGCCGCTGCCTGCCGCGACTGCATCCCGAGATCCGGGATGGCACGCGGCTCGCCGTTCCATGCAAACAGGCCAAGCGACAAGGCGACTTCCAGCGCGAGTATCCCGGAGATACAGCCGGAAATAAATGCTATCCAACGTGCGGCCCTGCGGCTCATCGGCGTGGATCGAAGCGACGTGACATCAACTCCGTGAAAGAGGTGAGACTTGTGTCGGCGATTGCCTCCATGACTGGGTCAATGATCGCAGCGGCGGCAGGGTGAGCCCTTGCAGGTAAGTTGCTCGTAGTCTGCCGATCGTATCGGAGGTGGCCCAGAGTATGGTAACAATACGGGCTTACACCGGCCTTACGATGTCTGGGGACGCGGCGGCGACCGCGGTGGCCTCGCCGGCGATTGCCCGGGCAATCTACGAGGCGGGAATGTTCGATCAAGCGCCGGGCGTCCCAACAGCCGCCGCCCTCGGCCCTATGCCCGAGCGCCGGATCGGCTTACAAGAACCTGACAGGGCAGGTGGCCCGCCTTCCGGTGCTTTTTCGCTGGCCGAGGCACCCGGAATGGTGGAAGAGAGCAAAGATACGGCGCGAGCCGTACGGTGACACCGGGATATCCGGCGGGAATGCGATGCGCCTTCTGATCGTCGAGGACAATGCCGAGCTGTCGCGGCTCGTTGCCAGCGGGCTGTCGGCGGCCGGCTACCAGAGCGACATCGTGAGCAGCGCAGTGGAGGCGCGCGAGGCGGTGAGCAGCGTCAGCTACGCCGCGATGATTCTCGACCTCGGCCTTCCCGACGGCGACGGCCTGTCGGTGCTGCGCGAGCTGCGCCGGCAGATGGACCCCTTGCCGGTCCTGGTGCTGACCGCGCGCGGCGGCTTGCAGGACCGCGTCAGCGGCCTGCGCAGCGGTGCCGACGACTATCTCGCAAAGCCGTTCGCGATGGAGGAGCTTGTGGCGCGGCTGGAGGCGATCCTGCGCCGGCCGGGCCAGTTGCTCGGCCGCTCGCTGCGTCTGGCCAACCTCGTCTACGATACCGAAAGCCGCCAGATCTTCGTCGACGATCAGCCGCGGATCATCTCCGCGCGCGAGACCTCCGTGCTGGAGATTTTGCTGCGCCGGCAGGGGCGGGTGGTGCCGAAGAAGAACGTCGAGGACCACATCTTCGGGCTCGAAGGCGAGGTCGCCTCCAACGCGGTCGAGGTCTACGTCTCGCGGCTGCGCAGGCAACTCGCCGAGCACGGTGCCAAGGTCGTGATCCACACCATACGCGGCGTCGGCTATCTCATGGCCGAGGAGAAATAGCGTGGCCCAGGTCGGAGCCTATTCCGGTACCTATGCCAGATCTCCGACGTTCAAATCGCTGATCTGGCGGATCGTGTTCCTGCACATCGTGGCGGTGGCGGTGGTCGCGATCTTCCTGCCGCTCGTGCTGTTCTGGCTGCTCAACTCCGAGATCGACCAGCTGCACCGGGCTGCGATGCGAGCCCAGGCCGAGACGCTTGCGGAGCGTATCGCCGTCCAGCCCAACGGCAAGGTGACGTTCAATCTGCCCGAGAGTCTTCGAGGTCTCTATTCGGAAGCCTATGGCCGCTACCAGTACGACATCCGCGATGCCGACGGCCGCCTGCTGTTCTCGTCGCACAAGAAAACCGGTGATGTTGAATCAGAGAAAATTTCCGGCGCCGACGTGACCCAGACGATCGACGGCACGACCGTTCGCATCCAGGTGGCGGAAGATCTGTCCCATCGCGACGTCATTACCGACGATATCGTCTCCAACTTCTTCCGGCGGGTGGGGTGGATCACCATCCCGATCCTGCTGATCCTGCTCGCCATTGACATCATCATCTTCCGCCGCGCGATCGCGCCGCTGTGGAAGGCCTCGGAGGAGGCCAGCAACATCGGTCCGGCGCGTACCGACATCCGCCTGCCGACGGAGCAGATCCCACGCGAGATCATGCCGCTCGTCACCGCCGTCAACCAGGCGCTCGATCGTCTCGAGGATGGCTTCCGTGTGCAGCGGCAGTTCACGGCGGATGCCGCGCATCAATTGCGCACGCCGCTTGCGATCCTGCGCACGCGGATCGAGACACTCGGTGACGGCGCGGCGAGACAGGCGCTGCATGCGGACATCGAAGCCATGAGCCGCATCGTCGCCCAGCTCCTCGAGATCGCCGAGCTCGACACGCTGGTGCTCGATCCCGGCGAGACCGCGGATCTGCGCGCCGTCTGTGCCGAGGTGGTCGGTTCGATCGCGCCGTTTGCGATCGCGCAGCACAAGGACATCGCGCTCAAGGGCACCGACGCGCCGGTGCTGATCCACGGCAATTCCGAGATGCTCCAGCGCGCGATCTTCAACCTCGCCGAAAACGCCATCAAGTTCACCGCAAAGAACACGTCGGTTGACGTCGAGGTGGGTGACGACGGTGTGGTGCGCGTGCGCGATTGCGGACCGGGCATTGCGGAAGCCGAGCGAGAGCTGATCTTCCAGCGCTTCTGGCGCCGTGACCGCCAGCGCAGCGACGGCGCGGGCCTCGGCCTGTCGATCGTGCGCGGCGTCGCCGACGATCATGCGGCAACCGTCGCGGTGGAGAACCTCCCGGGTTGCGGCGCGGAGTTCACGCTGCGGTTCAGGCTGGCGGAGGGAGCCGTTTGTTCTCCTGGTCAAAGCTGACCGTCGAGCAAATGCAACGGCAAGAAAACCCCGGCGTGCAAGCCGGGGTCCTTCGTTTGCAAATCCACCAGACGCGGCGAGGGGCGGCTATTTGAGCTTGCCGGTGGACAAGTCTATGATCATGCGCGTGGCCAGATAGAGACGAGGCACGATGCTGTTGATCTGCACATATTCGGCATCGTTGGAATGCGCGCCGAAGCCCGACAGGCCCATGCCTTCCACCACGGCTCCCTTGGTCTTGAGCGCGGCAAACGCGGCGTCGGTGCCGCCTCCGGTCGCCTTCTCGTCGACCTTGAGGGACATTCCGAGTTCCTGATAGATCGTCTTGCCGTAAGCCGCCACACGGCGCGAGGCGTCGTTGGCTTCGAGCGGCGGCCGACGCACCTCGAATTTCAGCTCGACCTTGGAGTCGGGCAGCAGGCGGTTCCTGATCCTGTCCTGCAGCGCCTTCTCCAGTTCGTCGAAATCCGCCACCTTGAGCGCACGCGCATCGGCCTGGGCCGTGGCGTCGGCAGGGATGACGTTGCGATTGGTGCCGGACCTGGAGACGGTCCAGTTCAGCTTCAGGCCCTGCTCGGGCTTGGAGAGGTCCTTCATCTGCAGCACCTGGTGCGAGAGCTCGTATAGCGCATTGACGCCGCCCTCGGGCCTTGCGCCCGCATGCGACGACTTGCCGTGCACCGTGAGATAGGCCGACCCGATGCCGCTGGTGGCAAGGCGCAGCGTGCCGTCGGTGCCGCCGCCTTCGAACGAGAACACGACGTCCTGATCGGAGGCTAGTCGGGTGATGGTGCTGCGCCAGCCGGGCGAGCTGATCTCCTCGTCGCCATTGGTAAGCACCGTGAGCGTGCCGTAATCCCTGAAATTCAGCTTCTGCAGCAACGCCACGATATGGAGAATGAGCGCGACGCCCTGCTTGTCGTCGGCGATTCCGAGGCCGTAGGCCTTGTCGCCGTCGATGCGGAACGGTTGGTCCTTCAGCATGCCCTTCAGGTACACCGTGTCCATGTGGGCGATCAGCATGACCTTCTTGCTGCCGGTGCCCTTGAAGACGGCGTGCACAGCCGGGCCGATCTTCTCGGGCGTATCGTCGAGGCGATAGATGTCGGTGGGCTGCAGAATCTCCGTTGTGCCGCCGAGCTGCCTGAGTTGGCCGGCAACGCGCTCGGCGATCTGGTTCAGGCCGTCGATGTCCTTGCTGCCGGATTCGATGCTGACGAGATCGCGCAGCGTGTCGAGCAGCGGCTGCTGCTCCTGTTGCGCGAGCGCATGGATATCGGCCATGGCATTAGCATTGGGCTCGGCATGCGCCACGGTTGCAGCACATGCCAGCCAGAGCGATGCGATTAACGAGCCAACGAGTGATGGAGCGGGGTGCGATCGAGGCATGCGTGGCGGCCTATAGGTTGGAGGATGGCCCGGTATGCCCGTGGTGCTGACGCTTGTCACGCGCGCCAGCGCGCGCGTCATGCCCCGCCTGAGCGGAACATGACAGCGCTAGCCTCCGCTACTTCTGCGGCGGGCCGAGATCCAGCGGTGGCAGGTCGATCTGGGGCACCTCGATCTTGACCTTGTCGAGGTCGACGTTGACCGGCTTGTCCAGCAGGCCTGTCACCGTGATCGGGAACGCGATCACGATCAGCACCATGATCATCTGAAGGCCGATCCAGGGCATCGCGCCCCAATAGATGTCCGAGCTCTTCACTTCCTTCGGCGCCACGCCGCGCAGGTAGAACAGCGCGAAGCCGAACGGCGGATGCAGGAACGAGGTCTGCATGTTGACGCAGAGCATCACGCCGAACCAGATCAGTGCGGCTCCGTCGCCGACGACGGGTCCCAGAATCTTCTGCGCGATCGGCGCGATCATCGGCAGGATGATGAAGGCGATCTCGAAGAAGTCGAGGAAGAATGCCAGGAAGAAGATGAAGAGGTTGATGAAGATCAGGAAGCCCCACACACCGCCTGGCAGCGACGTCAGGAGATGCTCGAGCCAGACGCCGCCGGAGACGCCCAGGAACACCACCGAGAAGCAGGTCGAGCCGATCAGGATGAAGGTGACCATGCAAGTCAGGCGCATGGTGGATTCGTAGCCCTGCTTGATGAGGTCGCGCAGGTCGGGGATGCGCGCGGCCGAGAAGCAGATCCAGGCCACCGCCAGATAGGTCACGGCGAACGCGATCTTGAAGATCAGGTTCTCACTGAACAGCATCGCGACGATGGTGCCGATGCCGGCCGCGATCACGCCGATGATCAGCACCCTGCGGTCGGTCGAGGTGAAGTCCTTGTGGTGGATCGCCGCGAGCACGATGGCGCCGACTGCGCCCATGGCGCCGGCTTCCGTCGGGGTCGCAAGGCCCATCATCATGGTGCCAAGTACGACGAAGATCAGCACGGCCGACGGGATGATGCCCATCAGGCACTTCTTCCACAGTGCCCAGCCGGTCAGCGTACGCGCTTCCAATGGCACCGGCGGCACGTGGTTCGGCTTGATCAGGCCTAGAACGAAGGTGTAGCCGGCGAACAAGAGGATCTGGAACACCGAGGGGCCCCAGGCGCCGAGATACATGTCGCCGACAGACTTGCCGAGCTGGTCGGCGAGCACGATCAGCACCAGCGAGGGCGGCACCAGCTGCGTGATCGTGCCGGAGGCTGCGAGCACGCCGGTGATGTAGCGCATGTTGTAGCCGTAGCGGATCATGATCGGCATCGAGATCAGCGCCATGGCGATGACCTGCGCCGCCACCGTGCCGGTGATAGCGCCGAGGATGAAGCCGACGATGATGACGGAATAGCCGAGGCCGCCGCGGACCGGGCCGAACAACTGGCCCATCGAATCCAGCATGTCCTCCGCGAGCCCGCATCTCTCCAATATGGCGCCCATGAAGGTGAAGAAGGGAATCGCCAGCAACAGCTCGTTGGAAAGCACGCTGCCGAACACGCGGCCGGGAATCGCCTGGAGGAAGTTGAGGTCGAAGAACCCGAGATGGATGGCGAGAAATCCGAAGGAAAGGCCGACCGCGGCAAGCGTGAACGCGACGGGGAAGCCGATCAGCATCGCCAGAACCAGGCCGCCGAACATCAACGGCGGCATCATCTCCAGCGTAATCATTGGGTCGGCCTCTCGTACTTGGCGTCGATCGTCACATAGCCCTTGAGAGCCGCGATACGCTTGATGACTTCGGAAACACCCTGAAGCGCCAGCATCACGAAGCCGGCGGGAATCACGAATTTGATCGGCCAGCGGATCAGGCCGCCGGCATTGCCCGACATCTCGCCGACGTCATAGGCCTGCATGAAGAACGGCCAGGACAGATAGGCGAGCAGGAGACAGGAAGGAATCAGGAAGAACAGTGTGCCGATCATGTCGAGCCAGAGCTGGCCGCGCTCGGACAGGACCAGATAGAAGATCTCGACCCGGACATGCTCGTTGCGCTTGAACGTGTAGGACGCGCCGAACATCACGAGGATGGCGAACATGTACCATTGCAGCTCCAGCCAGCCGTTCGAGGAGTAGCTGAAGGCGTAGCGGATCATGGCGTTGGCCGCGCTGACCAGGCATGCCAGGAGCACGAGCAGGTTACAGACGTACCCAATCTTTTCATTGAGGGCGTCGATGGCGTTGCTCACCGCCAGCATTGGACGCATCTTACTTTCTCTCCGTCGCGGCCTGGACATTACGGGAAGCATCGGCGCGCATCACTCGGCCCGCTTGCAACATGCAAGCGGCCACACGGCTCGTTGTCCGGAGCGATTGCGGCGTCAGTCCTCCCCTCGTGCCTCGCCGTCTTGACCGCGACCGCCAAAGGGGCGGGCCGGCTTATTGTTGCCGGGCAAGCAAAGGCGGTCGCACCAAATCAGCGGGTTTGCGTGTCGTCAATCGGAAAATGGGCAAATTGACGCGCCGTCAAAAGCTTAGGTTGGCGGGAGCGGGGAGCTCGGCGAATCCTCAGCCGCCGGTGACGCTCATGTGCCTGGAGACGCTGGGGCGGTCGTGGCGGCGGTCGATGATGAAATCGTGGCCCTTGGGCTTCAACCCGATGGCGCGGTCGATCGCATCCGCAAGCAGTATATCGTCGCTGGATGCACGCAGAGGTTTACGCAAATCGGAGGCATCCTCGTGACCGAGGCAGGTGTGCAGCGTTCCCGTGCAGGTGATGCGCACCCGGTTGCAGGATTCGCAGAAATTATGGGTCATCGGCGTGATGAAGCCGAGCTTGCCGCCGGTCTCGGCGACGCTGACATAGCGCGCCGGCCCGCCGGTGCTCTCGGCCAGATCCGTCAGCGTGAACTGCTGGGCGAGCCGCGCGCGCACCAGCGACAGCGGCAGATACTGGTCGATCCGTCCCGATCCGATCTCGCCCATCGGCATCACCTCGATGAGCGTCAGCCCCATGCCCTTGCCGTGGGCCCAGCGCATCAGGTCGGGAATCTCGTCTTCATTGAGGTTCTTCAGCGCCACCGCGTTGATCTTCACGGCCAGACCTGCGGCGCGCGCCGCCTCGATGCCCTCGAGCACCTTGTCGATCTCGCCCCAACGCGTGATCTCGCGAAACTTTTTGGGATCGAGCGTGTCGAGCGAGACGTTGATGCGGCGGACGCCGCAATCGGCGAGCTCCCTTGCATGCTTGGCAAGCTGCGTGCCGTTGGTGGTCAGCGTCAGTTCGTTCAGCGCACCGCTCGTCAAATGGCGGGATAGCGAGCGCACCAGCGTCATCACGTTGCGGCGGACGAGCGGCTCGCCGCCGGTCAGCCGCAGCTTCCTCACACCCTTGGCGATGAAGGCCGAGCAGAGGCGGTCGAGTTCCTCCAGCGTCAAGAGGTCCGCCTTGGGCAGGAACGTCATGTCTTCCGACATGCAGTAGAAACAGCGCAGGTCGCAGCGGTCGGTGACGGAGACGCGCAAATAGCTGATGGTCCGCCCGAACGGATCGGTCATCGGGCTCGACAGCGCGGCGAGGGGGCTCGCTGAGGCAAGAGGGGTGGCGGAGGATCCGTTCATATGAGGCCTTGTCACTTACGGCGACTGGCGCACCTTTGCTTCAGCGGCGCTGTAGACGCAATCTAAGCACCGGAAGCGGCAAGGACAATCGGGTTCGATACAGAGTCAGCGCTTCCCCTCATTCGGGTCGGGGAACGGTGAGGCCGCGGCCGGCGCGGCATCAGCCGGGGCGGCGGCGGGCGCGGCTGCCGCCGCTTTCGGCTTCTTCGGCCGGTGCGGTTTGCGGACCGGTTTCGGCGGGGTGGCCGGCTGGAGCTCCGCGAAGACCGGATTCGGGTCGGTGGCGACCGAGGCCGGCGTGGTGAAATCGCCGGGATTCTTGATCAGGTTCACCGGCACGTTCGCCGGCTGGTATTTGTCCAGGGCGTAGCTGACCGCGAAGGGGGCGTCGGGCACGGGAACCGAGACGGAGCAGGGGGTCTTGCAACCGGGGCCGAGCGAGGTCTTGGCGTCAGCCCCCGGCGGATTGGATTCGAGCTGGACCTGGACGGTCGGCGGTGCCGATTTGAACATGTCCCACGACATCGACGAGCAGCCGCCAAGACTTGTTGCCCCCAGGAGGCTCGCTCCCACGAGCGCAATTGCTATGACACGACGCATGACCACCCACATCTGCTGTGACGAACTGCCACATCCCGGCGCGACCTTAGGGGCGTCGTTTGGGGCAAGCAACCGGCGGGCTGCGCATAGACAGCAGGTGGTTATCGCAACGCAACGAGAAATTTTATAGATATTTCAGTGTCTTGGGCGACTACGTTGTCATCAGGCTGCTGGCGGCGGCGGGCAGGTCACGCATGTGATGGATCAGACGGTCCGGCTTCAGCTCGGCAATGGGCACGTCGGTATAGCCGAAGCTGACCCCGATTACGGGCACTCCGGCCCGCCGAGCCACCCCGACATCGGTTCCGGCATCGCCGACCATGATGCTGGCCTTCAGCTCCCCGCCGGCCCGCGCCACCGTCTCGCGGAAAATGGTCGGGTCCGGCTTCTGGACGCCAAAGGTGTCTGCGCCGCAGATCGCCGCGAAGCGCCGGCTCAGGTCGAGCTGGTCCAGGAGACGCTTCGACAGCCATTCCAGCTTGTTGGTGCAGACCGCCAGCCGATGGCCCTGCGCCGCAAAATGGTCGAGCGCCGCCTCCAGCCCCTCGAAGGGCCGGGATTCGACCGCGATATGGTCGGCATAATAGGCGATGAAATCAGCCGTCATCCGGTCCATCTCCGCGACGGTGACCGTGCGGCCCTCGGCCTCAAGGCCCCGCTCGATCAGCTTGCGGGCACCGGCGCCGATCATGTTGCGGGCAGATTGCATCGGCACGGGCGGCAGCCCTTCGCGGTCGAGCACATGATTCAGCGCGGTGATCAGATCGGGCGCCGTATCCACGAGCGTGCCGTCGAGATCGAAGACGATAGTGTGAGGGGCGGTCATGTCCCAAGCGCTACCGGCCCGGCCGTATCAGCGCAAGGGGCGCTGCCATAAGATCAGCTTATAGGCCTATGTCCCAGACCCTGTTCTCAAAGGAAAAACGAGGCTACATAGGCCGCCGCAAGCGACCTATACCGGCGGCACACTCTACTGAGAGGCGGGCGCATCGTGAACATGGACCAGTTGAAGCGGCAGGCTGCGGCGCGCGCCCTCGAGGAGGTGCGTGATGGCATGCAGCTCGGGCTCGGCACCGGCTCGACCGCCAAGCATTTCGTCGAGCTGCTCGGCGAGCGCGTGCGCACCGGGCTCAAGGTGATCGGTGTGCCGACCTCCGAGGCGACGCGCCTCGATGCCGAGCGCTGCGGCGTGCCGCTGACCACGCTCGACGAGATCGACCATCTCGACATCACCGTTGATGGCGCCGATGAGATCGATCCCGAGCTCAATCTGATCAAGGGCGGCGGCGGCGCCCTGCTGCGCGAGAAGATCGTGGC
>JAEWFG010000277.1 GCA_023388935.1 Pseudomonadota bacterium | reverse complement strand
TGATGCGTTACGTCTCCGAGCGCGGCAAGATCGTGCCGAGCCGCATCACCGCGGTGTCCGCGAAGAAGCAGCGTGAGCTCGCCCGCGCCATCAAGCGCGCGCGGTTCCTGGGCCTGCTGCCCTACGTGATTCGCTAAGACGAACTCGGCCGGCGACGACAGCGCCGCCGGCCGCACTCTTTAGTTTCATAAGGCTTCCGGGTCGTCCGGTCGCCGATGGTTGGGGCGAGATGCCTCTAACCGCTCGAAGGGAGCGGGACAGCTGATGATGGCTTTTGGATTGATAGCCCTGATCGCCGGCGCTGCGTCGGCCCTGATGTTCGCCTCGATCGTTTCGGGCGCGCTGATCTCGCTCGTCCTGTTCTATCTCGCACCGCTGCCGCTGATGGTCGCCGCGATCGGCTGGGGACCGCTTTGCGCGAGCCTTGGCGGCATCGCCGCCGCGATCGGCCTCGGCGCCCTGTTCGGCCTGCCCTACTGCATCGCCTTTGCCCTCACCGTCGCGCTGCCGGCCTGGTGGCTCGGCCATCTCGTCCTGCTCAGCCGGCCGATGACGAGCGCCGCGCCTGCCACCGACACCGAGCCGCCGGCCGAGCCAGAGATCGAGTGGTATCCGGTCGGCCGGATCCTGCTATGGATCGCGGGTTTCGCGACGCTGACCACGATCGCCGCCCTGCTCACACTCGGCACTGATGCCGAGACCATCACCGGCACGCTGCGGCACGGCCTGATGCGCCTCCTCCGCGCCACCGACCCGCAGACCTCCGGCGAACTCGGTCCGTTCGTCGACGCGCTGGTACGCGTCGCGCCGGCCGCCGCCACCATCGTTGCGATGATGACGCTGACCCTCAACCTCTGGCTCAGCGCCAAGGTGACTGCGACGTCTGGCCGGCTGCGTCGTCCCTGGCCGGATATGATGACGGCGGAGCTGCCGCCGATGACGCTTGTGGCGCTCTGCATCGCGCTCGCCTTCTGCTTCACCGGCGGGCTGCTCGCGATCGTCGCGCAGATCACCGCGGCGGCGTTGATGATAGGCTACGCGCTGACCGGCTTTGCCGTGCTGCATACGCTGACGCTCGCGCTGAAGAGCCGCACACTCTGGCTCGGCTCGACCTACGTCGTCGTCGTCGTGTTCGGATGGCCCATCGTCGCGATGGTGATCCTCGGCCTCGCCGACGCGGTGTTCGGCTTCCGCGAGCGCTTCCTGCGCAGCCGCCAGCCGCCGCCGCTGCCAACCCCTTAAGTTCAACCCCGAAAATCCACTCACTCAACACTTCAAAGGAGAACGAATATGGAAGTCATCTTGCTGGAACGCGTGAGCAAGCTCGGCCAGATGGGCGAAGTCGTGAAGGTTCGCGACGGCTATGCCCGCAATTTCCTGCTCAAGCGCGGCAAGGCGCTGCGCGCCACCGCCGACAACCGCGCCAAGTACGACGGCATGAAGGCCGAGCTCGAAGCTCGCAACCTTGCGTCGAAGGGCGAGGCGTCCAAGGTCGCCGAGAAGATCCAGGACAAGAACATCATCGTGATCCGTCAGGCCTCGGAAGCCGGCCAGCTGTTCGGCTCGGTCACGGTGCGCGACGTGGTCGTAGCCTTCGAAGCCGACGGTGTCTCGCTGGCCCGCCCGCAGGTGCAGCTCGACGCGCCGATCAAGACCATTGGCAAGCACGCCATCACTGTCGCCGTTCACCCCGAGGTCGAGGTCGAGGTCACCGTCACGGTTGCGCGCAGCCAGGACGAGGCCGAGCGCATCAACCGCGGCGAGGACATCTCCACCCGCAACGAGGATCGCGACGCGGCCGCCGAAGCGATCGCCGCCGCCGGCGAGTTCTTCGATCCGGAAGCCGAGCACGACGACCAGCCGGCGCCGGCTGCAGAAGAAACCGAGAAGTAAGCCTCGCGTCTGCGCAAGGCAGCGAAGCCCGGTCGCCCCAAGCGGCCGGGCTTTTCGTTTTGGTGCCGACGTCTTCGCTCAGCGGCGCTCCACCGCCATCGTGCAGGTGCCGCGCGACACTTCGGACAGCTGGGTGCCGACCAGGTTCATAAAAGCCCTGCCGGCCGACCTTGGCGCGGATGCGCTACCAGCGGTCAAGACGATGCGGAGGCCGCGATGAACGCGGCCTCGGTCGATTAAACGCAACGATTTGCTTAGCGCGAGATCGGCGCAACCGGCGGCCCGGCCGACTCGGCTTGCGCCGGGGACGGAGCCGCCGCAGTCGCGGGCGGCGCCGGCTCCTGCGGCTTGGCCGCCGGTGCCGGGCTGACGCTCGACGCAGCTTCGGCCGGCTTCGGTGCAGCAGGCTCGGCGGGCTTCTCAGCGGCGGCGGGCGAAGCCGGGGTCACGGGCGGCACAGGATCCGGCCGCAGCGCCGGGGGCTCGCTCGCGCTCGGCTCGACCTTGGCGCTGTCCGGCTTCGCATCGGCGGGTTTCTCGGACGGCTTGCTGGTTTCGGACTTGATGCCTTCAGACTTGATGCCTTCAGACTTGGACTCGTCCCGACCGGAATCGACCTTCGCGGTCTCGGGTTTGGACTCGGCCTTCGGCTCACTCTTCTTATCGTCGGCGGGCGGCGCGGCGGCATCGACCTTCGGCGCCACTTCGGTCTCCGGCTTGCCACGTTTGCTGAGGCGCTTGGCCTTGCGGGCGTCGGGCGCCCGTTCGCCGGCGGCCTGCCCCTCGGGCTTCACGCCTTCCTTTGCCCCCTCCTCGCTCGGCCGCGCCGCGCGCCTGTCGCGGGCTCCCTCGCCCGGAGCTGCGCCTTCGCCTTCCGGCTTGGCGGCCTCCTGGCGCCGCTGGCGGTGGCCCTGATGTTCAGGCGACTGCGCTGGATTGGTGTTGGCTTCCTTCTCCCGGGCGCCGTCTTTTTTGTCCTTGCCGTCCTTGGCCTGGTGGCGGGTGTCGGCGGCACCGTTGGAGACGAGGTAGGACGCGAGGACGCCCGCCATGTCCGAACTCGTGGTGTAGTGCTGGCGCAGGAAGCCCGGCAGCGAGCCCGGCGCCACTGACTTCAGGAGGCCTCGCGGGCTCTTGTGGCATGCAGTACATGTCTGCCCGAAAATCTGGGACGGGCTCTTGCCGGCCTCGAGGTTCGTAGCCTGAGCAAGAACGGAGTCGGTCGCGCCGAAGCCGATCAGAAGCAATACCGTCGCGAGGCTGAACGCTCGGCTCGACATTCCCAATATCTCCATTGAAATCCCGCGAGTGCAGCCAGCATCCGGCGCGGCGGCGGTCATCTTTTAGCCGATCGAGCCGCGAATGGAAGCAGGCTCAGCGCGCAAGCCTGTGATTAAGCGATTTTGGAATATCGGCTGTGACCTCAGCGCAATAGCGGGTCGGGACATTCTTACTATATTTTCATGCAAACGCATAGGAACCCCTCCGCGGCCTGCGCGTCGAATCTAGTGGCCGGGTTAGTCGCATCTTTCGGGTCCGCCCGAGAGGAAGGTGTCGATGGACCGATTGTTGCGTAAATTCCTGTCTCAATTCATCCGCCGCGGGTCGCTGACAGTGACCACGGCAAGCGGATCGAGATTCACCGTCGGCGATGGCTCCTCCGGCAAGCCGGTCGCGGTACGCTTCGTCACTGTGGACGCAGAACGGAGAGTTCTCATCAATCCCGAACTCGGGCTTGGCGAGGCCTATATGGACGGCGAGTTCGTGGTGGAGCGCGGCACTATAGCTGATGCCCTCGCGATCCTGCTCGATCAACCCGGCCTGCTGCCGCATTGGGCCAAACCCTGGTGGCACCTGCGCTATCTGACGCGCGCCCTCAAGCAGTTCAATCTGCGCTCGCGCTCCCGCAGCAACGCCCGCCACTACGATCTCGACGCAAGGCTGTATTCGCTCTTCCTCGATGCCGACAAGCAATATAGCTGCGCCTATTTCGAGACGCCGGAGACCACGCTCGACGACGCGCAACTGGCCAAGAAGCGGCACGTCACCGCAAAGCTGCTCGTCAAGAGCGGCCAGCGTGTGCTCGACATCGGCTCGGGCTGGGGTGGGCTCGGCCTCTATCTCGCGGAGATCGCAGGCGCCGACGTCACCGGCATCACGCTGTCGACCGAACAGTTGCAGGTCGCCAATGCGCGCGCAGCCGAGAAGGGCCTGACCGGTTCGGCCAAATTCCTGCTCCAGGACTATCGCGACATCGACGGGCCGTTTGACCGCATCATTTCGGTCGGCATGTTCGAGCATGTGGGAGCGAGGTTCTACGACACCTACTTCCAGCGCTGTGCGGAATTGCTGAGCGAGGACGGCATCATGCTGCTGCACTCGATCGGCCGTTCGCAGGGGCCCGATTCAACCAACCCCTGGATCGCCAAATACATCTTCCCCGGCGGCTACATCCCCGCTTTATCGGAGGTGCTGCCGGCGATCGAGCGCGCCGGTCTGCTGGTGTGCGACATCGAGATCCTGCGCCTGCATTACGCCGAGACGCTGAAGGCCTGGCGGGAACGTTTCATGGCGCGACGCGAGGACGCCGTGCAGCTTTACGACGAGCGTTTCGCCCTGATGTGGGAATTTTATCTGGCCGCCTGCGAGATGACGTTCCGCAAGCAGGCCATGATGAACTTTCAGATCCAGCTCACCAAGCGCCAGGGCGTCGTACCGATGACCCGCGACTATATCGCCCATGAGGAAACCCGGCTGCGGGCCCGCGAACGCGACGCCAAGCCCAAGCTGAAGCTGGCTGGTGAATAAGCCTAAAGCGCGATGAGATTGGGGTGAATCCGTCATCGTGCTTTAGGCTTATTGTTCAAGCATGATCTCCGCGCAAACGCGCTCCGCGTTTGACGCGCGGGAACACCGCTGCGCACTCTGCGCTAACGCGGCCCTTCGGTCCGGATCATGCTTTAATGACGCAGGGTGGAGATCGGGAGCGCCCCGAAAGCGGCCGTTAACTCCAGTTGCTTCCGCAGTTCCGCCAAGGTGTCCGGCGCGACCGGCTGGCGCCGAATTTCGGGCCGCTCAGCGTGCTGCATGGCGGCGATCAGCCCGGATAGCCAAAGCCGGCTGCCCGCCTCGCTTCGCCAAATCTGGTGCTGCCGTTCTGGCCGCATTGCTTGCCTCGTCTCTCTGGCGGCGGGTCGTGAGAGACAATTCCCTGACCGCCTTCCTGTTCCGCTACTATCCCCCGAAAGAATCCGGAGAGATGTGATCTGCTTCACATTCCTCAGGTCGGGTCTGGCTTAGACGGTCACCATGAGCGAAAAGACCCGCCCCTCATTCGACGTGCAGGACGACCTCCGCACTGACTACGCCCTGATCGCCACCGGCGTCGGAGCGGCCTTGGTCGCGCTGGTCTACCTTTTGCTGATCTGAACCCGAGCCAAAAGCTTCCAGCGGGCGTTATTTCGCGCGTTCCTCGATAAGTCTGCGCCCAATCCATAAGGTTCACGGCATCCGGATTATTCAGGGTCGGCCGCTTCCAGGCCGGGCAAGTTCCGCAAAAATTCCGTCAAGCTCAGCGCACGCTGGGGCTGGTAGTCATCCACCGCTTTAATGATCGGTTGATAGCGGTCACCTTTTGCTTCCGCTTTGGACTGAGGCGGCGCTTTATCCCGACCCGCATCCGCCCAAGAAAATTGCTATCGCTGGACCATGGCCCTGACTGATTCGAACGTCCTCAAACTCGCGCCCGAAGCCGGAACTCCGGCTTACCGGAGTGCACCGCATAATATCGAGGCGGAACAGAGCCTTTTGGGCGCGATCCTGGTCAACAACGACGCCTTCTATCGCGTCTCCGACTTCCTGGAGCCGAAGCACTATTTCGAGCCGCTGCACCAGACCATCTTCGAGACGGCCGGCAGCCTGATCCGGATGGGCAAGGTCGCCACGCCCGTGACGCTGAAGACGTTCCTGCCTGCCGACACCGACATCGGCGGCATGACCATTGGGCAATATCTGGCGCGGCTGGCGGCCGAAGCGACCACCATCATCAACGCCCAGGACTACGGCCGCACCATCTATGATCTTGCGCTGCGGCGCGACCTGATCGGCATCGGCGAGGACATGGTCAATGTCGCCTATGACGCACCGGTCGACTTCGCACCGCGGGCGCAGATCGAGGACGCCGAGCGCCGTCTCTATGAGCTCGCCGAGTCCGGCCGTTATGATGGCGGCTTCCAGAAATTCTCGCAGGCGTTGGCGGTCGCAGTCGATCTCGCGGCAAAGGCGTTCCAGCGCGACGGAAAGCTGTCCGGCATCTCGACGGGCATGCGCGACCTCGACACCAAGATGGGCGGCCTGCAGCATTCCGACCTCATCATCGTCGCGGGACGTCCCGGCATGGGCAAGACGTCGCTGGCGACCAACATCGCCTACAACGTCGCCAAAGCGTATGTCGGTGAGCTCCAGGCCGACGGCACGATGAAGGCCGCCAATGGCGGCGTGATCGGCTTCTTCTCCTGCGAAATGTCGGCCGACCAGCTCGCCACGCGTATCGTGGCCGAGCGCACCGGCATTCCCTCCTCCCACATCCGCCGCGGCGGCATCTCGGAAGCCGATTTCGACAAGATCCGGGAGGTCTCGATCGAGCTGCAGTCGCTGCCCTTCTATGTCGACGCGACCGGCGGTCTGTCGATCGCGCAGCTGATGGCACGCGCGCGCCGGCTGAAGCGACAGAAGGGCCTCGATCTCCTCGTGATCGACTACATCCAGCTGCTCTCCGGCTCGGGCAAGCGCGCCAGCGACAGCCGCGTCCAGGAAATCACGGAGATTACAACCAGCCTGAAGGCGCTTGCCAAGGAGCTCAACGTTCCGGTAATCGCGCTGTCGCAGCTCTCGCGACAGGTAGAATCGCGCGATGACAAGCGGCCGCAGCTCTCCGACTTGCGTGAATCCGGATCAATCGAGCAAGACGCCGACGTCGTGCTGTTCGTTTACCGCGAGGAATATTACCTCGCGATGAAGGAGCCGCGCCCGGGCACGCCCGAGCACGAGAAATGGCGCCTGGACATGGACCTTGCGTACGGCAAGGCCGAAGTCATCATCGGCAAGCAGCGCCACGGCCCGACGGGCACCGTCGATTTGGCGTTCGAAGCCTCAGTCACGCGGTTCGGCGACCTCGCGCCTGACAGTCAGCTGCCGGCTCGCAGCGGTAGCGATTACTGAGTTCCTTGAACCAAACCTGCCTCTTGCGTAAAACGGCGCCATGAACATGGCGTCCGCCCCGAACATGATCCCGCAATCCGACCTACTCTCCGCGGAAGCCAATCAGGCTGCCGCGCTCGCTGCCTATGGCGGCGTGCTCACCGTCGATCTCGACGCCATCATTGCCAATTGGCGCAAGCTCGAGAAGACGGCGGTTCCGGCGGAATGCTCAGCGGTGGTCAAGGCCAACGCCTATGGCTGCGGCGCCGAGCAGGTCGCGCGCGCGCTCAACAAGGCCGGCTGCAGGACCTTCTTCGTCGCCACGATCGAGGAAGCGCGCACCGTGCGCGCGGCGGTGCCGGAGGCTGCGATCTACGTGCTCGGCGGCTACTTCCAGAACACCGGCGAGCACTATGCCGAGATCAATTGCCGTCCCGTGATCGGCGATCTCAACGAGCTCGCCGAATGGGACGTGTTCTGCCGCCGCACCGGCTGGAGCGGAGGCGCCGCGATCCACATCGACACCGGCATGAACCGGCTCGGCCTGACGCTTGCCGACGCCCAAGCCATCATCCCCCGCATCAATGCCGGCGATCACGGCATCACGCTGGTGATGAGCCACCTGGCCTCGGCCGAGCAGCTCAATAGCCCCGTGAACGCAAAGCAGCTCGCGGCCTTCCGCGGCATCGCCAGCGAATTTTCCGGCGTGCCGGCGGCGCTCGCCAATTCGTCCGGCATCTTCCTGGGTGCGCCCTTCCAGTTCGACCTGGTGCGGCCGGGCGCGGCGCTCTACGGCGTCAACCCGACGCCGGAAGCCGACAATCCGATGCAGCCGGTGGTCGACCTCAAGGCGCGTATCGTGCAGATCCGCAATGTCGAGCGCGGCGAGAGCGTCGGCTATGGCGGCACCTGGACCGCACGGCGCCCGACCAGGCTCGCGATCATCGCGGTCGGCTATGCCGACGGTTATTTCCGCGCCGCCAGCTCCAACGACGGCACCCGCGGCGCCG
>JAEWFG010000405.1 GCA_023388935.1 Pseudomonadota bacterium | reverse complement strand
TGCCGGTCGTGTGCAAGACCTGAGTGAGGAGCACAAGCAGGAAGCCGAGCGATGCCAGCAGAACGAGCGCGCGGCCGGCAGCCTTTCTGCCGCCGGGCGCGCGCTTCGTCACTGGCTGGCGGTGCAGGTCGTTGCTGTCGGGTACAGAATTCTGCATCGAGATGAGCTGCATTCGGTGCCGGTTCTGGCGCCGGGCAAGTTTTCGGCTGGCGCCGGGAGCGCCAGCCGAGGGTAGGGGATCTGGCGTGGGCGCGCTACACGCCGAGCGAGGCCTTGTAGAGCCCGATCTGCCGTTCGCGGCCGATCTGGTCGGTCAGCTTTTCCCAGGCTGCAGCAATGTTGTTCGCCCCGGTCTGCGCGTCGACCTTGCCGGCGAAAATCTTCGTCAACTCGTCTTCCGCGATGCTGTAGTACTGGAAGATGCCGGGGATGCGCGGCTCGACCGCACGGTTCGGATGATTGTACGAGCCGAGCTGCGAGTTCAGATAAGACGTGATGTACTTCCTGTCATAGCCGGCTGCGACCCACTCATCGTACTGGAAGTGGCTGGTGCGGTGAGCCTGGAAGCCCGACGGATACATCACCATCCAGAGCGACAGGTCCTTGCCGCCGAGATGCGCGGCCGCGCTCCAGGCCGCCTTGTGCTTCTTCTCGTCGCCATTGACGCGGGCCATTACATAGACACCCCACCCCAGATAAGCGCAATTCGGCGCATGGTTCGGACCGCTCGCGAGCTTGTCCCATTTTCCGGTCTTGGAATTGTAGACGTCGTCCGATCCCGGCAGGATGTCGAAACCGACGACATCGCCGATCACCGAGGTGTCGCTCGCCTTCGCGACCTGGCCGATGTCGCCCCACCAGGGGATCATCGAGCCGATCCCGGCCAGGAACTGCTGGAAGCCGGTGGTGTTCGGATCGGCGTTGAGCTGATCGGCCGGCTCGAATGGCAGCGCGTCGATCACGTCCTGGATAGCGCGGACCCAGGCCGGATTGTTGATGCGCGGCTTCATCGTGTCGATGTCGAACAGCCAGGCCTTGTCGTCGGGGTGCTTGGCATAGGCCGAGGCGCGGCTGCCGAGGAAATAGAAGCCGAACCCGCCCCATGGCTTTGGGGCGTCGAGATAGCCGAACACGTTCTGGTTCTTGATCTTCTTGCCTTTGAGGAATTTCGTCACCGCCTGGACCTGCTGCCAGGTCTTCGGCACGCCCCATTCGCCGGCATTGCCGGCGTCTTTCCAGGCCTTGGCGAGGGCAGGGTCGGAGAACACGTCGGTGCGGTAGTTGAAGTTGTGGCAGTCGCCGTCGATGGTCACACGATAGGTCTTGCCGTTCCAGGTGCCGACCGGCGGTTTCAGATAGTCGACATAGTCATCGATATCGATCTGCTTCTTGACCCAGTCCGGCATCTCGGACGCCAGCCCCTTGCCGCAGACGTCGCCTTCGAAGGGCGCGCCCATCTCGAGGATGTCGAAGTCGACCGTGCCGGTCGCGATCGCCTGCTGCAGGCGCGGGTTGTAGTCGGCCTGTGCAAGGTCGATCCAGGAGATCTTCGCGCCGGTATAGGCCTCCCATGGTTTAAGGAAGCCGCGGAACAGGAGGTTGTGCAGATTCTGATTGTTGAGCCCCATGAAGGAGAGCTCGACCCCATTGAACTCGCCCTCCTTGATGCCCGCCTTGGTCGGGCCGAGGCAGAGCTCGCCGACCTTCTGCCAGTCGGAATCCGTCGGCGCGCCCTTGCCGACGCCCGGAATTTGCGTGATCTGCGCACGCAGATTGGCTTGTGCAAGCGCGAGCTCCGAGAACGTACCGAGCGCGCCACTCGTACCCAATGCTGCAGCGCTTGCCGCGCCTTTCAGCACGGTGCGCCGGTTCGGATGCACTGCGGAATGCCGATCATGATCTTGCTGCTTCACCGCGATACCCTCCCTTTTGGACTTTACTTGATGTGAAGTCTGAAGCACCGGAGCAGATAGAGGACGTGACGCTCGTCGGTGTCGTCGTGATGGGTGACAGAGAACCGCGTTGAGTATGCAACGGCGCCCATCAATGTCAACGAAAGCACGCGGAGTTGAAGCCGCCGACCACCCGTCAGAAACGAAGAGAACTTTCGCGATGCCGCGCCGCAAGATGGATGTTTGTGCGCGACATTGTCTTGATGTGTTGTGCCGAACGTGTCGCGCAGTCCGCTTCCTCGGCAGGTCAAGCATCGGGCGGGATGACGCCCTTCTTGAAAATGAAGCAGCCATAGAAGCGGCGCTCCCCGGTCTGGATCACGCAATAGGATTGCTTCGCAAGCTGATAGAAGGCAAAGCGCTCGACCGAGCCCATTGGCGAGGACCGCCCCTCCGCCGCGTCGATCTCGGCCTGAACCTCGCGCTGAACGGGCGGGATCTCGTTGGGCTGGCCGACGATCTCCATGCGGGAGGCCGGCTTGTCGACAAAGCTGTCGAGCGGCAGCACCGAGAGAATTGCGCGCGCGGCGCGCGCAGTGGTGACGTTGTCGATGCGGATCAGCTTGCCCAGTACGGACTGCCGTGCGACGGCATCGGCGGGGAAATTGGTGTCGCAGAGCACGAGGTCGTCGCCGTGGCCCATGGACCTCAGCGCGTAGAGAACATCGGCATTCAGAAGCGGGTCGATCGATTTCAGCATGCAACGCCTCCCGGGATCAGCCTCTTGGATTGACGACTATCCAACGTCACGGCGCCGCCGTCCATATCAACGCTAAAGTCCATAGTCCGGCAATGTCCAAGTCGACTTGGGAGCTGCCGACGGCCGGCTACGCGATTGTCGTCGACGGCCGGATCGAGACCGAATTCCCGACGAGGGAAGGCGCCCAGACAGGTGAGAGACGTACGCGGCGATTTCCTATGCTGCAGGTTGAGGCCTATGACGCAGAGATTAGATCGGCT
This sequence comes from Pseudomonadota bacterium, assembly GCA_023388935.1. GTDB lineage: Bacteria > Pseudomonadota > Alphaproteobacteria > Rhizobiales > Xanthobacteraceae > Bradyrhizobium. The sequence goes on along the minus strand of JAEWFG010000405.1, from coordinate 770 downwards.
GAGGAAGTTCTACTCGCTCGGGGCGGAGCGGTAGCTCTCGTTGCAAGCAAGATCGATGCGGCTTGAGCCGCACCTCCACGCGAGAAACCAGTTGTTGCCGCCAAGCCTGCCGCAGACAACTTCATACGACACCATTCCTGGATCGGCCGATCGACACTAGTTTGGGCGCGGCATGAAGCCGCAGACATCGAGAGCTAAGGCCTCAAAAAAGCCGTCCGCACTCGACTATTGCCAGCCTGAATCCGTTGACGGAAGCGCGGGGCAAGCTGCGCTCATGCCTGGAGATTCATGTAGCCATTCAACCGGCGCGCCGTGGAAGTTTGCACGTGTTCCTCCGGTCTTGAGGCTGCATGCTCTGTGTGATTGTTGACGGCTTCGAGGGCGGGGGCTTGCGTGCAATACAAATGGGGAAATGCAAATGACTGGTACCATTAATCCCGCTCTCTTCGGGATGCCTGACGCGACGACGACTGGCGTCCAAGCCGGCGTGACGCTCTCCGCCTACAAGGGGCCGATGACAATCACGACGCCGGGCGCAGTGATCGAGAACGTGACCATTAACGGCCAACTTACCGTCGCTGCTGCGAACGTAACGATCCGCAACTGCGTCATCCAGAGTAACGGTTGGTGGGGCATCGAAGGCGTGAAATGGACCCCGATTTTGGGACCAGAGGCTGAGTTGGAAAAGGGCCGCTCCGTTTGATAGACGGAGGGCATGATGACGAAGAAGACGAGACGGAAGATCGACGCAGCACTGAAGGCGAAGATTG
>JAEWFG010000402.1 GCA_023388935.1 Pseudomonadota bacterium | reverse complement strand
TCTGGCCCAGGCCATCGTCCGCGAGGGTCTCAAGTCGGTTGCGGCCGTGGTCAAGGACATCGAGAAGCGCGCCAAGCCGGTCGCCGCCTCGTCCGAGGTCGCCCAGGTCGGCACCATCTCGGCCAATGGCGATGCCGCCATCGGCAAGATGATCGCCCAGGCGATGCAGAAGGTCGGCAACGAGGGCGTCATCACTGTCGAGGAGAACAAGTCGCTCGACACCGAAGTCGACATCGTCGAGGGCATGAAGTTCGACCGCGGCTATCTGTCGCCGTACTTCGTCACCAACGCCGAGAAGATGACCGCCGAGCTCGAGGACGCCTACATCCTCCTGCACGAGAAGAAGCTGTCCGGCCTTCAGGCCATGCTGCCGGTGCTGGAAGCCGTGGTGCAGTCGGGCAAGCCGCTCGTCATCGTCGCCGAGGACGTCGAGGGTGAGGCGCTGGCGACGCTGGTCGTCAACCGTCTCCGCGGCGGCCTGAAGGTTGCCGCCGTCAAGGCGCCCGGCTTCGGTGACCGCCGTAAGGCCATGCTCGAGGACCTCGCGATCCTCACCGGCGGCCAGCTCATCTCCGAAGACCTCGGCATGAAGCTCGAAAACGTCACGGTGAAGATGCTGGGACGCGCGGGCAAGGTGGTGATCGACAAGGAGAACACAACGATCGTCAAGGGTGCCGGCAAAAAGCCGGAGATCGAGGCCCGCGTCGGCCAGATCAAGGCCCAGATCGAGGAGACCACCTCGGACTACGATCGTGAGAAGCTCCAGGAGCGTCTCGCCAAGCTCGCCGGCGGCGTCGCGGTGATCCGCGTCGGCGGCGCGACCGAGATCGAGGTCAAGGAGAAGAAGGACCGCGTCGAGGACGCGCTCAATGCCACCCGCGCCGCGGTGCAGGAAGGCATCGTCCCCGGCGGCGGCGTCGCGCTGCTGCGCGCCAAGAAGGCGGTCGGCCGTCTCACCCACGCCAATGCCGACGTCCAGGCCGGCATCAACATCGTGCTGAAGGCGCTGGAAGCCCCGGTCCGCCAGATCTCCGAGAACGCGGGCGTGGAAGGCTCGATCGTCGTCGGCAAGATCCTGGAGAACAAGTCCGAGACCTTCGGCTTCGACGCCCAGACCGAGGACTATGTCGACATGGTCGAGAAGGGCATCATCGATCCCGCCAAGGTTGTCCGCACCGCGCTCCAGGACGCCTCGTCCGTAGCCGGCCTGCTGGTGACCACCGAAGCCATGGTCGCCGAAGCGCCGAAGAAAGATGCTCCGCCCGCGATGCCCGCCGGCGGCGGCATGGGCGGCTTCTAACGCCCATCGCGTCCGTTAGAATGTTCCGAAGGCCGCCTCCGGGCGGCCTTCTTTTTTGCGGACCATGGCCCGTGCTTTCCGATTCAACCGACGGCCAAACCCCCCTACGGTGGCGCGCCGATTCTAAAGCGCGATGGAACCGGAACGAATCGTCATCGCGCTTTAGATTGTTGTTTTGGGCATGATCTTATCGGAAAACCGCTGCACACTTTTCCGGATCATGCCCTATTGCTCGAGGATTTCGTCGATGCGCCTGCTTCTGGTTTGCCCCACCGTTCTTCTGGCGGCTCTGCTTGCAGTTTCGCCGCATCCCGCGCGTGCCCAGATGAAGCTGTCGCCGAAGGCTGCGGCGCCGGGCGGAACCGAGACGCGCTATTTCACGTCGATCGACGGGCTGATGGACGGCAATGCCGACGTGATCCTGAAAGAAACCCGCCAGGGCAAGACGGTCACATCCGCCGTGCTCGACGTCTGTTACCCCGTCGCAAAGAACTCCGACCGCAAGGACCGCTTCGTCGTCAATCTCCAGGTTTCGGGCCAGAACCTGACGGGAACGACGCAGAGCCTCGGCGAGAAGGCGCCTGTCACCGTCAAGCTGCTGCGCAAGCCGACCGGGGACACTTTCGAATTCCGCGGCCAGATCGGCATCGGCCAGGCCGTGACGGAGGTCACCTCCCCCGACAATTCCGATCTCAGCGAGAAGGAATTTCAGGACAACCAGATCTCCGACGACGGCATCACGTCGCAGCCGAAGGATTTCACCGACGTCTCGCCGGAAGCGATCGCGGTCAAGGTCAAGCTGGATGCTGCGACCGATTTCCTGAAGAGCCTGAAGGGCCAGGAGGTCGAGGTAACGCTGGCGAGCCTCAATGTCGGCTGCGACGCGCTGCGCGCCGGCGAGCAGACCATCAACATGTCGGTCGATCCGGAGCGCGCGCCCGCGCTGCTCGCAAAATTCAAGGCGATGCCGGGCGTCACCGCGGCCGGCTGGACCACGGGCATGACCGAGATGGACCGCACCGTCCGCTTCCCCGCCGCCGACTGGCGCGAGGGCGGCAAGATCAACCGCGACAAGCTCGCGAGCGCGGTGGCGGGCGTGCTGAGCAGGACGCTCGCGGCAAAGCCGGTCTCGCAAACCTTCGACCCGGCCACCGGCAGGCTCAAGCTGGTCTTCAAGCGGCCGAACCAGGATTTCCCGGCGCTCGAGCTCACCGACACCATCGAGGTCGCGGGCCTGATCTCGCCCGACAGACCAGGCACGACCGACAGGCTGATGCTCTGGATCGGCAGCCCCTCGACCACGACCGCAGATGAGAGCAGCGGCGCCAAGCTCAATCTCTCGGATGAAGCTTCCGTCGACGAAGAGAGCGACCAGCCCGACGACAACGGTTCAGTCGAGGCGCTCGCGAAGGAGCTGAAGGGCCAGCGTTGGGACGCCGACAAGTCGACGTGGAAGTAGGCAGGTGCTGCCGCAGTCGTTTGCTTGATCGTTAAGATTCGATTCAGTTTAGGCGGCCATCATCGGGTAGCCGAACGTGGGTCGCATCATGCAAGACCACGAGCCGAGTACCCTTGGAAACATCTGGTTGGGGAATGTGGCTGGCGGCCAGTTGCCGACGCAGCCGGTCAGGCTGCGGAATCTGTTAAGCTACGATCGCGACGAAGTGCTGGTGCTACGAGACCCGCATGGTGTTCGGGTGCGCAACTTTCTGCTGTCCACAATCGCGCTGACGGCAAGCTTTGGACTGGGATGGGCCGGGGGCCTGAATTGGCCTGAGCTCGCAAGCATGATCAGCCTCAGTCCAATAGCCCAGAAACATACGGCTTCATCGCAAACTTCTGAAACGAGATCCGGGGGCAAGGTCGAAGGCGTTCGAAAAACCGCATATCACCCGGATCTGCAAACAGCGGCACCCGCCTTTGTAGGAAGCATTCCCAAGCCGTCCACCGCATCGCCCGCCCGCTTGCCTAATGGCTTGGCATCTCAGGTCAATACGAGCCTCTCGGGGCCAGCAGCTGCCATGAGGCAGCCTCTGGCGCCGGCGCCGGAAACGAGGCCGACAACCATTCCCGGGTGGACCGTTGTTGACGTTCGGGACGGAACTGCGGTTCTCGACGGACCTGACGGAATTCGGATGGCCGCACGCGGTGACACTGTTCCCGGACTCGGGCGCGTCGACTCCATCGTGCGCTGGGGCAGCCGCTGGATCGTTGCCACCGCCAACGGGTTGATCGCGACGCCGTAACCGCTAAAGAACGGCACCGGCTGCCACGAAGCTCAATTTCCGTTCACGCGAAAGCGCAGCGGCTTGGGGCCGATCAGCGTGAGCAGGCCGCCCTGGCGTTTCCAGGTCTCGACGCTGCCGAGCGCTGCGACAAGGTCGTCGTCGGCCTGCGCCTTCGCGAGCGGGCAGGAACGATCCTGGATCTGACCGGGAACGAAGATCACAGTGTTGCCGGCGACCGAGAACTGGCCCTTGCCGCCCTTGCACCAGAGCTCCAGCACCACCTCGCCATTGTCGCCGATCTCGATGTTCGGGATTCGCTTCGAGCCAGGCTGCGGCAGCGCCTCCAGCGTCATCTCGGTGCCGAAGGGGAAACCGTCCTCCGCACGTGCGACAGTAGTCACCGCGAGCATTGCAACCGTCGCACACACGATCTGCTTGAGCGAAACCATGAAACCTCTCGACCGACCTGAATTGCCGCACCTTCTATAAGACGGTGACGCCATTGAGAAGGCTCGCCGGCCGCGGACGCAAAAATCCCCGCAGGAGCGTTCCCGCGGGGATTTCCGTCAAAGCAAGGCGGCGGCTGGATTAATGCAGCACGAGCGCCGAGAACGGCCATACATAGGCCTGCAGCGTCACGAGCAGGCCGACCAAGCAGGCCAGCACGATCGAGTGCCAGAACACGAAACGCAGGATCGTGCCCTCGTGGCCGTACCACCGCGTGGCCGTAGAGGCGACCACGATCGATTGCGCATCGATCATCTTGCCCATCACGCCGCCGGAGGAGTTCGCCGCCGCCATCAGGATCGGCGACAGGCCGATCTGCTGGGAGGTGATCTTCTGGAGGTTGCCGAACAGGATGTTCGAGGCGGTGTCCGATCCCGTCAGCGCCACGCCCAACCAGCCGAGCAGCGTGCCGAAGAAGGGATAGAGCACGCCGGTTGCCGCAAACGCGAGACCCAGCGTTGCGTCGACACCGGACAGACGGGTCAGCGTGCCGATCGCGAGCATCGCCGAGATCGTGATCAGCGAGATCGCGCACAGCCGGATGGTGCGGCCATATTCAGCCAGCAGGCGTCCCGGACCGACTCCCATCAGGAGGCCCGAGATGATCGCCGCGATCAGCATGCCCGTGCCGGTGAAGGACAGGTAAGTGAAGCCGAACACCGCGCCTTCCGGCGTCGGCTTGGCGGCCACCGGCGGCACCTTGTTGATCATGTTGTGCAGATCGGGAACGGCGTAGTTCCAGGTGAAGATCCCGTTGGCCCAGGTCTTGAAGGCACCATTGCCCCAGATCAGCATGACGATACAGACGATGATCCACGGCAGCAGCGCGCTCCACAGTTCGGACTGGTTGAGCGGCGTCTTGTCGAGCGGCGTCATCTTTTCCATTTGAGCGGCCGACGGGTCGTGGCCGCGCAGCTCCGGCGACAGCCAGAGCTGCTTCGGCTGCCACACCTTCAGGAACAGGATGAGCGCCCCCATCGAGATCAGCGACGCCCCGATGTCGACGATCCAGGGATTGATGAAGTTGGAGATCACGAATTGCGGGACGGCGAAGCAAATGCCGGTGACGAGGATCGCCGGCCAGACGTCCTTCATGCCGCGCCAGCCTGCGAACGCCCACACCACCCAGAACGGCACGATCAGCGAGAAGAACGGCAATTGCCGGCCGACCATCGCGCCGAGGATGTAGGGATCGAGCCCGGTGACCGAGGCAAGGCCCAGGATCGGCGTGCCGAGCGCGCCATAGGCGACCGGCGCGGTGTTGGCGATCAGCGACAGGCCTGATGCGGCGAGCGGCGAGAAGCCGAGACCAATCAGCACGGCACCGGTGATTGCGACCGGCGTGCCGAAGCCCGAGGCGCCTTCGAAGAACGCGCCGAACGAGAACGCGACCAGCAGGAGTTGGAGGCGCCGATCCTCGGTGACGCCGCCGACCGCGCGCTTGAGCAGTTCGAAGCGCCCGGTGGCGACCGTCACCTGGTAGAGAAAGATAACGTTGAGGACGATCCATCCGATCGGGAAGAAGCCCGTGACGATGCCGAGCACCGAGGCCCGGATCGACATGCCGGCCGGCATGGTGAAGATGAATATCGTGATCAGATTGGTGATGATCACCGCGATCACGGCCGCGATGTGCGCTTTCACGCGCCCGCTCGCGATCATGATCAACAGCGAGACGACCGGGACGGCCGCCGCGATTGTCGACAGTGCCGCATTGTTCAGCGGATTATAGATTTGATTCCACATGTCTTCCTCCCCCCACGCATTTGTGCGGCAGGGGGCCCGCGTGGTCGGCCGAGCCTGCTTGACGCTGGAAGCGATAACCCCTGAGCTGGACGCGAATTCCTCGCGAATGCGGCGGTTCCCGCCCGCTCACAAGCCCGCGAAGTCCGGGAGGCCCCCACCTCACGCCGTCATGCCCATGCTAAGGTTGCAAGCCGCGACAAGCCAACGCAAATTGCAGCACTTGCGACTATAGTTTAAGCGCGCCTATTTCCGCAGTGGCTCCAGCCATTTGGCTCCGGGCCGCCGTGCACATCCCCTTAGGAGACCCCGCTCTGTGAGAAACATCAGCGCCACGCTCGCGACCGTTTGGCGAATCGCCATCCCCTATTTTCGATCCGAGGACAAATGGGTCGGCGGCGGCCTGCTCGCTGCCGTCATCGCGATCGAACTGTCGCTGGTCGCCATCGACGTGCTGGTCAACCAGTGGCAGAACCGGTTCTACAGCGCCCTCCAGGCCTACGACTTCAACAGCTTCATGCGCGAGATCTGGATCTTCGTCGGCCTTGCCTCGGCCTTCGTCGCACTGGCTGTCTATCAGCTCTATCTGAACCAATGGCTGCAGATCCGCTGGCGGCGATGGCTGACGCGGCACTATCTCGGCGAATGGCTCGACGACGCCACGCATTACCGGATGCAGCTCCGGGGCGACGCGGCTGACAACCCCGATCAGCGCATCACCGACGACGTCAAGAACTTCGTCGAGCAGACATTGACCATCGGACTTGGCCTGCTCTCGTCGATCGTCACGCTGTTTTCCTTCGTCATCATCCTGTGGGGACTCTCCAACAACGCGCCGCTGCACCTGTTTGGCATCGATGTCGCGGTCCCCGGCTATCTCGTCTGGGGCGCGCTGTTTTATGCGATCCTCGGCACGGCCCTGACGCACTGGATCGGCGTGCCGCTGGTCAATCTCAATTTCGAGCAGCAGCGCTATGAGGCCGACTTCCGTTTCAATCTCGTGCGCGTTCGCGAGAACTCCGAACAGATCGCGCTGCTGAAGGGCGAGAGCGCGGAGCGCGGACGCCTGTTGCACCGCTTCGACTTCGTGATCAACAACTGGTACGCGATCATGAGCCGGACCAAGCGCCTCACGTTGTTCACGGCGAGCTATCAGCAGGCCGCCGTGATCTTCCCCTACGTGCTGGTGGCGCCGGCCTATTTCGCCAAGACCATCCAGCTTGGCGACATGATGCAGACCGCCTCGGCCTTCTCCAGCGTTCAGCGCGCTTTGTCCTTCTTCGTCACGGCATACCGGTCGCTTGCCGAATGGCGCGCCGTAGTTGCCCGTCTCGACGGCTTCGAGATGTCGGTCGCCTCTGCCGCCAACCTCGCCGCGCACGAACCGACCATCGGGGTTGCGGCATCCAGCGCCAAGAAGGCGATCGCGCTCGACCAGCTGCTCGTCAAACTGCCGAACGGCGCACCTCTGGTCGCGGCGGATGCCTTCACGATCCAGCCGTCGGAGCGGGTGCTGGTGACCGGCCCGTCGGGCTCGGGCAAGTCGACACTGTTCCGGGCCATTGCGGGCGTCTGGCCGTTCGGGACCGGCGCGATCGCCATTCCCGAAAAGTCGAAGCTGATGATGCTGCCGCAACGGCCGTATTTCCCGATCGGCCAGCTTGGCGACGCCGTCATTTACCCGGCCGAGCACGGCTCCATCCCGCCCGAGAAGATCCGTGACGCGCTCATTGCGGTCGGCATGCCGAGGCTGGCCGACCGGCTCGACGAGGACGGTCACTGGAACCGGACGCTGTCCCTGGGCGAGCAGCAGCGCCTCGGCCTTGCCCGCGCGCTGCTCCACATGCCGGACTATCTGTTCCTCGACGAGGCCACGGCATCGCTGGACGAGCCGTCCGAGGACCGGCTTTACCGGCTGCTGGCGGAGAAGCTGCCACAGGCCACCATCGTCTCGATCGGCCACCGCTCGACGCTGGACGCCTTCCATACACGCAAGGTGACCATGGTGAAGGACGGCGAGATCCACGTTCTCGGCAAAGGCGGCGAACCGGCCCAGGCGGAGCCGAGCGCGGTGCGCTGAAACGCAAAGGCCAAGCCAACCGTCGGCGCATGTGAAAGGGCGGCGGGCGCCCGCCCCGTGCACCCGCTCCAAAGCAAAAGGGCGGCAGATCGCTCTGCCGCCCCTCACCTTAAGAGAAAAACCTTACTTCAGGTTGCTCATCGCCGTCAGGTCGGCCGTCAGCCTGACGGCGACGGTCGCGCTGCACCAGTTCGATCCGGCGCCGCCCGGATTGATCGACGTGACGTTGGTCGAGCCGCTCGCGTTGAAGGCGCTGGTGAAGGCGCTGCAGTTACCCTTCGACAGGTTCGTGTCCCAGTAGCGGATATCCATCGTGAAGACCTTGTAGGTGAAGCCGATGCCGATGTTCCAGGTGTTGTAATCGGCATATTTGATGCCGTTCGCGAAGTTCCCGAGCGGGCTGACCACACCGTAAAACGAGTCGGTCGTGCCGAGCCATTGCCGGCCGAACTCGCCCGACACATACATCCCGATCCCGCTGGCGCCGAACACCGTGCTCGGCGCGGTGTACTTGGCGGTGATCGAGGCGTAGTCACCCCAGGCGCCGGAGTTGAGGAAGCTCGGCGTATAGTATTCGGTGACCCCGACCTGCCAGTTGTCGCTGAAGGTGTAGGTGCCCTTGCCGTAGACCTCGAAGAAGCTGACGTCCTTCTTCATCACGTTTCCATTGGCGAGGAAGATCGTGTTGGTGCTGACCGGACAAACGCCGCCGCCGGGAATGCCTCCGGTCAGCGTGTTGTCGGCGCAATGCCCGCCCGGATAGAGATAGCCCCAGACACCAAAATCGAACGCGAATGCGCCGAAGGTCGGCCGGATGCCGCCATAGACGTCGATCTCGGCGGCGGCACGGTTCGCAAAGGAGATGCTCTCGCCGGACCAGCCGATATAGAGCTGAAGATCCTTGTTGACGTTGTAGCGCGGCTCAAAATAGGCGGCGACCGCCGAATTGTGGTTGGACTGGGTGATGCCGCGGAAGATGTAGTCGCTGTTGTAGCCGCCGCCGAAGGCGACATCCCAGGGATCAAAGGCGGGCGGCGGCGGGGCCTTCAGTGCCTTGACCGGCATGTCTGCCGCGAAAGCCGAACCCGTCACCATTGCCAGCGCCGTTGCCAACAAAGCCACTTTTTTCATGTCGATCCCCATCACCAGTTCTTACCCCGTCGGATTCCCGGAAAGCCCCCCGGGGCATACGACCTGTCTGCAAAATTGCATGACTGCGACAATTAGGGTCGAGGGATGTGAACCGTGAAGCAAAAATCGCGGGCATCTGCTGCCTATCTAGGCGTTCTGACGATTCTACGAAAGGTTGTCAGCCTGTGTTGCTTATCGGGCACATCATTGCATCCCGGAGCACACCGGGAAGACTGGGTTGATACTTAATACGGAGACCAGCGGTGCCGTGGTGAGCGCGCTGCCAATCGGGCTAACACGGGAAATGGCCTCCTTAGGGGACGTCGCGGCGATACAAAAAGGCCGCAGCGCCACCGCCACGGCCTTCCTGTTGTCCATCGTTTTCTTTGGGTTTGGCCTAACCTTGCCCCTCGGCCGGCGTCGGCTCCGCAGAAGACGAAGGCATCGCCCAGCTTGTCTCGACGGCTGGCTCAGGAGCCGGAGCTGCCGCCGGCGCTGACGGCTTCGGCGCGGGAGCTGCCTTCGCCTTCTTCGGTGCCGCTTTCTTCGCGGCCTTCTTCGGCGCCGCCTTCTTCACCACAGCCTTCTTCACCGCAGCCTTCTTCACCGACGCCTTCTTGGCAGCCTTCTTCGGGGCGGCCTTCCTAGCCGATTTCTTCGCAGACTTCTTGGCTGCCTTCTTCTTCGTCGCCTTCTTCGCCGCTACAACTTTCTTGGCCTTTTTCGCCTTCTTGCTTTTTTTCTTCTTCGCTTTCGCCATCGTGGTCCTCCTGTTGCCGCCAAACAATGGTCGATCGGGCATCTTCAGCCGTCGCCTTCGGACGAAAGCTCAGGTCGACCCATTCAGTGCCGGCCGCGACCCGCCCGTAGCCCAATCGAGAAGCTCAATCGTGTGTACGACCGGAACTGATGTACCACTGGCAATCTGCACCATGCAGCCGATATTGCCCGCGGCAATCATGTCCGGCTTGACGCTCGCGATGTTGGCGACCTTGCGATCGCGCAAACGGCCCGCAAGCTCAGGCTGGAGAATGTTGTAGGTCCCCGCCGAACCGCAACACAAATGGCTCTCCGGTACATCTTTCACCACGAATCCATTCTTGGAAAGCAATTCTTTCGGAAGGGCTGTGATTTTCTGCCCGTGCTGCAACGAACACGCGGAGTGATAGGCAACGACGACGCTGTCCGGTCGTGCGACAGGTTCTAGTCCGAGGCCGGCGATGTATTCGGTGATGTCCTTGGCGAGCGCGGACACCTGGGCCGCATCAGCCGCGAACGCAGCGTCCTCGCGCAGGAGATAACCGTAGTCCTTGATCACCGTGCCACAGCCGGACGTCGTCACCAGGATGGCGTCGAGCCCCTCGCCGGCCGCTTCCTTCCGCCACGCCGCGACATTGGCGCGGGCCCGCGCCAGTGCATCGCGGTCGTTGCCTAGGTGATGGGTCAACGCGCCGCAGCATTGCTCGTCCCTGACCAGGACGACCTCGATGCCGTGGCGGGTGAGGAGACTGATGGCGGCCTGGTTGATGCGCGGCGCCAGCACCTGCTGGGCGCAGCCCTGCAGCAGCGCGACCCGGCCGCGCTTCTTGCCACGCGCCGCGAACACACTGCCGGGCGCAGGCCCGGGCGACGGCAGCCGGCTCGGGGCCAGCGCCAGCATGGCCTTGAGGCGCTGGATCAGGCCGGGGGTGGCCGACGGCCTCGGCGTCGGCAGGAATACTGCGAGCGGACGGGCCAGCCGCGCCAGCCGCATGCTGATGCGGAAGCGCTGCGGGTCCGGCAGGACGAAGGCCAGAGCCTGGCGCAGCAGCCGCTCGGTGAGCGGCCTCTGATAGCGCTGCTCGATCCTGACCCTGGCCTGGTCGACGAGGTGCATGTAGTTGACCCCCGAGGGGCAGGTCGTCATGCAGGACAGGCACGACAGGCAGCGATCGATATGCTTGACCACCTCTGCCGTCGGCGTCTGGTCCTTCTCCAGCATCTCCTTGATCAGGTAGATGCGGCCGCGCGGGCTATCGAGTTCGTCACCGAGCAGCACATAGGTTGGACAGGTTGCGGTGCAGAAGCCGCAATGGACACAGGCGCGCAGGATCTTGTCGGCTTCCGCGATGTCGGGGTCGGCAAGCTGCGCCAGTGAGAATTCGGTCTTCATGCCGCAGCGCCCCGCGTCAGCCGTCCCCGGTTGAGAATGGACTTCGGATCGAAACTGGCGCGGACCCGCTCGCTCAGCGCGGCAATGCCGGGCGCCTGCGGATGAAACACGTCGACACTGCGCCTGACATCCTCGACCGCCCGGATCAGGGTGGCATGTCCTCCGACCGCATTGACACGCTCGCGCACCGCGGAGGCATGCGCGTCGGCCTTCGGCGGCAAGGCCGCCCAGATCAGCCCGCCGCCCCAGTCGTAGATCACATCGCCCCCGGTCTCGCGCGCCAATTGAGTCCCGAGCGCCGCGCCCGAGGCCGGCGGGCAGACGATCCGCCAGACCGGCCAGGCCCCCAGCGCGCCGTTGGCCGAGAACGGCAGGACATCGCGGATGGCGGCCCACAGAGCGGAAGACGCCACGTCCTCGACGAGGGTCGCGGTACCGAACGGCGCCAGCAATTCCCGTAGCGAGCCGGCGCGATGGGCGGCGGACGCCGTGATGCCTTCGAGCCGCAGCACGGTCAGTGCTTCGCCCTCGCCCGCGATGTCGCCAAGCCCTTCCGTCCTGGCGCGGTACACTGACTTCGGCAGATGCGCAGCGGCGGAGACATCGAAGGGCGAGCCGAGCGCCGCGATCATCGCCTTGTTGGCGGCGGCATCGTCGAGCCCGCGCAGCAGCAGCGTCCGCTCGGCTTCCGGCTTCGGCATCACCTTGAGCGTGACCTCGGTCATGACCGACAGCGTGCCCCAGGACCCCGCCAGCAACTTGCAGAGATCATAGCCGGTGACGTTCTTCACCACCTTGCCGCCGGTCTTGAAGCTGTCGCCGAAACCGGAGACAGCGTGCGCCCCGAGCAGGTGATCGCGCGCCCCGCCCGCCTTGATGCGGCGCGGGCCGGCCAAGCCGGCCGCGATCATGCCGCCGACGGTGCCGAGCGCCGGCGTGCCGAGCAGCGGCGCGGTGTTCATCGGCTCGAAGGCGAATTGCTGGTTCTTGGCATCGATCAGCGACAGCACGTCAGCCAGCGGCGCACCGGCCTGGAGCGTGACGATCAGCTCGTTGGGCTCGTAGGAGGTGACGGCATTCAGCGCGGAGACGTCGAGCACGGCGTTGGTCGCCATCGCGTGACCGATGCCGCGCTTAGAGCCATGACCAATGATCTCGAGCGGCTGCTCATTGGCAATCGCCGCGCGCACCACCTCTTCGACGTCTTTGGCGTCTCTGACCTTGAGCGTGTCCACGGGAAAAGGCGGTAACCAAATTCCCGGCGAAAATCAAATTTCTCGCGCCAAAGCCCGGGCCCGCGAAGGCGCCGGTCCTTGAATGCGATGCGGGAGACAAACCGCCACCCGATCACGCCGGATGATGGGCCGGCCGGTCTGGACACAACATCGTCACTTCGTTCACCATCGAACCATTTCCTTTCAAACTTCGCTATTGATCGAACTGTTCCCGACGCCTTTTTTGCAGGAGTTCCAGCATGAGCGGACAGACAATGAACCAGCGAACGGTCAGCGAAGCGACCAGCGGCGGCGGGCTTCTCGTCGTTGCGCAATGGGAAGCCAAGGACGGAGAGGCCGACAATGTCGCCGAGATCCTGCGTGGTTTCCTGCCGGAGGCGCAAAGCGAGCCCGGCGTGAAGCTGTTCCTGATCAGCCGCAGCACCGAGAATCCGGCACAGTTCCTGTTCTACGAACTGTTTCGCGACGAGGCCGCTTTCAAAGCGCACCAGGAGAGCGCGCATTTCAAGGCTCACATCGCAAGCCGGGCGCTGCCGCTGCTGGCACGGCGCGAGCGGTCGCAATACGCGCTGATGTAGGAGCTGCTCGCACGCCACGGTTCGGTCAGGACCGCGGAGCGCGCCGCGCTAAAGCGCGATGAGATCGGGATGAATCGTCATCGCGCTTTAGGTTATTGTTCGAGCATGATCTTTTCGGAAAACCGCTGCGCACTTTTCCGGATCATGCTTTAAATGATCGCGCGCAGCGGTGATCTCCGCAAAATCAAGGCGGATGCCGCAAAGCTGCCGACCGCAGCCAGCATCGTCAGCAGGAGCGCCTTGGCAATCGCACCAAGCGGCAACGCGTGCAGCAGCAAGGCGAAGCCGATCAGGATCGGCGGATGGATCAGGTAGACACCGAACGCATTGTCTGAGAGCCATTTGGCGACCGGGCCTTGTGTGTCGAAATGGCGACGGTAGGCGGCCAGGATCAAAAGGCCCATGCCCACACAGACAAGCGCCTCCCACAAGCACTTGCCGGCGCTGACGAGATTGAAGCCGCCTGCATAAAGCGCGGTGTCGCCCTCGATGCCGCCGCCAAACAGCACCAACGCCGCGAACAAGGGCGCCGAGATGGAGAGCGCCAGCGCTCCCCAGCGCAGACAGCAACGCTCGGCAAGCCCGATCATCCAATTGCCGCGATAACCATAGGCCCCGGCCACGAACATCAGCAGATATTGCGGCAGATCGCCGGGATGGACGTTGAGCACTGAAGTCCCGGCCTGCAACACGATGCGTACGGCAAAGGTGCCGGCCGCCATGACTATCACGAAGACCACCACCATCGGTCCGCGCAGCGCAACCGCCCGCTCCCGCCATCCCGACAGCCGGATCAGGCCGTAGGCGAGCGAGAACAGCAGCAGCACGGCGCAGAACCACATCGGCCCGGTCTCGGACAGCCACTCGCCATCCCCAAGATGGGTCAACCATTGATGGCCGAAGCCACCGCGTCCCCAGGTGCGCGACAGGAAATACTGCGAGAGCGGGCCTATCACGAACATGTAGAGCAGGGTCGGCACGCCAAGCCGAAACGACCGGTCACGGGCGAAGGTGGAAAACCCCTTCCGGTCAAACGACGCCGCAGCGAAGTAGCCGGCGATGAAGAACAGCACCGCCATGAAGAAAGCCTGGAGGAAGCTCTGGTAGATGCCGAAGAACAGCGCCGTCCCGAAGCCTGTCGCCTGCCGGTCGACATAGTACCAATTTCCGAACGGGCTGTAGGTGTCGGAGGCGTGCATGCTCAGCACGAGCACGATCATGGACCAGCGGATGTTGTCGATGAACAGGAGCCGCGATGGAGCGTGCGCCGCAGCAGGTGCCGTTGTCGCTGTGCCTACAGGGATGTCCGCCATGCCGTCACCTGGACCGACATGCCCAATCCTCAGAACCGCGGGATGTCCGGGAACGCCAGCTTGCCCGCATGCACATGCATGCGGCCGAGCTCGGCGCAGCGATGCAGGGTCGGAAACACCTTTCCGGGATTGAGCAGGCCCTGCGCGTCGAAGGCGCATTTCAGCCGCTGCTGCTGGTTCAGGTCGATCTCGCTGAACATGTCGGGCATCAGGTCGCGCTTCTCGATGCCGACGCCGTGCTCGCCGGTGAGCACGCCGCCGAACTCGACACAGGCGCGCAGGATGTCGGCGCCGAAGGCTTCCGCGCGCTCGATCTCGCCGGGCTTGTTGGCATCGTAAAGGATCAACGGATGCAGATTGCCGTCGCCGGCATGGAACACGTTGGCGCAGCCGAGCTGGTACTTTTCCGAGAGCTCGCGGATGCGCGCGAGCGCCTTCGGCAGCGCACCGCGCGGGATGGTGCCGTCCATGCAGAGATAGTCGGGGGAGATGCGGCCGACGGCCGGAAAGGCGGCTTTCCGGCCCGCCCAGAACAGATTGCGCTCGGCCTCCGAGGTCGAGATCTGGCAGGTGGTCGAGCCGCAACCGTTCGCGATGGCCTCGACGCGCGTGATCAGCTCGTCGACTTCGATCGAAGGGCCGTCGAGCTCGATGATGAGCAACGCCTCCACATCGAGCGGATAGCCGGCATGGACGAAGGCTTCCGCGGCGTGGATCGCGGGCTTGTCCATCATCTCCATGCCGCCGGGAATGATGCCGGCGCCGATGATCCGCGCCACGCATTCGCCCGCCGCCTCGACTTGCGAGAAGCCGACCATCAGCGCGCGCGCCGTCTCCGGCTTCTGCAGGATGCGGACCGTAATCTCGGTGATGACGCCGAGCAGGCCCTCGGAGCCGGTGATGACGCCCATCAAGTCGTAGCCCGGGTTCTCCGCCGACTTGCCGCCGATGCGCAGGATCTCGCCGCTCATCAGGACAATCTCGCAACCGAGCACGTTGTTGGTGGTCATGCCGTATTTCAGGCAATGCACACCGCCGGAATTCTCCGCGACATTGCCGCCGATCGAGCAGGCGATCTGCGAGGACGGATCGGGCGCGTAATAGAAGCCGGCATGGGCGACCGCCTGGCTGATCGCCAGATTGGTGACGCCGGGCTCGGTGACGACGACGCGATTGTCGAAATCGATCTCGCGGATGCGCTTGAACTTGCCGAGCCCCAGCAGCACGCCGTCCTCCAGCGGCAGCGCACCGCCGGACAACGAGGTGCCGGAGCCGCGCGGCACCACCTTGATGCCCTGCCCTGCACAATATTTCAGGACGAGCGAGACCTGCTCGGTCGTATCGGGCAGCACCACGACCATCGGCGGCTGCCGATAGGCCGTCAGCCCGTCGGATTCATAGGCCCGCATCTCGGCGGCGCTGTCGATCACGCCCTCGCCGGGCACGATTGCGCGCAATGCAGCAACGATCTCCGCGCGGCGCGCGAGCACCGCCTGGTCGCTCGCAGGCATCATGATGGCCATGGCATATCCTTCCGGCTCGCGGCAGACGATCGAATTGTCACACTAAATCAACCACGTCCGCGATGGTTTGGGTAGGCCATCCGAAAGTCCGATCGATGATCGCAGGCGAGTTCGCTCTGGGACAAGTAGGAAATCGTGAAACCTGTCATGGTTTCGTGGCTTGTCCAAGCCGGACGGTCCTGCCAAAACCGGCAGGTACGACGATTGCCGACCAGGCAAGAGACTGACCAGGCCCAGACCCACCAGGGAAGAGACGAAGAGCACCCGATGACAAAATTGACTTTTGGCGCATTGATGATCCTCACCTTGACTGCCGCCGCTCCCGCCGCGATGGCGCAGGATGTCGCGGCCGGCAAAACGTCATTCAACAAATGCCTCGCCTGTCACGCGATCGGCGAAGGCGCCAAGAACAAGGTCGGTCCCGAGCTCAACGGCCTCGACGGCCGCAAATCGGGGACCGCGCCGGACTACAACTACTCCGACGCGAACAAGAATTCCGGCATCACCTGGAACGAGGCGGTGTTCAAGGAATACATCAAGGACCCGAAGGCCAAGATCCCCGGCACCAAGATGGCGTTCGCCGGCATCAAGAACGAGACCGAGATCAACAATCTCTGGGCTTTCGTCTCGCAATTCGACAAGGACGGCAAGATCAAGCAGTAGGCGCGCTAGGGGCGGCCGCTAATCCGCGGCCGCCTGCGCCGGGACGATCTTGCCGATCATCGTCTCGATTTCGGTCTTCACGAGATCAGGCACCGCGTTCTGCACCATGTGGCCGAGATCGGGCAGCACGATCAGCTTTGCATTCGGCACCATCGCGGCGAACGGACGCGCGTGGATGTTGGTCGACACGGTCTTGTCGGGCTCGCCGGCGATGATCGTGACCGGCGCCTTGATCTCGCCGTAGCGCGCGACTTGCGCGGCCACCGACTGCTTCAACGTCACCAGATCATAGGCATTGGCGATGAACTCGCGCGGACGCAGCAGCAGCGGCGTCGCGGAGTCCTTGACGAATCCGTCCGGCATCGTCTGAGGCAGGAACACGTTGCGCGCGCCGGGCTCAGTCAGGAAATAGCCGAGCGGCAGCGTGACGGTGTAGGCCAGCAGCGGGCCGATCAATGGCGTTGCGATGATCTCGTTGTAGCGGCCGACCCCACCGCGCCAGGGATGCGTGACGGGCGCCAGCATCACGAGGCCGGCGACTCGGCGCGGGTAGTCGAGCGCGAGCCGCCCACCGAGCGCGCCGCTCCAGGAATGCGCCACGAAGATCGCGCGTTCGATCCCGAGCTTGCCGAGCGCCTCATCGATCATCCGCGCCTGGATCTGCGGCGTCGAATCCTGTCGCCGCGCACGCGTGCTCCAGCCATGGCCGGGACGGTCGAACAGGATGACGCGGTGGTCCGTTGCGAGGAGGTAGCCGAGCGGGCGTCGCATCGCCTCGAGATTGGAGCTCGCGCCATGGAGCATCACGATCGGCAGGCCCGAATCGCGTGGACCGATGTCGACGACGTGAAGCGTCGCGCCATCGATCTCGATCATCCCGCCCTGAGGTGGAAAAGCGCGCTGCGCGACGACGACGCCGGCCTGTGTGACCAGCGCCAGCAGCAACAGCGCCGTCACGACTAATATCACGATCATGGAGGGAGTCCGGGAAATCCAGGGCACATCGCAGTTACGGGTCTTGCAGGCAGCAGTTTCGCCCCGGGCGCTTCAGCGCTCCCATCAAAAACGAGGGGCTGTGGATATGTGCAGAATTGCAAAACGGGAAAACTCAATAAAATCAACGATTTTTTTGATGGCCCCCAGGCCTCGGAACGGCTTCATGCAGTCGTCATCGCGGTCTCCATATAATCGCCATGGTCGGTTCCGCCATTTAGACGCGGGTGGGCGCCGATCCTCCTCGCAACCTCAGGGGATGCGGGAAAGGCCGGTAAGATTTGTCCTGGCTTGAACCGGAGAATTTTTTGATGAACTTCAGATCTAACGACGCCGCGATCGACGAGATCGTAGCGAGCTGCAACGGCGACTTGCGCGGTGCCGTACGCGCGCTGCTCCTGATCAACGAGCATCTCGAGGCGGAGCTCGCAAAGGCTTACGCCGCAGCGGCTGATCACAGCCTCACCGACCGCGGCGGCGGCATCCTGCACTAACATTCAGGCGGACAGCTAGTTCGAGCTGTCCTCGTCCTTTTCGTCGTCGGGCGTGGTCGCCGGGCAGACGCGGATCGTCGAACGGGCAAGCTTGGCATCGGCCTTGGATTTGTAGGGGCCGTCGCCGAACCAGACGTCGCCGTTGATCACGGGATTGCTGGTCACGATGTTGCATTTCCCGGTGGCGCGGTTGCCGACCACCCAGAACAGTCCGTCGGCAAGGCTCACCGCTCCCGACGCCAACAGTAAGCTACCCGCAAGGATCAAACGCTTCATGGCTGTGCTCCTGCCATGAAAGTAGGCCTACGGCCATGCCACCAATACCCCTTGTGACGCAGCGCGTATCATCGCGGTTAATCCGCCTCCGCCACGCTCGCTCGCTAAACGATCGACTTGTCCCCAATTTGCTTGAGCACGATCTTACTGGAAAACCGCTGCACGCTTTGCGCTAACGCGGCCCTTCGGGTCCGGATCGTGCTCTAAATATCGCGGCCTTCGACCTTCTCGGTCAGCGCCTTGACCTGCTCGGGGATCTTGTCGAGGTAGGGATTGACGGCGAGCGCTTTGCGGTACGCCTCGAGCGCGCGCTTCTCGTCGCCGACTTCCTGCATGATCATGCCGAGGCCTGCGAGCGCGCCGAAATGACGGGGCTCCCGGATCAGCACCTGCTGGATGTCGGCGAGCGCGCGGCCATAATCGTTCTGCATGTAATAGAGCGTGGCGCGCCGGTTCCAGGCCTCGATATAGTCGGGCCTGAGCTTGATGACCGCATCGAGAAGCTTGATCGCGACGTCGATCTTCTGTGCGTCGACCGCGGTCTTGGACCGCGCCATCAACAGCGCCGCGGTGTCGCTCGGGGTCTGGATCCAGATCGCCCAGATCCGCGCCTCGACATGCCTGGCGCTGGCCTCGTCGGGCGCCGCCTTCAGTGCGCCGAACAGGAAATCGAGATTCTTGCTGCGATCGACCTTGGGCAGCTTGGCCGGCGCCTCGGGAAGCTTGTTCTGCTTACCGGGTGGGGGCGGCGGATCATCCTGCGCCAGGGCCGGAGCAAGGCCAGCGGTTCCCAGGACAAGGGCCAAGCACAGGGTACGCGCGAAAGGGAATCTCACTGCCATGGTCAAAGTCTAAACGCGCAAAGCCGCCCTTGCAAAGCAGGGGCGGCGTCAAACTCGTGTGAGGCCGTGGTCTTGCGGGGCGCGCGTGAGGCGTCCGGCAGGGCGAAAATCAGCCCTGGCGAGCCTTGAAGCGCCGCTGCACCTTGTTGATTACATAGACCCGGCCCTTGCGGCGGACCAGGCGGTTGGCGCGATGACGAGCGCGCAGCGATTTCAGCGAGTTACGGACCTTCATGGCAGAATCCTGAACGTTCGAAAGGCCGTGTTCGGCACTACCGTTTCGGCACGCGCGAATGTGGCAAAATGAGATTTTTCCCGCCGGCGGACCGACCGCCCGGGACGGGGCGGTTCTTAAGGCATGGCGGGAGTGGATGTCAATGCAAACAGGGCCTTCCGAGCGTATTAACCTCGGGATAGGACTGAAATGGCCCCATCGCCGGAACGACCACCTCCGGCCAGCCGCCAGCCGAGCCTTGCCAAACTCGTTATATCATATAATCAATTTGGCAACCCGTCGGGAGGACACCAATGCCGAAGCTGAAGCTACCGAATATCGACGACGTCGTCGCCATCGACATCCACACCCACGCCGAAGAGCCCTGCGGTTGCCACGCCGACGACGGCTATGACGATTTCCAGGCGCAGATGGCGGAGTACTTCAAGTCGCCGAACAAACATCCGCCGACCGTGCCGGAGACCGCGGCCTACTACCGCTCCAAGAACATCGCCGCCGTAATCTTCCCGGTCGACGCCGAGCGCGAGACCGGCTTCCGCCGCTACAACAATTACGAGATGCTGGAGGTCGCCTCCGACCATCTCGACGTCCTCATCCCGTTCGTCTCGATCGACCCGCACAAGGGCAAGCTCGGGGCGCGCGAGGCGCGCAAGCTGATCGAGGAATACGGCGTCCGCGGCTTCAAATTCCATCCGACCATGCAGGGCTTCTACGCCAACGACCGCATGGCCTATCCGCTCTACGAAGAGATCAACAATGGCGGCGCAATCGCGCTGTTCCACACCGGCCAGACCGGCGTCGGCTCGGGCATGCCCGGCGGCATGGGGATGCGGCTGAAATATTCCAACCCGATGTACATGGACGACGTCGCGGCGGACTTCCCGGATCTCAAGATCATCCTCGCCCATCCCTCCTTCCCCTGGCAGGAGGAGGCACTGTCGGTCGCGACCCACAAGCCGAACGTCTATATCGACCTGTCGGGCTGGTCGCCGAAATATTTCCCGCCGATCCTGGTGCGCTACATCAACTCGATCCTCCAGGATAAGATGCTGTTCGGCTCGGACTGGCCGGTGATTACGCCGGACCGCTGGCTGTCGGACTTCGCCAAGATCGACATCCGTGACGAGATCCGGCCGAAGGTGCTCAAGGCCAACGCCCGCAAGCTGCTGGGGATCTAGCCAAGGGATCTAAACAAAGAGGTCAGCGTGACGATCAAAGCCGTCGTCTTCGACGCCTACGGGACGCTCTACGACATCCAGTCGGTTGCCGAGATCACCGAGGATGCGTTTCCGGGCTACGGCGAGATCATCACGCAGGTCTGGCGGATCAAGCAGCTCGAATACACCTGGTTGCGCTCGCTGATGCGGCGCTACCAGGATTTCTCCGCTGTCACACGCGACTCGCTCACCTATACGCTGCGCGTGCTCGGGCTTGCCTACGAGAGCGATGCATTCGAGCGCGTGATCGAGAAATATCTGCATCTCGATCTCTATCCGGATGCGACGGCAGCGCTCGCGGCCTTGAAGCCGCGAAAGCTCGCGATCCTCTCCAATGGCAGTCCGCAGATGCTGAATGCGCTCGTGCGCAACTCCGGTCTCGACCGCCTGCTCGATGCCACCATCAGCGTCGATGCGAAGAAGATCTTCAAGCCGAGCCCGGAGGCCTATGAATTGATCGGCGAGGTCCTCGGCACCGGGCCGAAGGAGGTTCTGTTCGTCTCCTCAAATCCCTGGGACGTGGCGGGCGCGAAGGCGTTCGGGCTGAACGTCGCCTGGATCGAACGAGTGACGCCCGATGCGATGGCGCTGGCTTGCGTCGAGAACGAACTCATGGCACCGCTCACCATGTTCAAGGCGATCCGAACCCAGATGGACGAGCTTGGTTTCGTGCCAGATCATCGTGTCCGCGCGCTCTCCGAGCTGCCCGGGATCATCTAGGGATGACCCAGGGATCGCCGCCCGCCCGTAAGTCTGGAATGAGCTGTTCTGAATGAGCCTGGAATCCGTTCGCGCCTTCTTCACCGAGAAAGCCCCCGACATCACTGTCATTGAGTCACCGATCAGCTCGGCCACCGTGCCGCTGGCCGCTGAAGCCTATGGCGTCGAGCCCGGACGGATCGCCAAGACGCTGTCGTTGCGCATCGGCGAGCGCGTGATCCTGATCGTCGCCGCCGGCACGTCGCGAATGGACAACAAGAAGGTGAAGGCACAGTTCGGCGGCAAGCCGAAGATGCTGGGGCTGGAAGAGGTTGCCGAGATCACAGGCCACGAGGTCGGCGGCGTCTGCCCGTTCGGACTGAAATCGCCGCTGCCTATCTATTGCGACGTCTCGCTGAAGGCATTCGACGTGGTGGTGCCGGCCGCAGGCTCGACTCACAGCGCCGTGCGCATCACGCCCGACCGGATGGCCGAGCTCGTCGCCGCGGAATGGGTCGACGTTTGCGAGCATCGCCCCTAAGGCGCGACGCGATGAGGATGAATCGCCATCGCGCCTTAATCATCCTCGTCGTAAGGTCGCGGCGGTGCCGGTGGGTGCGGCGGCGCAGCGTTGTAACGCGGTGACGGCGCGGCGCGATTGCGCGGAACCTGCTGCTGCGGCTGTACCTGATTGTTGGACTGGAACACCGCACGGCAGCCGCTCGAGAGTTGTGACGTGTTCTGCTGCAGGCAGGCAACAATGCGGTTCGTATCCGGAATCTGATCGCTGCACAGCCGCCACACGTCAGGTGTGCAAGCCAGTTGCTGTTCCAGCGTTCCGCGATACTCTTCGGCGGAGGCAGCGCCCTGCGCGACGATGCCGCTGATCGCGAGCGCCATACCAAGCGCAATCCGCTCTGTTCGCATGTCCCGATCCTTCCCGATTCCCTCGAATTCTCATCAATCAATGAGGCGGGAGGCGGTTCTGGACCAACAACAAAATGTGAAAGCGCGATCGGAACCTACTCCACCTTGCCGATCTTCTTCACCGCCGCGATCAGCCGCGCGCTGTCGGCCGCGACGAATTGCGAGAATGCGGGCGCGTCCTGATAGGCGACGAGACTGCCGGAGGTGTCGAAGGCCTTGAGCACGTCGGGGCTCGTCATCACCTGCGCCATCGCCTCGCGCAGGCGGGTTGCGATCGGCGCCGGCAGCGAACTCTGCGCGAACAGGCCGGCCCAGATGTACATCTCGACATCCTTGTAGCCGAGCTCCTGAAAGGTCGGTACATCAGGGAAGCTCGCGACGCGCTGCGCGCCGCAATTGCCGAGCACGCGGAGCTTGCCGTCATCGACTTGCGGCTTCAGCGTGCCGGGCGCAGCCGCGATCGCCTGCACGGTACCGCTGAGGATCGCGGTGAGCGCGGGACCTGCGCCGCGGAACGGCACGTGCAGCAGCTTGATGCCGGCGCTGTTTGCGAACATCTCCATCGCCACATGCAGCGTGCCGTAAGGCCCGGACGAGCCATAGGTGATCTGACCCGGGCGCTTCTTCGCGTCCTCGACAAAATCCTGCGCCGTCTTCCATGGCGCCGAGGCCGGCACCGCGAGCAGTGTGGGGTCGGCCAGCACGCGCGCGATCGGCATGAACTGCGAGACCTCGTAGGCGACGGGACGGTCGAACAGCCGGTCGGCTTCCGGCAGCACCGCGAGAGACGAAAGGGTCATCAGCAGCGTGTAGCCGTCGGGCTCCGCGCGGGCGGCCGCGGCATTGCCGACCGATCCGCCGCCGCCTCCGGCGCGGTTATCGACGATGACCGGCTTGCCGAGAATTCGCTCCAGCGCCATCGCGACCGGGCGCGCGGCGAGATCGGCCTGCCCGCCGGCCGGGAACGGCACGATCATGGTGATGTTGCGGCCGGGATAGGTTTGCGCGAAGGCCGGTTGTGCGATCATGGTTTGCGTGAGCGGCAAGGCTGCGGCGGCGCGCAGCAGGTCACGGCGGTTCATTGGCGGCTCCCCCAATATGATTTTGTTTTTGGTTCAAAGGTGGAGAGTAGCGGCTCTCGCCGCGTGGGCAAAGCGGCTTGTCGGCGGGATTCTGGATTGCTTCGCTGCGCTCGCAATGACGGGATCGTTGAAGACGTGCGCTTCTACGACGCCTTTGCTTTCCCGCGTGTCCGCCGCTTGCACGTGCCCGGGAGTTTCGTCGCCAGGAAATCGCCGAGCGCCTCAACGCGTGCGGGGCGCGGGCCGCCGGGCGGCGTCACCAGATGCACGGCGCCTTCAGCCTGCTTCCAGTCCTTCAGGATCACTTCGACCTCGCCGGAGGAGATGGCCTCACCGACGATGAATTCGGGCAGTTCGGCAATGCCGAGGCCGGCGATCAGCGCCGGCATCACCGCTTCACCATTGTTGACGCGGAGCTGTCCGCCCGGACGCACGCTCGCCTGCTCGCCGGCCGAATTGGTGTAGTGCCAGACATTGGGCGTCGAGAGATAGGCGTAGCTGAAGCATTTGTGCTGGGCCAGATGCATCGGATGCGTCGGCCGGCCGTGGCGCTTGAGGTAGGACGGCGCGGCCACCGTGTAGCGCGGCATGGTGAAAAGCCGGCGCGCGATCAGCGATGAATCAGGCAGCCGCGCGATCCGCACCGCCATGTCAAAACCCTCGCCGATCAGGTCGACGGTCGCATCGCTCAAGTGCAAATCGACCGAGACCTCTGGATAGGTTTCGAAGAACTCCGGCAACAGCGGCGCCACCGCCTTGATGCCGAACGTCATGGGCACGGCGAGGCGCACCAAGCCGCGCGGCGCCACTGACTGCGCCAGCGCCTCGTTCTCCGCCGCCTCGCCGTCGGACAAGAGACGTGTCGCGCGCTCAGCGAGCTTGTGTCCGGCATCGGTCAGGGCGAGCCGGCGCGAGGTGCGGTTGAACAGACGGGCGCCGAGCCGCTCTTCCAGCCGGGTCACCGCCTTGGACACGGTCGCCTTGGACATCGCGAGTTCGCTTGCGGCCGCCGCAAATGACCGTAATTCCACGACTTTTGCGAAAATCGCCAGCGCCTCGAAATCGGGGAGTCTTGCCATGCGAGCCATCCAATAGGAACATTTAGGGAAACAATGTGTTTCAACAGTTTCTATTTCTATACCACAAGCGGAGGCTTATCCAAGGGTCATCGCAATTTCAGGGAATGGAGAAATCCAATGACCAGGAAGCTCTCAGGCAAGGTTGCGCTCGTCACCGGTGGTTCGCGCGGCATCGGCGCTGCCTCTGCCCGCGCTCTCGCCGATGAAGGCGCGGATGTCGCCATCAGCTATGTCGCCTCACCCGAAAAGGCCGAAGCCGTCGTCACTGAACTGAAGGCAAGGGGCGTCAAGGCTCGCGCCTACAAGGCCGACCAGGCCTCGGCAAAGGACGTGACGCAGCTCGTCAACGAGGTCGCTAAGGAATTCGGTCATCTCGACATTCTCGTCAACAATGCCGGCGTCGCCAATGGCGGCGCGATCGACGACGCCAACGCCGACGCGGAAGCGTTCGCCCGCCAGGATTCGATCAACGTACATGGCGTGATCGCGGCGATCCGCGCCGCTTCGCAGCTGATGGGTGAAGGTGGCCGCATCGTCACCGTCGGCTCGATGCTGGCCGACCGCGCCTCGTTCCCGGGCCTTGCGGACTACGTTGCCACCAAGGCGGCCGTGGTCGGCTACACCAAGGGTGCGGCACGCGACCTCGGCCGGCGCGGCATCACCGTGAACGTGGTGCAACCCGGCTCGATCGACACCGACATGAATCCGAAGGATGGCGGCGAGTTCGCCGAAACCCAGCGCAAGCAGCACGCGTTACAGCGTTTCGGCCGTCCCGAGGAAGTCGCAGCCGGCGTCGTTTTCCTCGCAAGCCCGGAAGCCTCTTTCGTCACCGGCACCGTGCTCAATGTCGACGGCGGGTTCGGCGCCTGATCCGAACCGCCCCCCGTTCAACCAGGGAACCACGCAGATGATCGAACTCAGACCTTTCGCAAAGCTCGGCGGCGCCGATCACGGCTGGCTCAAGGCCAAGCATCATTTCTCCTTCGCCAGCCATTATGACCCGAACAACATGGGGCATGGCGCGCTGCGGGTGTGGAACGACGACGAGATCGCACCGAACACCGGCTTTCCCGCCCATCCCCACGCCAACATGGAAATCATCACCTATGTGCGCGAGGGCGCGATCACCCATCAGGACAGCCTCGGTAACGCGGGCCGCACCGAGGCAGGCGACGTGCAGGTGATGAGCGCCGGCAGCGGCATCCGCCACTCCGAGTACAATCTCGAGCCAACCAAGACGCGGATCTTTCAGATCTGGATCGAGCCAACTGGTCGTGGCGGACAGCCGACCTGGGGCTCGAAGCCGTTCCCCAGGGCGAACCGCTCGGGCAAGCTCGTCACCATCGCGAGCGGCTTCGGTGATGACACGGACGCGCTGCCGATCCGCGCCGATGCACGGGTGCTCGCCACCACGCTGAAGGCCGGCGAAAGCGCCGAGTACGAGCCGCAGAAGGCGCGGCACCTTTATCTGGTGCCCGCGGCGGGCTCGGTCGAGATCAACGGCGTGCGCGTCAACGCCCGCGACGGCGCCGCGATCCGCGACGAGGACAGGCTGAAGATTACCGCTCTGGAAGACACCGAACTCGTGCTCGTCGACGCGGCGTAAAGCCGCCAACACCCATTCGTCATGCCCGGCCTCGAGCCGGGCAGTGACGATCTAACAAGAAATCAACATCCACCCCAACGGAGACCACCATGACCAAAGTTCTCGTCCTCTATTATTCCGCTTATGGCCACATCGAAGCGATGGCCAATGCCGTCGCCGAAGGCGCGCGCGAGGCCGGCGCCACCGTCGACATCAAGCGTGTACCGGAGCTCGTGCCGGCTGAGGTCGCCAAAGCCTCCTATTACAAGCTCGACCAGGCCGCGCCCGTCGCCAAGATCGAGGACCTCACCAACTACGACGCGATCATTGTCGGCACCGGCACCCGTTTCGGCCGGATGTCCTCGCAGATGGCGAATTTCCTCGATCAAGCCGGCGGGCTCTGGGCGAAAGGCGCGCTGCACGGCAAGGTCGGCGGGGCCTTCACGTCCAGCGCGACCCAACATGGCGGCCAGGAGACGACGCTGTTCTCGATCATCACCAACCTCCTCCATTTCGGCATGGTAGTGGTCGGCATGAACTACGGCTTCGCCGGCCAGATGAAACTCGATGAGGTCACCGGCGGTGCGCCGTATGGTGCCACCACGATCACAGGCGGCGATGGCAGCCGCCAGCCCAGCGCCAACGAACTCGCCGGCGCACGTTATCAGGGGCGCCAGATCGCGGAAACCGCCAAGAAACTGCACGGTTGAGCTTCGCGATCGACTGCATGGCTGATGCGACCTGGGCGGTATTCTCTTTTGGGGATGCCGCCCCATTTGCTGTCGCAGGAGCAACGTATGGGTTTCGAAATCTTCCTGCTGGCACAGATGATCCGCAAGCCCGCCCAGGCGCTGGCGCGACGCTGGTATTGCCGCAGCCTCTTCCGCGCCTCACGCGGCCGCCTGCACTGTGCGGGCTGCAACGGATCGTAAATCTGCCCGCATCGGGACAATGAGCGCCGCATCTTGCGGCGCTTTTGCTTTAGCACACCTTGCCCATCGCCCTGGCCGCGAGGGCAGCGAGCCTCGGGTGGCGGCGCATTTCCTGCGCCGCATGGTCGCGCAATGCGTAAGGAGCCCCGCGCCAGGACAGCGCGATGCTGACATCGGTCAAGGGGACCCGTTCGGCGCCGAAGCGGCGCTTGTAGTCTTGATTGCCGATGCTGAGATCGAAACGGCGCACGCCCTGCGCATGCAGCGCCGCCATCGTGCGCTCGGTAACGAGCAGCCCCGGCGAGCAGTTCGACCATGGAGTTCCGGCGTGACTGATGCGCAGGAGAAAGTAGGTCGCGCCGTGCCTGACGCCGAGCGTGGTGGCGACGACGCCCTCATCGCATATGAGCGCCGAGATGACGGCATAACCTTCCGCAACCCCCTGGCGTGCGACCTCGCGATAGAACCTCGCATGGGTCTCATCGTTGAGGACGAACCGCGAGCCGAGCTTCCGCATGCGCACCTGCTGCTGGGCGTCCATCACGTCCAGCAGTTCGCTCGCGCGCGCGACATCCGTGGCGATCTCGAACCGCGCGCCTTTGTGGCGGCTGAAGACGCGCCAGCAGCGCGGCATCTGCATGCGCCGGATCGAGGCCTGATACTCCGCATAGTCGTCCCCGGCGAGGACGAGATTGCCGTTGAGCGAGCAGGATCCCATCCGGCCGAGTGACACCAGCGGGTTCGGCCTGCCGTCCACATGGGTCGGCATCTTCCTCAGGCGCAGCAGATCGAAGCGGTCGGGCAAGGCGCGCAATGCGTCGACCAGCGCGGTCGCAACCCTGCGCGCATCGCTTGCGTCGAGCGCGGCGTCGCAGGCAAGGATCGGTGCATTGTTGTCGGCGACGCCGAGGTCGGCGAATTCGACGATGCGGATGCCGCGCCTCGTGTGGCTGATCATCGGCACCATCGCGATGTCCTTGCCGGTGGCGGCATTGGTAATCACGGCGATCAGCGGCGCAACGTCATCAAACGCGGCGTACCAGGGGCCGAGCCAGTAACCATGCTGGAACGCGAGCCGATGGCCTGCATTCAGGCGCAACGCCGCCTGCCGCCAGTTCCGCACGAAATCGACCGCGATTCCCGATGCGCTGGACACCCGACGATCTGCTTGCTCGACGCTGAGAAACGTCATCCGCGAGGCATACAGTTACTGAATGTGTCCAGATAGGTTGTGTTTTGTCGCAGGCTAACAGGGACGTCGCGGCTTATCGTTAAGCCCTTACGTCACAGCGCGCACCCGGGCGCTCGACGCATTGGAACCGGGCGAGGAAGTGCAGCCCCGCCACCGCAAGCGCGAACATGAACCAGATCGGATTCTGCCGATCGAGCAGGAAGGTCTCGGTGGTCCCGTAGTACAGGCAGAACAGCCAGATGGTCAGTAATAGTTTCGCCAACCCACTGCTATGGCTGTGAGCCTGGGCGGTCTGGAAGTTCTTGAGCGGCGACAGCACGAAGATGAGAATGACCAGCACGAGCCCGGGCACGCCGATGGTGACGGCGAGGTCGAGATAGCTGTTGTGGCTGTGGGCGGCGGTCGTCGCCCATTCGGCGCCCTTGGCAGTTTCCCGTTCTGTCACACTGTCCCAGAACGCCGCGTAGCCATGGCCGAGAACAGGCCTTTCGGCGACAGCCCCGAGCGCAAACTGCCAGATGTCGGAACGGCCGGTAAAGGTCGGATCGATAGGAAGCAGCCTCGTGACCGAAGCGAGCGCCGGGCTCCCGGCGGTACCGACCGTGAGCAGGTTCATCACGATCAGTGGCGCAAAGCAGATGATCCGCTTCAACCACAAGCTTCGCGTGACGCAGACCAGCGATGCGAGCCCGTAGATCGCAAGACACAGCGCCGTCGACGTCTTGCCGCCGGTGAAGATCAAGAAGATACCGGCGAGTGCTGCGATCGCGGGGCCCATCACGAACGATCCGACCGCGCAGAGATAAATGCCGACATAGGCCAGGATGGTCATCACGGGCGAGGCGATGTTCTTGTGCCCAAAACTGCCGCGCCAGTCGCCGGCAAGCTGCGGCTCGGTGAGGTCGAGCGCGGTGTGCATGGAATATTGCGGCGCCAGGAAGACGCCGAGATAGCAGAGCGCAAGCAGCACGAGCGCAGCAGCGCCCAGGCAGAGGTTGAAGCTGCGCTGCGTTGGCGGCAGCAACGGCAGCAGGACGGCGAGTGACGTCACGCTGGCCGCGAGCACGAAGCGCTGGATCGAAACTCCGCGGCTCTCGGAGAAGACGATGTTGATCAACAGCCAGCCGACGAGACAAAGATGCAGCGGGGTCACCAGGCTCTTCAGCGCGGGCGCATCCGTGGCGGCGACGAACAGCACCGCGACGACAGCGAGAAGGCCGAAAACGATGTAGGTCAGCGCCATGCGCCCACCGACGACGGCGGTCACGTCTTCGCTACGCAGGTCCGGGAAGGGATCGAGCGTCACCAGCACCAGGAGCAGGGCCGCGACGGCAACGAGGCAGCGGGCCGCCTGCACGGCATTCAGCGTCGCAAACACGTCGCGCAGCAGGTGGCCGAGCGAGCGGGCGTCGGCGTCAATCATGTCTGCGGCGTTGCGATCCATGCCTCGAGGCCAAGATGAGCGCGCGGGAATCTCCGGGCTTAGCCTACCCCCGTTAAGCATCCGTCAACCGGCATGCCGGATGCAGCAGGTGCCTTGGCCGCCTTTTGCTCCCGGACGATGCTCCGCGCGATCTCGTAATATTGCAGCGCCCGCTGCTCGAGCGTGAGATTGTCGAGCACATAGCCGCGCGGATCGAATGTATCAGCGGCGCACCCGGCCCAGAAGTTCTCCCAGCCCGCCTCGAACCCCGCGGCGTCGACGAACCTGGCGCCGCAACGGTCATCCCAGTACGGCACCGACGACACCGGCTCGAACCTCACCCGGTGCGGATAGTAATCGGGGTCCCGCCACGGGCCGCCGGGATTCCAGGCAAACACCGGCACGCCGCAGGACAAAGCCTGCTGATAGGCGATGCCCTGGCTCTCGTTCTGGCACAGGAAAATCATCGCGCGCGAATGCGCCAGCGCGGCCTGATAGTCTTCTTCTATGTAGCTGCCATAACGCAGTTCCGCGAACGAGCGGCCCTCCCTGATGAGCCGGGCGCGGACGGGCTCGATCAGCTCCGGCGCATAGCGCTCGCGGTCCCAGTGGACCTTGTCGTAGATCAGGACGTCGATGGTCTTTTGCGACGGACGCGACGGCGCCCAGAGATCCGTGTCGATGCCGACCGGCCAGGCTTCCGTGTCGGGCCAATATGGCCGGTACATGTCGACGTACCAATCGCCGGGCACCACGACCTTCTTGACCGGCAGTCGCTTGAACAGGTCGGGATCATCGAGCGGATGATTGTGGGCGGCGACGCCAAGCAGGATCGGGTTCTTCCAAGCGAACTTGTCGAGCAGGAAGGTGCGGCCGATGATGCAGGCGACTTCCTCGGGATGCTGCGCGATGTAGCGATAGTCGTTGACGCGGTAGCGGATGCCGAGCCGGTCGAGCCCCGCGCAGAGATTGAGGAACACGCGAAGCTGTCCGCTCATGCGCGGCTCGCCGAGCAGCATGCGACGCGCCAGGCGCCGCAGATGCCGGTCGCCGGGAAACCAGCGGTCGTCCTTGTCCTCATAGAAGAGGTTGAGGACCATGGCGTTGGGATCGTATTCGAACGTCTTTGCGGGCACTGGGTTCATCCGCGGCAATCAGGTCCGCATTCTCGCATGGGACCGGCTGTCGCACTCTGCCAAATTCGCGACAGGCTTAATGCCACCGGCTTAACGCTAATCTACGAAACCGCAGCAGCGCAGGCCTCTCGGAAACGATTCCGCCGTAATGTCGGCGTCGTCCGCAACGGGCGAGATTGCGACCGTTGGCTCTGCCAGCGCGGCAGATGCTCCCGGTTAACAGATCCTTAAAGACGAGCTGCAGCTTGATGACCGCCGAAGACGTCCTCGAATTGCCGGCCAGCTCACGCGTGACGCCGGACCTGCACGTCCCCCTGCCGGCAAGCCCGGCCGGGACGGTGTCCGTCGTCATTCCCGCCAAGAACGTTGTGGCCTATGTCGGCGAAACCATCGAAAGCGTGCTGGCGCAATGCGAGGTCACCGAAGTGATCGTCGTGGACGACGGCTCGACCGACGGCACCGCTGCGATCGTCCGCGGCTTTTGTGACCCGCGGCTGCGCCTGATGATCAACGATTCCGCCGGCGTATCCGCTGCGCGCAATCTCGGCGCGCGACATGCGAGCGGCGACTGGCTCCTCTTCCTCGATGCCGACGACCGCCTGCGCCCCGGCGCCGCGGCGACGCTGGTAGCGACAGCGCGCGGAGCTCCGCGCGCTGTTCTGGTCTACGGCGACTACAACACGATCGACAGCGAGGGACGGCAGATCGGCCGGCGCGAGCTGCTGAAGGGACGCCGCAAGCCGTCCGGCGACGTGCTGGCGCGGCTCGCGGCCGGCAATTTCATCGTCAATGGCGGCATCGCGCTCACGCGCGCGGAGGCCTTCCGCGCCATCGGCGGCTTCGACGTCTCGCTCAGATATTGCGAGGACTGGCACTGCTGGTGCCGCCTTGCCGCGATCGGCGAGTTCGAGTTCGTACCAACGCTCCTGCTCGACTATCGCTTGCACACGGCCAATACCATGAACGCGGCAGTGCGGACGCCGCAGGATTTCTTCCCGGCGATCGCGCGAATCTTCGACGACGGGTCGATCCTGGCGCGACTGCCCGAGGGCGCGACTGCCGGGCTGCGCCAGGCTGCCGAGATTCATCTCGTCACCTATTCGGCGATGCAAGCGATCCGCTCCGGCAGATATCGCGAAGCCTTCACCTATCTCAGGATGGTCGGCCGGCGGTCGCTCAAATCGCTGCCGCGCTCCACGATCAGGGTGGTTCTCGCCTATTTCGGCGTCTAATCACCGCGGCGTCAGGACACGATCTTCGAGGCCTCATAGGGCTTCGGCTCGATGCCGAATGCCGCGAGCGCGGCGCCGAACGCGACCATCACGGGATGCATCGCGACGACGGCCTTCGACGACGTCAGCAGACCGGCCGCGCGCACCAGCGACAGCGGCAGCCGTCCCAGCATCTGCGCGAACACAAGCGTTTGGGCTCCCGCGCCCTGTGCGGCCTTGTACTGCACCCGATAATTGATCGCACCGATGCGCAGGCCGCGCTTTGCGATCCAGCCGAGGCTGGTGCGGCTCTGCGGTACGGTCTCGGTGATGACCGCCTCCGCCGTCCAGTGGAATATCATCCCGGCATCCCGGCACCGCACGAAGAAATCGCAGTCGCCGCCGCCGAGAAAGTTGAAGCGCAGATCGAAAGCGGGACGGCCGAACCGCTCGAACGCCGCACGCGTGATCAGGCAATTGCCGCAGCCATAGATCAGCGGCACCGCTCCGCTGTATTCATAGGCGGGGCAGAAGGCGGGATGATGCGCAAGCCACGGCTGGCTGTCGTCGTCGAAGACCGGCAGCACCGGTCCGCCGACCACGTCGGCGCCGGTCGCATCTGCGGTGCGAACCATCAGCTCGAGCCAGTCGGGCGAAGCGATCTCGTCGTCGTCGATCATCAAGAAACGGGTCGCGGCAGGAAACAGCGCCTGCGCCGTCTCGAACGCAGCGTTGATCGCCCGGCAATTGCCCTGCCGTTTCTCGATGAGGCAGACGCCTTGGAGCCTGCCGTCGGCCAGATACTCGGCCGCAACCGGCGCGCTCTCGCGCCCCGCGGCATCGTTCTCGACCATGACGACGGCAAAGGAGCGCGGGGTGCGCTGGCTCGCGAGCGAGTCCAGCGTCAGCCGCAAATGGTGCGGGCGGCGGAAGCAGGGAATGCAGACGACGATGCCGACCGACAGGTCGATGACGCGAGAGCTCGCCGCAATGTCCCGGTTGGGATCGCGCACGGCATCCGAGATCCGGCTGGCGGAAAGGTCTGTCGGGATCAGCGTCATGGCGTTCTAAATGCCCGAGATTTGTTGAAAAAGCCCTGCGTCAATCACGCGGATCGACGCCGTCCCGCGACGGCACATCGCCGCAGGACAGATGCGCCCCTAAATGAACGGCTGGCTTGAGGCGCGCGACGGCGCCACGCCACAGATCTCCCCGCATACATGCACTTAACCGCTTTCGCGTGTTTCTCCTGCGAAACCTCGCATACGTGATAGTGCAATTCGCAGTCCATTGCGCCGGCATCGGCCCGACACGGACGATGCCGTAGTTAACGCCTATGCGCATTAACCCGACCGTAAGCACCGCGACCGGTGAAGAGCCGGCGGCATCAGATTTGCTCTTCGGGCATGCGAAATTTTTCTTGTAAATTTGTGTCGAACAAGCGCGGTCAGAGAATATGAACAAGCCAGCCACGATCGATTTCGCGACAGCCACGGCGATCCAAATCTCCGCGGCAGCCACACAAACCCAAGCGCTGCACGATCTGGTCCCCGGCGAAGCCCGCGACAGCCTGCTCGCCATTCACGACGTGCTGCGCCGCGAACTGCCGCAGGGCCTGCTCGCCACCTATGAAGCCGGCGGCGGCTCTTGCAGCGTTCTGCCGCCGGAACTGCTGAGCCGCAGCAAGGTCACCGTCGTCGACATCGACGAGGACCAGGTCCGCAACAACAGTTACGCGGACGAAGCGATCCTCGGCGACGTGCAGACCTACCGCTTCGGCCCCGAAACCTTCGATCTCGTGATCTGCTACAACGTGATCGAGCATCTGCCCAACGTCGACGCCGCACTCCTGAATTTCCGCGACGCGCTCAAGCGCGGCGGGTTGATCCTGATCGGTGCGCCCAATCCGCGCTCGCTGTCCGGCGTTGTTACCAAATACTCGCCGCACTGGTTCCACGTCTGGTTTTACCGGAATATCCGAGGCATCAAGGATGCCGGCCTGCCCGGCGAGCCGCCGTTCCCGACCTTCTTCCATCCGCTGGTGACGCTGCCGAGGCTTGAGTCGTTCGCGGCCGCCAACGGCCTCGAGATGATCTACCGCCGTGAGGTCGAGAGCCCGCGCTATCCCGAGATGCGCCGGCGCAAGCCGCTGTTCGCCGCTCTGATCGATGCCGGCGCCGCTGTACTGAACGCCGTGCTCTCGCGCGGGACCGATGTTCGCCGCGGCGACTATCACGTCATCCTGCGGAAAAGCTGACGACCATGATGCGCGCGGTAACGAACCGTTAACCCCGGCATCGTGCGCGTCACGGCAACGCGCCGAAGAGCGGCATGCGCTTAAACGCTTTGTTTGCCATTTCGGTGAATAGTCCATCAATGAGTATGGTTAATTTTCCCTGTTGCGTTGATGAGGCACCTATATCCCGGGTGCGTGGCGTAGAGCGAAAAGTAACCCCTCAGCCCGCGGCAGTTGGAATGGAAGCTGGGGATCATGCTTGACTATAGCCAGCCGATAGAGCGGGCCGGACCGGAGGCTCCGCAGCAGATGCCTCAGGCTGGCCTCAGCGTGCTGGAGCTGGTCAACCTGCTCTGGCGCCGAAAGGTCGCGATTGCGGCCGCCGCTCTCATTGGAGCAACGCTTGCCGTCACTATCGGCAAGAGCCTGACGCCCCGCTACACCGCCACCGCCCAGCTCTATGTCGATCCGCGCGAGCTGCAGCTCGTCGATCGCGAACTCACGCCGCGCGCGCAGGACGTCTCCGGCATGTCCATGGTGGTGGAGAGCCAGGCGCGCTTGATCACGTCCAACAGCGTGCTGCTCCACGTGATCCAGCAGGCCAATCTCGACAAGGATCCCGAATTCGGTGGTGGCGACGGCAAGGGCTCGGTGTCGTCGCTGCTCGGCCTGATCGGCCTGATCGGCCTTCAGCCTCGCGCGCCCTCCGCCGCGGACAACAAGGAAGTGCAGCTTGCGGCGCTCGAAGCGCTGAACAGGCACATCACGATCCGCAAGACCGAGAAGAGCTTCATCGTCGACATCGAGGTCTGGTCGACCGATCCCGCAAAAGCGGCGATGCTCGCCAACACGCTGACCAACGCCTACCTCGCGGAATCCCGCAACTCCCAGGCTTCGGCCGCACGGCGCGCCACGAACGATCTCTCCGGCCGCCTGAAGGAGCTGCGCGAGCGGCTGCGCAACGCCGAGACCGCGCTCGCCACCTACAAGGCCCAGAACAATTTCGTGGGCACCCAGGACACGTTGATCAGCGACCAGCAGCTCTCCGCCAGCAACCAGCGCCTGGCCGCGGCCCGTGCGGCGACGATGGATGCGCAAGCGCGGTTCGACCAGATCGAGGCGAGCCGCCGCACGGCTGCGGATGCGGGCGCGATTCCCGAGGCGCTGCAATCGCCGACCATCGCGAACCTGCGCGCGCAATATGCCGATGCCCGCAGGAAATATGCGGAGCAGACCGCGGAGCTCGGTCCGCGGCATCCGGCGTTGCGCCAGACCGAGAAGCAGGTCGAGGATCTCAAGCGCACCATCAACGAAGAGATCGACCGTTTCGCCCAGTCCGCCAAGAACGACCTCACGCGCGCCCGCGACTACGAGGCCTCGCTCAACCGGGCGCTGGAAGCGCAGAAGCGGCAGAGTGTCCAGCTCAGCCAGGCCGCCGTGCGCCTGCGCGAACTCGAGCGCGAGGCCGACGCCAGCCGCGACGTCTATCAATCCTTCCTCAAACGCTCGCGCGAGACCGAGGAGCAGGAGAGCCTGAACACCTCTGCGGCCCGCGTCATCGGCGAAGCGACGGTGCCGCAGCGGCGCTCGTTCCCGCCGGCGATAAGCATGTTCGCCATCATCGGCCTCATCTTCGGCGCGCTCGCTGCTTCGAGCTGGTTCGTCGCGGCCGAACTCCTGTTCTCTGGCACCACCGCGCCGGCGCCTACGCGGGCCCACCCTCAGCGCACACCGGCGCACCCTCTCCGAGCTCCGGAGATCTCGCGAGGTCCGGAAGTTGCGCAGGCTCCGCCGGAACCTGCCGCGCCACCCCCGCCGCCCTCGACGGTCGAAGAGCCGCTGATCGAAAAGCCGCTGATCGCGCGCCTCCAGGAGGCCGACGTCATCCATACGCTCGGCGCCATTCTCGCCACCGGCGTCGGCGTCGACCTCACCCGACTGGGCTGGCCGACGCTGCGCACCGGCTTTCCCCTGACGACGCTGCTCAATGCCTGGCGCGACATGCGTAGCGCGGTGGCCCGGCGTGCCGGCGGCAAGGCGATGCCGGTCATCGCACTCGTCGGTGCCGGCGGGACCGCCGGGCGCAGCGTGACCGCACTGAACTTCGCGCTCGCAGCCGCGCGTGACGGTACCCGTGTGCTGATGATCGATGCCGATCATCAGGCGCATCCGCTCTCCAACAAGGTCAACCATCCCGGCAAGAGCGAACCGAGCAGGCTTGGCTGGCTCTCGGTCGGCAGCAAGGCTGCGCGCGAGATCAAGACGGTCAACGGCATCTCGGTGCTGCCGGCTGCAGAGAACGATGCCGGCAGGGCGGCCGACGCCATCCGCAAGACGATTGCGCAGGCGCGCTCCGCCGGCGGCTATGATCTCGTGATCCTCGATGGCCCCGCGATGCCGCTCGCGGCCGGCGGCTGCAAGCTGCTCGATGACGCCGACGCCCTGGTGGCGGTGCTGCCGACTAGCCTCGACATCAACGACAGCCTGGAAGAGATCTTGACCGCGCTCGGTCGCGCCGAGCTCAAGCTCGTCGGAGTCGTGCTCGACGAGCTCACCCCCGCAACCCAAGCGCACCAGCGAGGCAGACAATATGCTTGAGCGCCGCGTCAATCTTGATGGCCGGGCCGCAACCGCCGACGTGCCGCGGATCACCCTCGGCGGTCTCCGCATGGCCGCGCTCGACCTGGAAGCGACCGCCGACTTCATGATCAAGGCCACCGATCCGCGTCATCGCATCGGTCGTCCGCTGTTCCTGACCTCGGCCAATGGAGAAGTGCTGGCGCGCTGCTCGACCGAGCCGCAGACCGAGCGCCTGTTCCGCGCCGCCGACCTGATCAATGCCGACGGCCAGCCGCTGGTGGCAGCCTCGAAGCTGCAATCCTGGTTTTCGCTGCCCGAGCGCGTCGCGACCACGGACCTGTTCCACGTGGTCGCGCGGAAGGCGGAAGCTGCCGGCCGCACCTTCTACATGCTCGGCGCCAGCGAGGACGAGAACGCCACGGCGGTCGAAAAAGTCCAGAACATGTATCCGAACCTCAAGATCGTCGGATACAGCCACGGCTATCTCCATGGCGACGCCCTGCGCGCCAAAGTCGAGGAGATCAACGCGCTCGCGCCGGATTGTCTGTGGGTCGCACTTGGCGTGCCCAACGAGCAGGCATTCGTGGAGGAATTCAGCCCGCTGCTGATCAATGTTGGCGTTATCAAGACATCCGGCGGCCTGTTCAACTTTTTATCGGGCAGCCGCTCGCGCGCGCCGCAATGGATGCAGAAAATCGGACTCGAATGGGCCTGGCGCACCTGGCTCGAGCCGCGGCGTCTGCTCTGGCGCTATTTGACCACCAACCCTCGCGCGCTCTATCTTCTCTTCGGCCGCAGCCGCCCCTTCAATCGCTGAGACAAGAGTAGAAGACGACATGACCGACCGACCGACTGTCCTCGTCACAGGAGGCGCGGGCTATATTGGCTCGCATGCCTGCCGCGCACTAACCGCCGCCGGCTATCAGCCCGTCGTTTATGACAATCTCTCGACAGGCCATCGCAGCTTCGTTGCCGGTCCGCTGGTGACCGGCGATCTGCTCGACGGCGCGGCGCTGGCGCGCGCCTTCGCCGATCACAACGTTGCGGCGGTGATGCATTTCGCGGCGGCAAGCCTCGTCGGCGAGTCCATGACCGACCCGCAGAAATATTACATCAACAACGTACAGGGCACGCTGTCGCTGTTGCAGGCAATGCGCAACGCGGGCTGCACGCGCATCGTGTTCTCCTCGACCGGCGCCGTCTACGGTAACGCCGATTCCAAGGAGTTGCCGGAAGACTTTCCCTGCGCGCCGATCAATCCCTACGGCGCGTCGAAGTGGATGATCGAGCGAATGCTCGCCGACTATCGCGCCGCCTATGGTTTTGGCGCATTCTGCCTGCGCTATTTCAACGCCAGCGGCGCCGATCCCGCCGGCGGCATCGGCGAGCTGCGTGACAACGAGACCCATCTCATTCCGCGCGCCATGATGGCCTTGCAAGGCCATGTCGACTTCGCCGTATTCGGTGACGATTATGACACGCCCGACGGTACCGCGATCCGCGACTACATCCATGTCACCGACCTCGCCGCCGCGCATGTCGCCGCGCTCAAGCTTCTGGAACAGGGCCACTCCGGCGGCAGCTTCAATCTCGGCACCGGCTCCGGCTTTTCCGTGCGCGAGATCCTGAACGCGATCACGCAGGAGACCGGGCGCGAGGTGCCGCACACCGTCAAGCCGCGCCGCGCCGGAGATCCCACTTATCTGGTCGCGGATCCTTCTGCTGCGAGAAAAGTGCTGAACTTCGTGCCGCGTCACTCCGACCTGCCTACGGTCATCCGCACCGCCTGGGCCTGGCACCGGAAAGCACATCCGCTGAGGTCGCATTAGGCAACGTGGGAGCCCACGCCTTGCCCGGCGGGCGCCTAAACGGCTAAGATGCACTGTCGGTGCTGGTGAATGTCCAGCGACCGCTTTTTTCCCGCGTCGCCGGCGATGGTGCCGGCCTGCGTGGCTCGGCCGATTGGGCGAGCCGACTTTTTCCGAGCGTCAAGGCCGCGATCACGTCCGCGCGTCGGCATGTCGTCCGGCTCGGATTCAGGGAGCATGGAGCGAATGCATCAGGCTGCACACCTGGAGTTCGAGCGCGTGATGGAGGAGATCGCCCGCTGGCACGTCGTGCCCGCGGAGGAGCGCTCGCCGGCGCCCGCCTGGTGGTGGGGGCCGGCCATGGCGGTGTTCGACGACCATGAGCCGATGAACGGCGCTTGGTGCTCCGAGCTTGGCCTGGACGAGGGCAGCACATTCGCCGAAGGCGCGCGCACGATCCTCGCGCTGTTCGTCGAGCAGACGTCGCTGACCGGGCCGCAGGATTTTCCGAGCAAGGCCGAGGGCGCAGATCACGACGTTCGCGAGCTGCACCCACAGCCGCTAGATGACGGCGCCTCTCAGCCGTAGCGCCGCGGCTTCGGCGGCGGCAAGATTCGGCTCGGGTTGGAGCGGTGGCGCGACAGGCATCACCATCGGTTGCAGCAGCTCGGCCATCTGCGGCGCCGGCAGCGGCTTGGAAATCACGAAGCCCTGCATCTCGTCTGCACGAACTCAACTCCCGGGCATTTCTGCCCTTTTATTCCGCGTGCCTTATGAACGGCCACCGCCTAAATGGTCGCTATTGCGTGCCGCGAACCCACAATCAAAGTGAACGAGCTGAGAATGTGGGGCGGCAAACTGTCGGGAATCCCGCCTCGCGGCATGTTGGGTGCGCCGGCACACGACGAAAGGCGCGTTCTCTTTACGAATTTGCAGCCCTGTATTGGTTTACGGGAGATTGATATCGCTCCCGCGCTTTGAGACGATGGCACCCAACGAGCAGCCCGTTAAGGGTACCACGCCGAGGAAACGCCATGCCGATCGTCCGGGCCGACCGCCTCACGCGCATCAGCGCCGCATTGCTCCGTGCCGCCGGAGCCTCCGAGGAAGAAGCCGACGCCGTCGCGGTCGGCTGCACCAACGCCAATCTCGCCGGACACGACTCGCACGGCGTGATTGCGGTTCCCACCTATATCGATCGCATCAAAGCCGGTCACATCGTTCCCGGCGCCAATTGGTCCATCGTCCAGGAATCGCCGACCACGACCGTGATCGACGGCCAGTGGGGTTTTGGCTTCCACGTCAACGCCAAGGCGATGGCGTTGACGATCGAGAAGGCCAAGACGGCAAATGTCGCCGCCTGCACCGTGTTCCGGCAGAGCCATGTCGGCCGTCTCGCCGCCTATCCGCTGATGGCGATGCGCGAAGGCATGATCGGGATAGCGACGGCGGACTCCGGGCGCTCGCCAAAACACGTGGCGCCGTTCGGGGGTAAGGAGGCGCGGCTCGGCACCAACCCGATCTCGATCGCGGTGCCGTCCGACCTCGATGCTCCCTTCTATCTGGACATGGCGACATCGGCGGTCGCGGCCGGCAAGATCCAACTCGCGGTCGCCCGCGGCGAGGAGATTCCGACGGGGTGGATCATCGATGCCGAAGGACGGCACACCACCGATCCGACCCAATACCGCAAGGGCGGCGCGCTGCTGCCGCTCGGCGGCACCGAAGGCTACAAGGGCAGTGGGCTCGCCGCCATGGTCGAGGTGCTATGCGGCCTGCTCACCGGTCTCGGCTTCGGCGTCGAACCCACCGGGCGGCACAATGACGGCTGCTTCATGGCGGTGTTCAACGTCGCCGCGTTCCGTCCGCTGAAGGAGTTCAAGCGCGAGGTCGCGGAATTCGCGCATTACCTGAAATCGACACCGCCGTCCGAGGGCAGCAAAGGTGTCTACTATCCCGGCGAGATCGAGGGTTTGCGCGAAGAGCAGCGCCTGCGCGACGGCATCGAGATCGAGGATGCGACCTGGGACAGACTGCGCGCGCTGGCGCGCGAATACAGGCTCGAAACAGTGCTCGATCTGGCCTGACGAAATTCGGAGAACAGCAGCATGACGCGGCAGATGGTACTGGTCGGCTTCCTTCAGGCGCAGAACTGCACGAATTTGCCGAGCTCCTGGCGGCATCCGGATTCACGCGACGATTCGATGTCGGCGGATTACTATCAGGAGATCGCCCGGATCCTCGAGGCCGGCAAGTTCCACATGGCGTTCTTCGACGATCGCCTGGCGATGCCGGACCGCTACGGCAACGACCACGCCCACACCGTCGAATACGGCATCCGCTGCGTGAAGATGGATCCGCTGATCGTGCTGACCACGATGGGCATGGTCACGGACAAGCTCGGCCTCGGGGCCACCTGCTCGACCACCTATTACGAGCCCTTCGACGTCGCGCGCCGTTTCGCCACACTCGATTTGATGTCCGGCGGGCGCGCGGGCTGGAACGTCGTCACTTCGCTCAATGACGGCGAGGCGCTCAACATGGGGCGCGACTCCCATCCCGAACACGACTCCCGCTACGACCGCGCCGACGAGTTCATGGAGGTGGTGCTCGGCCATTGGGACACCTGGGAGGACGGCGCGCTCATCATGGACAAAAAGAGCGGCCGCTTTGCCGATCCGGCCAAGGTGAAGCGGCTCGATCACAAGGGTGCGGCCTTCAAGTCGCGCGGGCCGTTCACCGTGCCGCGCTCGGACCAGGGCCATCCCGTGATCATCCAGGCCGGCGCGTCCGGCCGCGGCCAGCGCTTTGCCGGCCGATGGGGCGAGGTGATCTTCACCGCCGCGCGCAATCTCGCGGGCGCCAAGGAAGGCTATGCGGCCGTGCGCAACGAGGCCTCGAAGGCCGGCCGCGATCCCGACCAGATGTTCCTCTGCAACCTGACTACGCCGGTCTGCGGCGCGACCAAGGCCGAAGCCGAAGACAAGATGGCGCTGATCAACAAGCTGCCGCTCGAGATCGACGCACTGTCATTGCTCGCCGAAGCGCTCAACTACGATTTCGCCTCCAAGGATCTCGATGAACCGCTGACGACGGAAGAACTGAAGAGCATGCAGGGCATTTTGGGCATCCGCGACGGCGTGCTCAAGACATCAGGCAAGAGCAACCCAAGCGCGCGCGACTTCGTCACCTTCTCCGGCCGTGGCCAGGTCCACGACGCGATGGTCGGCGGCCCCAAGGAGATCGCGGACAAATTGGAACAGATGTTCGTCGAGCGCGGCTGTGACGGTTTTGTCATCGCCGCGACCTATGTGCCCGGCTCCTACGCCGATTTCGTGCAACACATCGTACCGGAATTGCAGCGGCGCGGCTTGTTCCAGAAGGATTATCGCGGCAAGACGCTGCGGGAAAATCTCGGGCTCAATCGGCCGGCTGCCGGAGCCTGGAAAGTACAGCCGCGCGATGCCGCGGAATAACAGCGAGGACAGACTATGCGCTGGCTGAAATTCACCGCCTCGGACAAGACGTCGTGGGGTATCATCGAGGGCGACAAGGTAGTCGCGATCGACGGCGATCCGTTCGGCGAATGGCAGCGCAGCTCGCGCACGCATCCGCTGTCGCAGGTCAAGATCGAGCTGCCGCTGATCCCGCGCACCTTCTATTGCGTCGGCCTGAACTACCTGAAGCACCTGAAGGAAGCCGCCGACAAGCGCGGCGAGGTGCCGGCGGTGCCTGACAGGCCCGAAATTGGTTATCGCGCGCAGAATGCGCTGATCGCCCATGACGAGGAGGTCGTGATCCCGTCCTTCGCGACGGACAAGATCCACTACGAAGGCGAACTCGTCGTCGTCATCGGCAAGAAGGTGAAGCATCTCACCGAGCAGAACGCGATGGATTGCGTATTCGGCTACACCATCGGCAACGACGTCAGCGAGCGCAGCTGGCAGAAGGCCGACCGCAGCCTGTGGCGCTCGAAGAACGCCGACACGTTCAAGCCGATGGGGCCGTGGATCGAGACCGAGGCCGATCTCGCCAAGATGCAGACGATCGTCAGGGTCAACGGCAAGGAGACCAACCGCTTCCACACCAACGACATGATCTTCGGCGTGGTGCCGTTCCTGGTCGAGCTGACCAAGTATTTTACGCTATGGCCCGGCGACGTGATCTGGATGGGCACGGATGGCGCCTCGCCCGACATCAAGCACGGCGACGTCGTGGAGATCGACATCACCGGTGTCGGGACGTTGCGGAACAGGTTTGTGCGGGAGGGGCGGTAGCTCTCGACCCTCATCCTGAGGAGCTTGCGAAGCAAGCGTCTCGAAGGATGAAGGCCCGACTGTGGCCTCGCCCTTCGAGACGGCCGCTGCGCGGCCTCCTCAGGGTGAGGAGAGAGATATGCGCGCGACGCTGGCTAGAACGGCAGCGCCACACCGGTCTTGATCTCCTTCAGCACCACGTTGCTGCGGACGTAGCGGATGCCGGGGATACGGAACATGAACTCGTCGAGGAATCTGTTG
The DNA here is from genome assembly GCA_023388935.1 of Pseudomonadota bacterium. Taxonomy (GTDB): domain Bacteria; phylum Pseudomonadota; class Alphaproteobacteria; order Rhizobiales; family Xanthobacteraceae; genus Bradyrhizobium. The sequence goes on along the minus strand of JAEWFG010000402.1, from coordinate 11,826 downwards.
TAGGCGACCATGTCCTGCACGACGACGCGCAAATGATAATCGGCGTCGCCCGTGGTCGCAAAGCACTCCAGCACCTCGCGCCGCGTCGTGACGCGCGCGACGAACTCATCGACGAATTTCGCGTCGTGCCGCTCCAGCGAGACGTGAAGGATGGCGGACATCGCAAAGCCCGCCTGCTCGCGCGCAACCAGCGCCGCATAGCCCTGGATAACGCCGCTCTCTTCGAGCGCGCGCACCCGGCGCCAGCACGCCGAGGTCGACATGCCGACCTCCTCCGCAAGCTGCTGGTTCGTGGCGCGGCCGTCCTTCTGGAGATGGGCGAGAATCCGCGCGTCCTGGTCTCCAATCATGAGAGCGCCTCCATCCGGTAGAATATGCCAACATGAGGCCATTTTCGCAAACTCATACCCAAATTCGGCTCAGATCAGAATGGATAGGTAAGACCTACCATCGCTCCAGGCTTAACCTCCGCTGATCCGGCAGGGATTGCCGCGGGAGGTCCGCATGGACGCCATTCCGTCACTCGACAGCTACGAGCTTTCCGACCGCTACGATCGCGAGGAGGGCCGCGTCTTCCTCACGGGCACACAGGCGATCGTCCGCATCGCGCTCGACCAGATCAGGCGCGACCGTGCGAGCGGCCTCAATACCGCCGGCTTCATCTCCGGCTATCGCGGCTCGCCGCTCGGCGGCGTCGATCTCGAACTGTGGCGCATCGCGGAGCGGTTGAAGCGCGATCGCATCGAGTTCCTGCCGGCCGTGAACGAGGACCTCGCGGCAACCGCAGTGCTCGGCTCGCAGCAGGTCGAGACGCAAGGAGATCGCGAGGTCGATGGCGTGTTCGGGCTCTGGTACGGCAAGGGCCCCGGCGTCGATCGCTCCGGCGATGCGCTCAAGCACGGCAACGCTTACGGCTCCTCGCCGCATGGCGGCGTGCTGGTGGTCGCGGGCGACGATCACGGCTGCGTCTCCTCCTCGATGCCGCACCAGTCCGACGTCGCCTTCATGAGCTGGTTCATGCCGACGCTGCATCCGGCCAGCGTCGGCGAGTACCTCGAATTCGGCGAATATGGCTACGCGCTGAGCCGCTTCTCCGGCATGTGGGTCGGCTTCAAGGCGATATCGGAGATCGTGGAATCAGGCGCATCCGTCGCGCTGCGCCCGCCGCGCGCCGTCCACACGCCCGACTTCACGCCCCCACCAGGCGGCCTGCACTATCGCTGGCCCGACCTGCCGGGCCCCCAGATCGAGGAACGGCTGGAGGCGAAGAAGCACGCGGTCTACGCCTTCGCAAAGGCCAATCCGATCGATCGCCACATCTACGACATTCCCAACGCGACCTATGGCATTGTCACCACCGGCAAGGCGCATCTCGACTTGATGGAAGCGCTGCGGCTGATGGGCCTCGATGAAGCGGCCTGCCGCAGCATCGGCATCGACGTCTACAAGGTCGGCATGGTCTGGCCGCTAGCGCTGCATGACGCCATGGCATTCGTGAAGGGCAAGCGCGAGATCCTCGTGGTCGAGGAAAAGCGCGGTATCATCGAGAGCCAGTTCAAGGAGTATTTCTACGATTATCCGGGCGCGAAGCCCGAGCGCATGGTCGGCAAGCACGACGAGACCGGCGCCCGGCTGATTTCCTGGACCGGCGAATTGTCGCCGCGCGCGCTCGCCGCTGTGCTTGCGCGCCGGCTCGATCCAATGTTTCCGGGCCGCAATCTCGCCGCGCGTGCGGCTGCCTTGTTGCCGGGGGCAGAGCGCACGATCAACGTCGCTGGCGCGACGCGCACGCCGTATTTCTGCTCCGGCTGCCCGCACAATACCTCGACAAAGGTGCCGGAAGGCTCGAAAGCACTGGCCGGCATCGGCTGCCACTTCATGGCAAGCTGGATGGACCGTGAGACCTCCTCGCTGATCCAGATGGGCGGAGAGGGCGTGAACTGGGCGGCTTCGTCGAGATTCACGGGGCACAAGCACATCTTCCAGAATCTCGGCGAAGGCACCTACTATCACTCCGGCTCGATGGCGATCCGGCAGGCGATCGCCGCCAGGGCCAACATCACCTACAAGATCCTGTTCAACGATGCCGTGGCGATGACCGGCGGCCAGCCGGTCGATGGCCCCATCAGCGTGCATGCCATCGCGCACAGCGTCCGCGCGGAGGGCGTTGTGCGCATCGCGCTGGTGTCGGACGATCCCGCGCAGTTTTCCCCGGCAGACCTGCCGATCGGCGTGACCATCCATCCGCGCGAGGAGATGGACGCCGTGCAGCGCGAGCTGCGTGACATCTCCGGCGTCTCGGTCCTGATCTATCAGCAGACCTGCGCCACCGAGAAGCGCCGCCGGCGCAAGCGCGGACAGATGACCGACCCCAAGCGCTTTGCCTACATCAACGACCTCGTCTGCGAAGGCTGCGGCGATTGCTCGGTCGAGTCGAACTGCCTCAGCGTCGAGCCGAAGGAGACGCCGTTCGGCCGCAAGCGCCGGATCAATCTGTCGGCCTGCAACAAGGACTTTTCCTGCCTCAATGGCTTCTGCCCGAGCTTCGTGACCGTTGAAGGCGCAACGCGCCGGAAGAAAAGCGCGAGCCAGATCGACGCGATCGGCTACGCGGCCACGCTTCCCCTGCCCGCCTCCATGCCGCTCGATCACCCCTATGACCTTCTCGTCACCGGCGTCGGCGGCACCGGCGTGATCACGGTTGGCGCGCTGATAGGCATGGCCGCGCATCTCGAACGACGCGGTGTCTCCGTGCTGGACTTTACGGGCTTTGCGCAAAAATTCGGGCCCGTGCTGAGCTACATCCGGCTTGCCGCGAGCCCCGAGGCGCTGCATCAGGTGCGCATCGACCAGGGCGCGGCCGATGCACTGATCGGCTGCGACCTCGTCGTCAGCTCCTCGCCAAAGGCGTCCGGCACCTATCGCCACGGCACGCGCGCCGCGGTGAACACCGCGGAGATGCCGACCGGCGACGTCGTTCGCTTCCGCGACGCCGATCTCGCCTCGCCCGCCCGACTGCGCGCGATTGGCCGCGTGATCGGGGACGACAATCTCGACACGATCAACGCGAACGCGCTGGCCGAACGCCTGCTCGACGATGCCGTCTATGCCAACGTCATCATGCTCGGCTTTGCCTGGCAGCACGGACTGGTTCCGGTCGCGCTGCCGGCGCTGCTGCGCGCGATCGAGCTCAATGACGTCGCGGTCGAGCGCAACAAGCAGGCATTTGCCTGGGGCCGGATCGCCGCCTCCGATCCGGCCTTTTTGCCGAAGGCGGACGAAGCGCCCACAGCCGAGACGCTCGACCAGATCATCGACCGGAGTGCCGATTACCTCACCGCCTATCAGGACGAAGCCTATGCTGCGCGCTACAGGACGACCGTCGCAGGAGTACGCGACGCCGAGTCCGCCCTGAACAGCACGGCACTCACCGAGGCGGTCGCGCGTGCCCTGTTCAAGCTGATGGCCTACAAGGATGAGTACGAGGTGGCGCGGCTGCACATGCAGAGCGGCTTTCTCGACGAACTGAAGCGCGAGTTCGAGGACGGCTTCAGCATCCAGTATCACCTCGCCCCGCCGTTCCTGCCGTCCGAACGCGACGCGCGCGACCGCCCGCGCAAACGTGCCTTCGGCCAGTGGATCCAGATGCCGCTCGCCATGCTGGCGCGGTTGAAAGGGCTTCGCGGCACGCCGTTCGATCCGTTTGGCTACACCGCGGAACGGCGCGCCGAACGGGAGTTGATCACCTGGTATGAAGGCCTGATTGAACGGATGCTCGGCGGGCTCGACGCGGCGCATCTGCCCGATCTCGTCGCAATTGCAAAAACGCCGATGGATATCCGCGGCTATGGCCCGGTGAAGGACGCTGCGATTGCAAAGGCGAAAGCCGAGGTCGACCGACTGCTCACTGAGTTCGACGCGCCATCGCCTGCGAAGATGCGCGCCTACGGTTGACACGCATGGCCCAGGAGACAGCGTTCGGTCGGCCGACGCCGCGTCACTCAGGCATAGGGATTGATCAGCTTCTGCTGTTCCGCGCTGTGGTGCACGAGCATGTCGATGAAGGTTCTCACCTTCGCGGACAAATGGTGGCGATGCGGATAGACCGCGTTCATCGACATTTCGACCGGCCGGTATTCCGGCAGGAGGCGCACCAGCCGCCCGGCGTCGAGGTCGTCGCCAACCAGAAATCCGGCCGCCAAACTAACGCCTGCGCCCTGCAATGCCGCCGCGCGCAGGGCTTCGCCGCTGTTGGTGATCAGATTGCCCGACACGCGCACCGAGGCCGGCGTGCCCTTGCGATCGAAGAAGCGCCACTCGTCGAATGGGTAGTTGATGTGGCGCACACAATTGTGCTCGGCAAGCTCCTCGAGCGTCTGCACACGCCCATGCGCCTCGATATAGGCGTGCGAGCAGCACAGCACGTGCCGCCAGGTCGCAAGGCTTCGCACGATCAGGCTCGAGTCCGGCGGCGCGATCATGCGCAACGCGAGATCAAACCCCTCCTCGATCAGGTCGACATTGGTCTCGCCCATGCGCAAATCGACCTTGACCTCGGGATAGGTCGCGAGGAATTCCGCCATCACGGGCGCGACGAACGGCACCATGTGGGTGGCAGTGTGGATGCGCAGCGTGCCGCGCGGCGTCGACTGCAGCGCACCGGCGATGTCGTCGGCCTGCTCGAGATCGGCGAGGATCTGGGTCGAGCGGTCGTAATAGGCCTTGCCGATCTCGGTGAGGCTCACTTTGCGCGTGGTGCGGTTGAGCAGCCGGACGCCCAGCCGGTCTTCCAGCGCTTGGACGTGGTTGCTCACCATGGTCGTCGACATGTTGAGGCGGCGGGCGGCGGCGGAAAAGCCGCCGTTTTCGACCACGCGGACGAAGGCGGTGAGGCTGGTGAAGCGATCCATGGCTCAAGGCTCCGATTATCCGCCAATGCTGGATAATGCTTCCGGCAAATCCGGGATTATCACAACGTCCGGGACAACACATCTTGCGGACATCAACAGCGTACCGCACGAAACGGGGCGCCAAGGATTTCGGAGGATGCCCATGTCGAACGCTTCTTATGTTACTGAAACAAATAAGAAAATCAGCCTCCTCCCGTCCCGCCAGGCAATCAAGCGTGCGGCCATCGGCCTGGCGTTGGCGCTCGGCGTCGCCGTAGCCGGGGACTACGGCTACGACTACCTGAAGACCGGCCGCTATCTCGAATCCACCGACGACGCCTATGTGAAGGCCGACTCCACGATCATCGCGCCGAAGGTCTCGGGCTACATCGCGAAGGTGCTGGTCGGCGACAACGAGAAGGTTCGGGCGGGTCAGACGCTGGCGAAGATCGACGACCGCGACTTCAAGGCGGCGCTCGACCAGGCCCGCGCCGACGTCGCCGCCGGCGAAGCCTCGGTGCGTAACATCGATGCCCAACTCGAACTGCAGCAGCCGATCATCGAGCAGAGCACCGCCGATGTCACTGCTGCAGACGCAAATCTGAAATTCGCGCAGGAGGAACGCGCCCGCTACGACGACCTGATGAAGTCGGGCTCCGGCACGATCCAGCGTGCGCAGCAGACCGATGCGGCGCTACGCGCGAGCAACGCGCAATTACAGCATGCCAAGTCAGGTCTCGTGGCCGCGCAGCGCAAGGTCGATGTGCTCACCACCCAACGCGCCCAGGCCACAGCCCAGCTCGAACGCGCCCGCGCGGTCGCGCAGCAGGCAGCACTGAACTTGTCCTATACCGAGATCACCGCGCCGGTCGACGGCACGGTCGGCGCCCGCTCGCTGCGCGTCGGCCAGTTCGTGCAGGCGGGCACGCAGCTGATGGCGGTGGTGCCGCTCGATGCGGTCTATGTGGTCGCGAATTTTAAGGAGACGCAGCTGACCCATGTGCGCGCCGGCCAGCCGGTCGAGCTGCGCGTCGACAGCTTCCGCAACCAGAACCTGCGCGGCCATGTCGACAGCCTGTCGCCGGCGAGCGGGCTCGAATTCGCGCTGCTGCCGCCTGACAACGCCACCGGCAATTTCACCAAGATCGTGCAGCGCGTGCCGGTGAAGATCGTGCTCGACGACCACAGCCTGACCGGCCTGCTGCGGCCCGGCATGTCCGCGGTGCCGACCGTCGACACCAAGGCTACCGTGCTGGCTGAGCGCGAGACGGCCAAGCGCCTCGCCGCCGACACGTCCCGCCCGGACGGCGGCTGAGGCCGGGAAGGGCCGGCAGGATTATCAAGTCTTGCCGGACGATCCTTCCAAAACTTCCTCGATTATCGAAACCATCCGCCTAATGCATCCTGTCTCCGTAACCGAGACGAGGCTTCCATGAGCACGCTCCAGCCCGCCCTCAACGCCGCATCCGCCACGAACATTCCTGCCCCCGCGGCACCTGCTTCGCCGGCCGTGTCGGCCAAGACTTGGATCGCCGTGATAGGCGCCACGCTCGGCGCCTTCATGGCGGTGCTGAACATCCAGATCGTCAATGCCTCGCTCGCCGACATCCAGGGCGCGATCGGCGCCGGCATCGACGACGGCGGCTGGATCTCGACCTCCTATCTGATCGCGGAGATCGTGGTGATCCCACTCTCGGGATGGCTCGCGCGGGTGTTCTCGGTCCGCATCTACCTCCTCACCAACGCCGTCCTGTTCCTGGTGTTCTCGGCGGCCTGTGCCCTAGCGCACGACTTGCCGCAGATGATCGCGCTCCGCGCCGTCCAGGGCTTTACCGGCGGCGTGCTGATCCCGATGGCCTTCACGCTGATCATCACGCTCTTGCCGAAGGCGAGGCAGACGATTGGCCTCGCCATGTTCGCGATCTCCGCGACCTTCGCGCCGGCGATTGGTCCGACCATCGGCGGCTATCTCACCGAGAATTACGGCTGGCAATACATCTTCTATGTCAACGTTGTACCCGGCGCGATCATGATCGCGATGCTGTTTTTCTCGCTCGAAGCCAAGCCGATGAACCTGGCACTGCTGCGCGAAGGCGACTGGCCGGGGATCATCACCATGGCGATCGGCCTCTCGGCACTGCAGACCGTGCTCGAGGAAGGCAACAAGGACGACTGGTTCGGCTCGCCCTTCATCGTGCGCCTTGCCGTGATTGCTGCAGTCGCGCTGGCGTTGTTCATTGCGATCGAGCTGACGGCGAAGAAGCCGCTACTCAACCTGCGCCTCCTCTTCCGCCGCAATTTCGGCTTCGGCGTGCTCGCGAACTTCCTGATGGGCGTCGCCCTGTACGGATCGGTCTACATTCTGCCGGTCTATCTCTCCCGCATCCAGGGCTACAATTCCGAGCAGATCGGCATGGTGCTGGCCTGGACCGGCCTGCCGCAACTCCTGCTGATCCCGCTGGTACCGCGCCTGATGAAGCGCTTCGACCCCCGCATCGTGATCGGCCTCGGCTTTGCCCTGTTCGCGGCTTCCAACTTCATGAACATCTATATGACCAATGAGTATGCCTCCGACCAGCTGTTCTGGCCCAACGTCGTGCGCGCCGTCGGCCAAGCGCTGGCGTTTGCGCCGTTGTCGGCGGTCGCAACGGCGGGCATCGAGGCGGAGAACGCCGGCTCCGCATCGGCCCTGTTCAACATGATGCGCAACCTCGGCGGCGCCATCGGAATCGCCGCGCTGCAGACGCTACTGACGAAGCGCGAGCAGTATCATTCCAACGTGCTGATGCAGTCGGTTTCAGTGTTCGAGCAGGCGACGCGGACACGGCTGGAACAGCTCACGCAGTACTTCATCAATCACGGCGTCCTCGACCGTGCGGATGCGACGCATCGCGCTTATGTCGCGATCGGCCATATCGTGCAGAAGCAGGCCTATATCCTCGCCTTCAGCGACACCTTCTACCTGCTCGGCATGGCCCTGATCGTGGCCCTGATCGCCGCTCTCTTCCTGAAGAAGCCCGGCCAGGTCTCGGCCGGCGGAGCCCACTGAGATCAACCCAAGAAAGTAAGGAGAACGATCATGAGACCCCGCATGAACTTCTACCAGGCCGCCCCCGACACGATGAAGGCGCTGATGGCGCTGGAGGAGCAGATCCAGTCCACGGGACTAGAGAAATCGCTGATCGAACTGGTCAAGATCCGGGCATCGCAGATCAATGGCTGCGCTTTCTGCATCAACATGCACACCGAGGACGCCCGCAAGCGCGGCGAGACCGAGCAACGCATCTATCTGCTCAATGCCTGGCGTGAATCTCCGCTCTACACCGACCGCGAGCGCGCGGCCCTAGCCTGGACCGAGTCGGTGACGCTGATCTCCGAGACGCGCACTCCCGACGAGATCTACGAGCAGGTCCGCGCGCAGTTCTCCGACGCGGAGACGGTGAACCTGACCATGCTGATCGGTGCCATCAACGCCTGGAATAGAATCGCGATCGCGTTCCGCGCGGTTCATCCGGTCAAGGTGAAGGCGTCGGCGGCGTGAGAGGTGATTAGCTACGTGAGAGGACGCGTTTGCGTCGTGATGAACCGAAGGGGCATCCAGTACGCCGCGGCCCCTTGATTCAACAACAACCGTCTCTGGAATACTGGATCGCCCGGTCAAGCCGGGCGATGACGGTGGAGTGTGTGGCGGCAGTGTCGTCGTCGAATGACGGTGAAGTGTGCCGCTCAAACCGCGGTCGCCTTGGCGAACTCCACGTAGATCTCGCGCAACCGCGTCGCCATCGGACCGGGTTTGCCGTCGCCGATCTTCTTGCCGTCGACCGCGACCACGGGCTGGACGAACAATGAAGCCGAAGTCGCAAAAGCTTCCTTCGCGGCAAGCGCCTCTTCCACCGTGAAGGAGCGCTCCTCGACGCGGAGCTGGCGTTCTTCGGCGAGCGCCACCACGGCCTTGCGGGTGCAGCCCGGCAGGATCGCGTTGGAGTTTTTCCGCGTCACGATGACGTCGTCCTGCGTCAGAATGAACGCCGAGGATGAGCCGCCTTCGGTGACGTACCCGTCTTCCAGCATCCAGGCTTCGCCCGCGCCGGCTTCGGCCGCGGCCTGCTTCGCCAGCACCTGCGCCAGCAGCGCCACGCTCTTGATGTCGCGCCGCTCCCAGCGGATGTCGGGCACCGTGATGACATTGATGCCGGTCTTGGCCGAGGCGACGTTGATGATGTCCTTCTCGGAGGTGAACATCACCAGGCTCGCCTTGACGTCGCCCTTGGGGAACGCGAAGTCGCGGCCCTTGTCGGCGCCGCGCGTGACCTGGAGATAGACGAGGCCGTTCGCAACCTTGTTGCGCGCAACGAGCTCCTTCTGCAGCTCGGTGATGCGCTCGACCGTCTCCGGCAGCTTCAGCTTGATCTCGCCAACCGAGCGCTCCAGCCGCGCCAGATGCGAGGCATTGTCGACCAGCTTGCCGTCGAGCACCGCCGAGACCTCGTAGATGCCGTCGGCAAACAGAAAGCCGCGATCGAGGATCGAGACTTTGGCGTCCGAGAGCGGGACGAATGAGCCGTTGACGTAGGCGATCGAGTCCAAGGCAGGTCTCCTGGCAGGAAAGGGGGAATTTCGCGCGCTTATACGCTAATCAGGGGCGCCGATCACCCCTCGATTCGTCATTCCGGGGCATTCGCGCAGCGAATGAGCCCGGAATCCATAACCCCGGCTAGTGGTTATGGATTCCGGGCCTGCGCCATCGGCGCATCCCGGAATGACGATGGAGTTAGTGGGACAGAATCTTCGACAAGAACTTCTGCGCGCGGTCGCTGCGGGGCTTGCCGAAGAAATCGTCCTTCGGGGCGTCCTCGACGATCTCGCCGCGGTCCATGAAGATCACGCGGTTGGCGACCTTGCGGGCAAAGCCCATCTCGTGGGTCACGACCATCATGGTCATGCCGTCGCGGGCGAGGTCGACCATGACGTCGAGCACTTCGCTGATCATTTCAGGATCGAGCGCCGAGGTCGGTTCGTCGAACAGCATGGCGATGGGGTCCATGGCGAGCGCACGCGCAATGGCGACGCGCTGCTGCTGGCCGCCGGAGAGCTGCGCAGGGAATTTCTGCGCATGCTCTTTCAGGCCGACGCGTTCGAGCAGCGCCATTCCCTTGGTCACCGCCTCGTCGTGCGCCCGGCCCAGCACCTTCTCCTGGGCGAGACAGAGATTGTCGATGATCTTGAGGTGCGGAAACAGCTCGAAGTGCTGGAACACCATGCCGACGCGCGAACGCAGTTTTGGCAGATTGGTCTTTGGATCGTTGACCTTGATGCCGTCGATGCTGATATCGCCCTTCTGAAAGGGCTCCAGCGCGTTGACGCATTTGATCAGCGTCGACTTGCCCGAGCCGGAGGGCCCGCAAACCACCACCACCTCGCCCTTGGCGACGCTGGTCGTGCAATCGGTCAGCACCTGGAAGGTCGGGGTGTACCATTTATCGACGTGGCTGATCTCGATCATGTGTGTCTCAAGCCCTGCGGCAGATTCGGTTCACCTCTCCCACAGGGAGAGGTCGGCGCGAAGCGCCGGGTGAGGGGTTCGGGTCTATCGATAAAGCAAAACCCCTCACCCGGATCGCTGACGCGATCCGACCTATCCCTGTGGGAGAGGTGAAGAGGGGCCCGCTGACGGACTTCAGATGCACGTTTCCACCTAACGAAGGATGGCGATGCGCGACTGCAGGCGGCGAACGCCGAACGACGCGATACAGGAGATAGTGAAGTAGACGACGGCGGCAAACAGATACATCTCGACCAGACGTCCGTCGCGCTGTGCGACCTTGCTGGCGGCGCCAAGGAAATCGGTGATCGACAGCACGTAGACCAGCGAGGTGTCCTGGAACAGCACGATGGTCTGCGTCAGCAGCACCGGCAGCATGTTGCGGAACGCCTGCGGCAGCACGACGTAGCGCATGGTCTGGGCGTAGCTCAGGCCGAGCGCGCTGGCCGCGGCCGGTTGGCCGCGCGAGATCGACTGGATGCCGGCGCGCATGATCTCGGAGAAATACGCCGCCTCGAACATGATGAAGGTGATGAGCGAGGACGCGAAGGCGCCGACGGTGATCGGGCGCGAGGCGCCGGTCAGCCACTGCCCGATATAGGGAACCAGGAAGTAGAACCAGAAGATGACCAGCACCAGCGGCAGCGAGCGCATGAAGTCGACATAGAGGCCGGCGATGCGCCCGAGCGTCTTGTAGCCCGAGAGCCGCATCAGCGCGATCGCCGTACCGAAGATCAGGCCGCCGAGCGCGGAGAGCGCAGTCAGCATCAGCGTGAAGCTCATGCCCTCGTAGAACAGATAGGGCAGCGCGCGAACGATGACGTCGAAATCGAAATTGCCGAGCATGGCGCTATTTCCCCGTGATGTAGCCGGGGATCGCGACGTAGCGCTCGAGGAAACGCATCGCGGTCACGACGACGGCGTTGACGAGGAGGTAGAGGATCGTCGCGGCGGTAAAGGCCTCGAACACCTGGAACGAGAATTCCTGCATCGAGCGCGCCTGTCCCGTCAGCTCGAGCAGGCCGATGGTGATGGCGACCGCAGTGTTCTTGATGGTGTTGAGGAACTCGGAGGTCAGCGGCGGCAGGATGATGCGGAACGCCATCGGCAGCAGCACGTAGCGATAGCTCTGCACCGTGGTCAGGCCGAGCGCGGTTGCGGCCATCTTCTGCCCGCGCGGCAGCGAACCGATGCCAGCCTGCAATTGCACAGCGACGCGCGCCGACATGAACAGGCCGATGCCGATCGCAGCCGTCCAGAATGGCGCGTTCGGCAATTGCTTCAGCCACAGGCCGGCGGCCTTCGGCAGCAGCTCCGGCAGCACGAAGAACCACAGGAACAGCTGCACCAGCAGCGGCATGTTGCGGAAGAATTCGACGTAGCCAAAGCCGAACC
>JAEWFG010000346.1 GCA_023388935.1 Pseudomonadota bacterium | reverse complement strand
ATCGCTTCTTGGCGGCTTCGATCCAAGATTTGAGGCCATAGCGCTCCCAGCGCTTGACCCTGACCAGCACGACCCATGCGGCTTGCACGAACAGCGCGCGCAGGTAGCGATTGCCGCGCCTTGATATCTTGCCGAGGATCGTGCGGTCGCCGGTCGATATCTGCTTCGGCACCAGTCCAAGCCAGGCGCCGAAGTCGCGGCCTTTCGAGAACACGTCTCCAGTGCCGATCGCGGCCACCAGTGCGCTCGAGATGATCGGGCCAATGCCAGGCACCGTCATCAGTCTCTCGCAGGCTTTATCTTGACGGGCCAGCGTTTCGATCTCGCTCGATAGCCCCTCGATACGCGCATCCAGCCGGCGCCAGTCGCCCGCCAGATCCTCGATGATGCGCAACATGCGAGGCAAGAGCACATCGGTGCGCGTAGCGAGGATGCCCGGCAACTCGGACCGCAGGGAATGCAGACCTTGCCGCACCGCAATGCCGCGTTCCAACAGGAACGCACGGATCTGATTGATGACGCCGGTACGCTGGCTGACCAGGCGCTCGCGGACGCGGTGCAGCGCCTGCAGGTCGAGTTGGTCGGCAGTCTTGGTCGCCACGAACTTCATGGTCGGGCGTTGCACCGCCTCGGCGATCGCCTCCGCATCGCGGAAGTCGTTCTTCTGTCCCTTGCCATACGGCCGCACGTATTTGGCTGGCATCAGTCGGGCATCGTGGCCGAGTACCTGCAGCTTGCGGCTGAGATGATGGGCGCCTACGCGGGCCTCCATACCGATCAAGCACGGCGGCAGGTTGGCGAGCCGCGTTTCCACCTGGCCACGTGACCACGTGACCACTTCTGCCGCAGCACGATGGCACCGCGCCGATTCTGGCCAACAATGTGGAACGAGTTCTTGCCGATATCGATGCCGATGACGGCGGGCGAAGTGTCGAGCTTTTGTGACATGGCGTGCTCCTTGTCTTCGGTGCCCCCTGCCAGCATTCGTCGCTGGCAGGGCGGGAGCACGGCCGGACCATCCCATTACCGGTCATCCGCAGCATGGTTTGTAGAGCGTCAGAACGAAAAAGCCCTAGCAAGAATGAACCAGGGCTTTTGCGCGACGGTTTTCAGACGGGTTTAGCGAGCGGCTTACCCTTTTCGACGATGTAGTTGATCATAAGGTGCACATTTTCGTCCGGTGCTTTTCCGCCAGCGTGCGGCGTTTCCGGCGGAATTTGGAATGCCTCTCCTGCCTTGTGCACCTTCGTCTCTTGTCCCTGCACGGGCACTTCGATTGCGCCTTCCATAACGTAAGTCGATTCTATGCCCGGATGGGTGTGACGAGCGACGACCGTTCCCTTATCGATCTTCACGTCCATTATTATCGTCTCGTATCCTGCCGCAGGCCCGTCAGTGCGCGACAAAATCTGCCTCGTTACACCATTGGCTGTGGTGGGCGCAGAGCCTTGGGCCAAAGCTTCCATCGCGGAAAATCCTGCCAGGCTGCAAATTGCGCATCCCGTTACTGTTCCGAAACCTCGTCTAGTAAGCATGCCTTTCCTCCCTGTTTATTCCGGTGACCCGGCGCCGAATTTTCGCAGATTAGGTACTTGTCGGAAAGGGGATGGCCGAGGCTACAAGCCACGCCTCTAGAATGTCAGCATCTGGGCCCGAAGCAGCAGCTTGGGGATGTCTGCTGTTCCGCCGCTGTCAGGGGATAAGCAGACATTCAGGGGAGCGGGCCAAGACGCGAGTGACCCAGAGCGGAAGTTGGTTGAGTCGTCGACCGCCTTGCCGACTGGCCTGCGGAGAACCTTGACCGAAAGGGCACGAGAGCGCATTTTGCGCTCGATATGACTAAGCTTCCGGCAGCGCGCGCCCCAACTACCGAAGCTTTCCTGCTGCAGTCCGGCCCAGAGCTTGCCGCCCTGTGCACGGAATGCGGGGCGTGCTTCAACGCCTGTCCGATGGTCGACTACGTCAATTTGCGTGGTGCTGATCCGAGCATCGTCACCGGTGGATTGCGCCGGCTGGCGAGCGGTGAGGCCGCTCCAGAAGAGACCGTGGCCTGGGTCGGCGCCTGCACCAAGAGCGGCCAGTGCGTCGATGCCTGCCCGCAGAAGGCTGCCGGGCTTGATGCCATGCTGCTGGTCCGGATCGCCAAGCAACGCGCGATCAACGAAACGCGACAGCTGCCGGCCAAGCAGGATCCTTCGTATTTCCCGCGCATCAAGACCTTCGCACGACTGCAGCTCAGCGATGAGGAGCTTGAGAAATGGTTGTGAGCGACAATCGCATTACGTTCTGGTTCGGCTGCAACATGCTGCGCCACGCCGAAATGATCCGGCTGTCAATCATGCTGCTGGAGCGTGCAGGCTACGATGTCAGCGCGGCCGGCGGCCCGGCCTACTGCTGCGGCACCGCCCACGACCATCAACCGCATGGAGCAAGCAACATGGCGGGTCGGACCGTCAGCCGCTTCAATGAAGCCGCCACGAAGGATGGTCGCGGCACTGTCGTTACCTGGTGTCCCTCGTGCCACATGCACATGTCCGACATCATGGCGCCGGGCAATAGCGTTGCGTTCGATATCACGCACATTTCCGAATTGCTCGTCGCATCGATCGATCGGCTGGCGCCATTGTTGACCATTCCAGTGCCGCGCCGCGCGCTGCTGCACCGGCATCTCGGTTTCTCAACTCACGTACCCATCAACGATCGCATCGCCAGCGTGCTGTCGCGAATACCACGGCTCGAACTGATCGAAGGACCTGCGCTTCCCGGCCACATGTGCAGCGCCATTTCTGCCGTGCCAGGCGCGCTGAGGACGGTGATCGGCGAGACCTGGTCGGCGGCGATCGCAAATCGCGCCGACACCGTGTGCACGATCTTTCATCCATGCCACCGCGAATTCGCGGCGCTCGACGGTCGCGACAACATCAGGGTCAGGAACTGGGTTCAGCTCGTTGCCGAAGCAATGGGTGTCGAAGCCAGCGACGCCTATGTTGGCTGGCGCAATGGCGCCGCGCCCGATATCGCGGCAATCGAGCGCGCCGAGTCTTCGCGCTATCAGGCGCTGATTGAACCTGAACTGCGCGCACCGTTGCCTGGGGCCTCGGCCGCCGTGGCGGAGTGACGAGGCGGCTGAACCAAAAGGCGCACGTCGGGTCTGTTTGTGGCCCGATGCGGACCTCCGGCGATGTCGGCTTTCGTGCCCCTGTGGAGGGTAATGCCCAGATGCGACCGGCCTGATTGCGCGCTATAAAGGCGTGAGCGATACCAAACCAAGGCGGGAGGAAATCGATGAAGGAGAGCCTCAGGAATATTTTTGCCGAGACAGGTAAGGTTTCGTGCTTTGCCGCGGTTCTGTTATGCGTCGGCAGCGCGCAGGCCGGCGAACCGAAATACAAGGTCGACGGGTCCACATTCCAATGCATCACAAAGATGACTCCAGTAAAGCACTTCTTTGTGGGCAATTTGGCCGACAATCTGAAGGGCACCGTCGCTGTCGCTCAGGCGGGAAGCGGCGAATTTCCCGAAGGAACCGTGCTGCAGTTGATCCCCAACGAGGCTATGGTCAAGCAGCAGAAGGGGTTCAGCCCGAAGACAAACGACTGGGAGTTCTTCGCCCTCGACACCAACAAGGACGGCACGAAAATTGTCAGCCACGGAGCGGAGGAAGTTAACAACTTTCTGGGGCTCAATTGCTTCGAGTGTCATCAGGCGGCGCGGGCGGAATTTGACCTCGTCTGCGAGCAGGATCACGGTTGCGCGCCGTTGCCGCTAACGCGCGCAATGTTCCACGCCGTGCAGCGCACCGATCCGCGTTGCCCGCCGGAGCAACTCAGCGCGGAGGACGCCGCCGCGCTGAAAGAACTTGGTCCAATTCTAGAGCAGCTGAAAAACGAGGCCGCCGCGAACAAGAAATAATCCGGTAGCGCTTTAGCGGGCTTGTGTCGGCGCGATGACGGTTGATGGCGAACCGACTGAAGGTGGTGCCGTCGCCGTGATGGATAGTGTCGGCTCGCGGCGGTTGGACGCCAGGTTGAAGGAGGTTAGGATGTCCCGCACACTCATCATCGTCGGGCTGGTCTTCCTCGCCGCTGGCGTCGTCTGGCCTTTTATCGGCAGGCTTGGGCTCGGTCGGCTTCCCGGCGACATCGCTATCGAGCGGCCCGGCTTTTCCTTCTACTTTCCGCTGATGACCTCGCTCATCATCAGCGTGGTGCTGAGTGTAATCTTCTGGCTAGTGAACCGGTAGCAATATGCGAACCTTGGGAGCGACTGGGATAAGCGGACTAATCGATCGCACAGTGCCGGGAGCAGTCGGCCACATTCAGTCGCGCTGCGGAACGCAGTAATTTACTTGTCTGGAGTCTTGTTTGGCGGCGTCATCTCAGCCGCATTGGAAGCTTGAACAGTTGGCGGCGGGCGGCGTCAAGCCATGTTTCGCTCGACAACTCCCCGTTTTAGTAGGGCGCCTCCCATCGGCGTCATCGGGACCCCTTCAGGCCGCCGGCTTCATTGAATTGAGATGATGGGATCCCTTGCGCCGATCACGGTCGAGACTCCAAGCCGAAGCACATTGAGTGGCAAGCGAGGGAGAAGATGATGATGGTCGCGAGGTTCGATATCAGCCGACTGTTTGCTGCGGTGAGACGCGGCCTACTGCTGCTGTTCGACGAAGCCGCCGCGCTGTTCGGCAAGCGCAGCGACGTCAAGGATAGCCACGACCGTTACGCCAACATCGAAGAGCCCAAAGACAAATCAAAAGACGATGGGTGAACCGCCGAGCCGTCGTTGCAGCCCGCGCCATCCGCCCGACGGCCGAGTCAGGCCGTGCGAATCCGAGTTCTACTGCGAACCGATACGAAAGCAACACTGGTGGGCCCGGCAGAACTCGAGCTTCCAACCAGACCATTAGGAGCGGCCGGCTCCAGCCTCTGCAGTCAGCCTCTAGTAAGCCTCGACGATGCCGAGAATGAAGTAGGTGAATTCGGGGAAATCACTATGGCCGTCTGCAGGCATTCTGTCCGTACTCAGGCGGTCCTGCTGTTCCGGTTCGGCAAACCACCTGATGCAACGATTTCGGCGCTCAACTGTTCTATCGTCGCGCGATGCCGCATCGCGGTCTGCCGTATCAGCGCGAAAGCGTCCTCTTCGGAAAGTCCGTGTGTGCGCATCAACTGGAGCACCGCAGCGAACACAACACGCCGGAAGCGAATGCGGTCCTCCAGCTTCTCCACATAAGCAGCCGCTTCGGTTGATCGTTGTGCACGGTCGAATGCGACCACGAGCGCGGTGTACAGTCCTGCGGATCGCAAAGGCTTGACGAGAAATGAAGCGGGTTGCAGCTCGAGGAGCCACTTCAGCCGGCTGGGGGTCTCCGTCCCAATAAGGGCAATGACAGGCGTGTTCATCCTCAAGGACGGCGTTGCGTCAGATTTGATCGGGATGCTGTCGGCGTCTAGGACGATCACGTCGACAGCAACTTCCTGGTCCACGAGCCGACCTGGATCGGCCTCCGCGACCGTCATGCCGAGACGGTTGAGTTGCCGGCGGACGATCGAAATGTCGCGCTCGTCTCTCGCGATCATCAGAGCGCGTCGGCCGCGCACCGAGAAGGGGGATGATCTCATCATTTGACGACGCGCAAGTGGGTTGGCCGTTTCGTGATCGCATCCATTCTGTTCGCCGCCTTTGGCCCGATTGCGGCCAAATCGAGGTTGGAGAGGTACGGATCTGGGCGTTCTGGCGCATCGGCTTCCCAGAAGATCTTGAACTGGCAGCCGGGCACGGAGCGCGCGAGCCGTGGCGTCAGGAAGCAGTGATTGTTGTCCGGATCGACCCAGATCGGCCCCTGCGGTGAATCGTAGCGATTATTCGCGGCCGCGCGCCGCACTACCAGGACATCGGCGGAGCCGGCGCGGCGGATGGCGCGTGCCAGCAGCATCACGCAAACATAGGTCGATTGACCATCAACGGAAACACGGCTGTCGGCGCCGTGACGTTCTTTCCATCGCGCAACAAAAGAGCGGTTCTCGGTTGTCTGGATGCTCTCGAAATAGGCCGACGAGGTCACGCAGCCTGTCGACGCGGCCGAACCGATCAGCTTCAGCTCCGGCTCGCACAGGCTGCAGCTCAGTACGGGCATGGAGAATCCTGCGCGAAGCGACGCTTCGTGCAGTGCGCGCATGAAGACATAGCTCGACTCTCCGACCAGCGTGTTGAAGATCGCAGGCGGCCTTCGGTCAATGATCTCCTGTACGATGTGAGCCACCGCCGTCTCACCGAGCTCAAGGAGGCGTTCCGCAAGAATGCGGCCACCCGCGTTGGTAACGATTTCGCGCAGCACGCGGTTTGTTTCCCAGGTCCACACATAGTTCGAGCCCGTGCAGAACACGTCGCCTGAAATGTGCTCGAGCATGTGTTTGACGAGCGGCACTACCGTGTGGTTTGGCGCGGCGCCGACATAGATGACGTTATCGCTGCTTTCGAACCCCTCGTATCGCGCCGGATGCCACAGCAGGCGATCGGTGCGCTCCACGATGGGAATGACCATCTTGCGCGACGCCGATGTATAGCAACCGACTATATGCTCAACTTTCTTCTCGCGAATGAGATAGTCGCACGCGATGTGATAGGCAGTGACGATGCCGCCCGGATCACGCAAATAAGGAGTAAAGGTGAAATCGAAGCTCTCGCTCCTATTCACTTCCTCGACCGCCATCAGCGCGCTCCTCTCCATTTCTCGCCCCATCATGGCGTAGGGGCCGGATCGGGAGAACACGAGGCCGAGAGGAATGGACGGCTTGGTCATCGGCAATGTCCGATCATCCGCGTGATGTTATCTCGGTTCAAAAGAGTGAACGAGTCGGCGGTCGCCGCCGAAGGCGTTTTGCGCTCGAATTGATCGGTCTCAGCTCAAAAAAGGTGCCGTCGTCTCATTGACAAGTCCGCCGAGACCGAGACACAATCTTGCGCGGCAATACGAGCATAGCGAAAGAGTTTTCGCTCAGCCGATGACGTCTGAGCGATGATCTCCTGATTTCGTTCTGCAAGGCAATACGCAGTACCATCGATACCAAACGGCGTTGAAGCCATTCGGGGCCTTCCCGGGCCGCGGGTGGCTTTTGTTCGTTTGTCCGCCCAAATGAACTGGACGGGGTGCAGCATGACAGTTCGTCTCCCCACTCTGGCGCAGATCGATCGCCTCGGATCAGATTTCGGTCTCGTTCTAACGACTGACGAGATTGCGGCGTTCCAGCAGGCCTTCAAGGGACCGTTGGCGTCCTACTCGCGGATTGACCAGCTGGTGTCTCCGACGCTCGCGCCCGTTGCGGCACGATCACTGGGCTATCGGCCACTGCCGTCCGAAAACCCATATGGCGCCTGGTATTGGAAAACGGACATCAAGACGGGCAGCGAAGGTTTGTTGACCGGCAAGAAAGTCGCGATCAAGGACAACATCTGCGTTGCAGGCGTGCCGATGATGAACGGCTCGGCGCTTCTCGAAGGTTACGTGCCGGAGATCGACGCTACGGTCGTGACCCGCATTCTGGATGCTGGCGGTACGATCGCGGGCAAGGCGGCGTGCGAGGACCTCTGCTTTTCGGGTGCCAGCCACACATGTGCGAGCGGCGTGATCCGCAACCCGCACAATTCCGCGCACAGCGCGGGTGGTTCCTCGGGTGGCAGCGCGGCGCTGGTTGCGGCCGGCGAGGTGCCGATGGCGCTCGGCGGAGACCAGGGTGGATCGATCCGTACCCCCTCAAGCTGGTGCGGAGTATATGGCTTGAAGCCGACCTGGGGGCTCGTACCGACCACGGGATCCATGCCGATCAGCTATTCGGTCGATCATTGCGGGCCGATGTGTTCATCGGTCGAAGACGTTGCGCGCTTGCTGACAGTCATCGCCGGTCATGACGGGTGGGATACCAGGACAATCGCCGCACGCACCGGCGACTACATGGGTGCTTTGCAAAAGCCGGCACGGGGATTGCGTATTGGTATCTTGCAGGAAGGATTTGGCCATCCGGAGAGCGATCCTGCGGTCAACGAGAAGGTCAGGCAGGCGATTGCGGCTTTGGCGAGGGCCGGCGTTGAGAGCACGGAAGTATCGGTGTCCTGGCATCTCGACGGCCCCCACGTCTGGAGCGGTATCATTCTCGAAGGCGCTGCCGAGATGATGCTCAAGGGGTATGGCGTCGGCAATAACGTTCAAGGCTACTATCCACTCTCGATGCAGGAAGCGCTTGCCCGCGGCATGGGAAGTCGGATGAACGATGTCTCGCCGACAGTGAAGCTCGTGTTGATATTGGGCGAGTACATGCATCGCAACTATCACGGGCGCTATCACTCGAAGGCCCAAAACCTGCGTGTTCTACTGCGTCGTGCCTATGACGAGGCGCTGCAACAGTTCGATGCGCTGGCGATGCCGACCATTCCGTTTACCGCAACGCCAATTCCGCCGCCCGATGCACCGCTTAATGCCGTGATCGATACGGCGCTCAACATGCAGGCGAATACCTGTTCTTTTGACGTCTCGGGACATCCGGCGTTCACCGTGCCATGCGGACGCGTGAATGGATTGCCTGTCGGTCTGATGCTGGTCGGACGACACTTCGAGGAGGCAACCCTGATCAAGCTAGCTGCGGCAATTGAGGCAGGCGGCGACTGGAAGCTCAACTAGGACGCACCGAACCATGATCCAAGTCTTGCTTCCGGATTTGAGAGAATTGCGATGACCAACCAACCCTGGCTTCAGACGTCGATCATGGCCAAGCGCGGCGTTGCACGGGGTGAACCGGGCAAGCGGCATGAACTTACGATCGCTGCGCAGGGACCGTTCCACTATGTCTACGGACCCTACGCCAGCCCCGTTATGACTATCAATCCTGGCGACGTGGTTGTCGTGGAGACCGAAGATGCCTTTGGCGGCGTGATCACCAGCGAGCGGGACAGCCCTAGCGCAAAGTTGAAATTCCCCTATCTCAATCCGCAGTGTGGGCCGATCGCGGTCAGTGGAATTGAAAAGGGCGATTGCCTGGCGGTTCACATTCAGGCGGTCGAGACGCGAGGCGAGCAGCCCGCGGGAACGACCTGTATCATTCCGGAATTTGGCGGACTGGTGGGAACGGCGGCGACCGCCATGCTCAATCCGCCGCTGCCGGAACGAGTGAGAAAAGTGCACGTCGACAAGGATGGCGTGCGCTGGAACGACAAGATCACGCTGCCGTACCAGCCCTTCATCGGCACGATCGGAATTTCGCCGGAGATCGAGGCGATCTCGTCGCTGCAGCCTGATTATCACGGAGGCAACATGGATCTGCCGGACGTCGGGCCTGGGGCGATCGTCTACTTTCCCGTCCATGTGAAGGGCGGCCTGCTCTATGTCGGTGATTGCCATGCGGCGCAGGGCGACGGCGAACTCTCCGGCGTCGCGATCGAGCAACGGGCTACCGTGACCCTCCAGATCGATGTCATCAAGCAATGGTCTTTTACCTGGCCACGTCTTGAGACCAAAGACTTCGTGATGACGATTGGCAGCGCGCGACCGCTCGAAGATGCGGGCCGTATCGCTTATCGCGAACTGGTGCGCTGGATGAGCGCTGATTACGGCTTCGACGAGATCGACGCCTACATGCTGCTCAGTCAGGCCGGGCGCGTCCGGCTCGGCAATATGGTCGATCCGAAATACACGATCGGCGCATCTATCTTGAAGAAATATCTTGTGTGACTTGCCTCGACAAACGGAGGGATCGGCTCATGGACATGCATCGCAGAACATTCTTGAAGGGCAGTGCCGCTGCAGCCGCGGTCGGCGGGCTCTCTTCCCGGGCGATCGCGGAAGATACGATCAGTGTCGCAAGCATCCATGACCTATCGGGCGGCCTCGACATCTACGGCAAGCCGATGGTCGATGCGTTGACGCTTGCCGTTGAAGAAGCCAATGCCGCGGGCGGGCTCCTTGGACGCCAGATCAAGCTGGTTAACTACGACACGCAGTCCAACATGCAGCTTTACACCCAATTCGCGCAGCAGGCGGCACTCAAGGACAAGGTTGCGGTGGTCCATGGCGGCATCACGTCCGCCTCGCGCGAAGTCATCCGGCCCGTGCTCGACCGATTCAAGACGCTCTATTTCTACAATACGCAGTATGAGGGCGGTGTATGCGACCGCAACCAGTTCGACACGGGGGTTACCCCGGCGCAGACGGTCGAGAAGCTTGTTCCATACGCTATGAAGAAATGGGGCAAGAAGGCTTACGTGGTCGCCGCCGACTACAACTACGGCCAGATCACCTCGCAATGGGTGAAAAAGTACGTCCTGGAGAATGGCGGTGAGGTAGCCTCGATCGATTTCTTCCCGCTCGACGTCACCAACTTTGGCCCGACCATCTCCAAGATCCAGGCGGCAAAACCCGATTTTGTGTGGTCAGCGCTGGTTGGCGGAGCGCATATCTCTTTCTACAGGCAGTGGGCAGCAGCCGGTATGCGGGCGGGCATTCCGATGGCCTCGACCACCTTTGCCGTCGGCAACGAGCACATTGTGCTCTCGCCCGAGGAATGTAACGGAATGCTGGTCTGCTACAATTACTTCCAGGACCTCAAGAACCCCGTCAACGAGGCGTTTGTGGCAAGCTTCCACAAGCGTTTCGGCGCCGACTACCCCAACATCACTGAGCTTGCGATGGGTACCTATCAGGGATTCCAGCTGTGGGCCAAGGCGGTCAAGGCGGCCGGCAGCGTAGACCGCGTGAAGGTCATCGAGGCACTGGAGACGGGGATCGGCATCGATGCGCCTTCCGGCAAAGTGACCATCGATCCGCCGACGCATCATTGCGTGCTCGACGTGCACATTGCCGAGGTTCGTGACAAGAAACTCAAGGTGCTCGAGGACTTCGCGCAGCAGAGGCCGGCTGACACTGCGGCGGTCTGCAATCTGATCAAGAACCCGAGCGACAATCAGCAATATGTGATCAAGATCTGAAGGCAGTCGACCGGCCTTGGAGGCCTGATCATCAGGGCCTTGGCAATAGGAAAGGCGAACGTGGATCTCATTGCTCTCCTGGCAATCCAGGTCCTTTATGCCATAGCCAGCCTGGCGCTGATCAGCGTCGGGCTGGCGATCATCTTTGGGATGATGCGGGTCATCAATCTCGCTCATGGCGAATTCCTGATGCTCGGTGGCTATGCAGCGATTGTCGCGACCTCGCACGGCATCAATATCTGGCTGTCGATGCTGGTCGTGGCGCCGATCGTGGTCGGAATCATCGGGATCATCGTCGAGCGGACCATCATCCGGTTTCTCTATGGCCGCATGATCGACACAATGCTCGCGACCTGGGGGCTCAGCCTTTTCCTGGTCGGACTGACGACGGCGATCTTTGGAAATACGACCGTCGGCATCTCGGCGCCGCTAGGCAGCATTCAGATCGGCGCCTATCGCACAAGCGCCTACACGCTGTCCGTGATCGCCGTGGCGGCAGTTGTTCTGGCTGCGATCTTCGCCGTCATGCGCTGGACGCGCCTTGGCCTGATCGCGCGCGGCACGATGCAGAATGCCAACATGGCAGCGGCGCTCGGCGTCAATCCGGCGCGGGTCTATGCCGTCACGTTCGGTGTCGGGGCCGCACTGTCAGGTCTTGCCGGGGCGGTGCTGGCGCCAGTGTCCGGCGTTTTCCCGACCATCGGCGTCGCCTACGTTGCGAAATCATTCATCACCGTGATCGGCGGTGGCGCTGCCATGCTGACCGGCACGGTCTCCGCGTCCGTCCTATTCGGCACCATCAATCAGATCGCGACCTTTGTCACCACGCCTGTGTTCGGCGAGGTTGCCTTGCTCGCGGCTGCGATTGTCCTGATCCGGCTGCTGCCGCAAGGCATTACCGGTCGCTTCTTTCGGAGAGGTCTGTGAGCGGGCGCAGCCTTAATCACCTCGGTCTCGCATTGGTCGGTATCATCGGCCTGACCTTCATGTTCCTTGCGCCGCGCCTTGCTGAACTCGATACGGTGCTAGATTTGACGATCTATATGATCATGTCGATCCTGGCGCTCAGCCTCGCCTTGATCTGGGGCTATGGCGGCATCCTTTGCTTCGGCCAATCAGCCTTTTTCGGCCTTGGGGCCTACACTTACGCAATCGCGATGTTCAACATCGGCGAAAGCACGGCGCCCGTGGCGCTCGCCATCATCCTGCCGGCCGCCTTCGCCGCGTTGCTTGGCTATTTCATGTTCTATGGCCGGATCAGCGATGTCTATCTCGGCGTCATCACGCTGACGGTGACGCTGATCCTCTTCAATGCGGTGAACTCCACAGCAGGACCTGAATTTCATATTGGCTCGGCGCGGCTCGGGGGGTTCAATGGCATTCCCGGCATTCCGCCGCTCAATGTGCCTTTCACCAAACGCTTGGTGATCGACCTGGAAGGGATGTTCTATCTCTCGACCGGCGCACTGCTCCTGACCTACTTCGGCCTGCGGTGGCTGCTGTTGAGCCAATTCGGCCGGGTCATTGTCGGCATTCGCGAGAACGAACGTCGCGCCGAACTGCTCGGCTACGATCCGCGCGCCTACAAGCTCGCCACCTTCGCTATCGGCGGCGCCCTGGCAGGTCTTGCGGGCTGCTTGTTTGCAAATTGGGGCAATTTTGTCAGCCCGACCATCTTCGGCCTTGCTCAATCGGCGCAGATCATCATCTGGGTGATTGTTGGCGGACGCGGCACGCTGATCGGTCCGGTCATCGGCTGCATCGGTATTCAGTGGCTGAGCGCTGTCTTGGGTGCAAACCAGCCGAGCGGCGGTCAGGACCTTTGGTCGAAGATTTTTGCCAATGCACCATTGATCCTCGGGGTTATTTTGATCGCGTTTGTGCTGCTGGTGCCGAAGGGGTTGGTGCCAACGCTGACTGATCTGGGACGGTCGCTCTTGCGCGCACGCCGACATCGCAAGCACCGTGGCCTTGAGCCGCAACAGGCGGAGTAGCTCGATGACCGCGCCGCTGCTCCAGACCCGCGACCTCTCCGTGCACTTTGGCGGCGTCAAGGCCGTCAGCAACGTCAATTTCATGCTGGCTGAGGGAGAACTGCGCTGCCTCATCGGTCCGAACGGCGCGGGCAAGAGCACATTCTTCAAGATGCTGACCGGTCAGCTCGAGCCGACCCATGGCCATGTGCTGTTTCGCGGTCAGGACATTTCCCGCTCTTACGCGCACGAGATCGCGCGGCTCGGAATCGGCATCAAGACCCAGGTGCCCAGCGTGTTCGACGGTTTGAGCGTGAGCGAGAACATCTGGCTCGCGGCAAGCCGCCTTCATCCCGCCGCGGGCGCGAGGCGGGTGGTTGGCGAGATGCTCGAGCGGACGGGGCTGACGGGCGCGGCGGACCGTATGGTTGGCCAGCTCGCGCACGGCCAGCGGCAATGGGTCGAGCTCGGACTTGTGCTGGCCACCGATCCGGAACTCATTCTGCTCGACGAGCCGGCCGCTGGCATGACGCATGAGGAGGTTCAGAAGACGGCGGAACTTGTACGCGAGATCAACCGAACCAAGGCGCTGATCGTTGTCGAACACGACATGCAGTTCATCCGCATGATCGCCAAGAAGGTGACCGTATTCAACCGCGGCAGCATACTGGTGGAGGATGCGGTGGAAAACATCATGCGTAACCCACTGGTGCGCGACATCTATCTGGGAAAGCAGGCCGTCGCATGATGCTCGATGTTCAGGGGCTGCGCACCGGCTACGGCCGCATACCGATCCTCCACGGGGTCGGCTTCTCCGTGAACGCGGGTGAATTTATTGGCATTCTCGGTCACAATGGCATGGGCAAGACCACCCTCTTGCGTGCGCTGATGGGCTTCCTGCCGGCGGTTGCCGGGCGCGTCCAGTTCGCAGGCCAGGATGTCACCGCGCTTGAGCCGTATCGACGCGCACGCCTTGGGCTCAGCTATGTGCCGCAAGGACGGGAGATTTTTCCTGGTCTTTCCGTGATCGACAATCTGCGTATGGGCTGCAGCGCACGACCGGGCAGAGACGAACGCGAGACGATTGAAGCTGTTCTAGAGGAATTTCCGCGCCTTGAGGCCTTGCTCGATCGTCCGGGTGGCGCATTATCGGGTGGCGAACAGCAGCTCTTGGCGATCGCCCGCTGCCTGTGCGGGAGACCGCGCCTCATTCTGCTCGACGAACCGACAGAGGGCATCCAACCTTCGATCATCGACGAGATCGTCGAAACACTGCAAAGGCTGCGCGGCAACAGGGGCCTTACCATGATCCTTGTTGAGCAGAATCTCGATTTTATCGCAGCGCTGTCGCAGCGCATTCTCGTGATCCAGAAAGGAAGGATAACCCAGGAGGTGAAGCCTGCCGATCTCCGCGATAGTCTTGTCGGGGAGTTCATAGGGATTACCGCCTGATTTCGTTATCAGCGACAATAACCACAGGGAGAACAGGTCATGGCAGTCAGACGGCCCACTCTCGATCAGTTGCGCTCCGTCGCCGAGGATCTCGGGATGCATATGGGCGATGCGGAACTGAAATCATATGATGCCCTGATGCAGGCGAACTACGCCGCGTATGACGCCGTCGACGCGATGGCCGACTATGTGCCGCCGGTGAAATATCCGCGCACGCCTGGTTATCGCCCTGAAGGCGAGGAGAACAAGCACAACGCCTGGTACATCAAGACGGAGATCAAGGGTGCGCCGGGCGGCAAGCTTGCAGGCAAGAAGATCGCATTGAAGGACAACATTAGTCTCGCCGGCGTGCCGATGATGAACGGCGCATCGACACTGGAAGGCTATACGCCCGAAACCGACGCCACCATCGTCACCCGCATGCTGGATGCCGGGGGCACGATTGTCGGAAAGGTGCATTGCGAATATTTCTGCTTCTCCGGCGGGAGCCATACCTGCGCAGCGGGCCCGGTCCACAATCCGCGCAAAATGGGCTATTCGGCCGGCGGTTCGTCCTCGGGCAGCGCGGTTGTTGTCGCACTCGGCGAGGCCGACATGGCAATCGGCGGCGATCAGGGCGGATCGATCCGCATTCCGTCTTCCTTTAGCGGGATCTATGGAATGAAGCCGACTTACGGGCTCGTCCCCTACACCGGCGTCATGCCAATCGAACTCACGCTCGATCACACCGGGCCAATGACGCGGACCGTGCGCGACAATGCGCTGCTGCTCGAAGTGCTGGCTGGCCCGGACGGACTCGATCCGCGCCAGGGTGCGCCGAGAGTATCGAGCTACACCGAACCGCTCGGCGCCGGTGCAAAGGGACTGCGCATCGGCGTGGTGAGGGAAGGATTCGGGCACGCAAGCTCGGAGTCGGACGTTGATGCCAAGGTGAAGGCGGGTGCCGATTTGTTCAAGAAGCTCGGCGCAACCGTCGAGGAGATTTCGGTCCCGATGCACTTGGTGGCGCCGGCGATCTGGCTACCGATCGCGGCCGAAGGCGCCACCGAGTTCATGATGAAGGGCAACGGCATGGGCACTAATTGGCGCGGCCTCTACAGCACCACGCTGCTGGACGCTCATTCCGCCTGGAGGTACCGTGCCGACGAACTCTCCGACAGTCTCAAGATCACGATGATGCTCGGCCACTATTTTACCAAGCATTATCGCGGCCATTTCTATGCCAAGGCGCAGAACCTGAACCGCAAGCTGCGGGCGGCCTATGATGCAGCACTCGGCAGTTGCGATCTCTTGCTGATGCCGACACTGCCGATGAAGGCGACGCCGCTGCCGCCTGCCGATGCACCGCGGGAGCTGTATATCCAGCGCGCTTTCGAGATGGTGCCGAACACCGCGCCCTTCAACGCCAGCGGACACCCGGCGATGAGCCTGCCGTGTGGGGCGAGCGACGGGCTGCCGATCGGTTTGATGCTGATTGGCAAGTACTACGACGAGCCGACGATCTATCGGGCCGCGGCTGCGTTCGAAAGTGCGGGCGACTGGACGAAGATGTAACCAAAGGCGGCCGGCTGCTGTCGGCCGCATCATCATTCGGAGGCGGCGATGGATCTCGACCTGAAGGGAAAGAACGCGCTCGTGACCGGCGGCAGCAAAGGCATCGGGCTTGCGATTGCCGAGCTGTTTGCCAGGGAAGGCGCAAACGTCGCAATTTGCGCCCGCAACGCCGACGATGTCGGCCGTGTCGTGAAATCTTTGTCGGCCAGGGGCGTGAAGGCCTGGGGCAGGGCGATCGACGTCGCCGATCCGGCTACCCTGAAGGCGTGGGTCGAAGGCGCCGCCGGCGAGTTCGGCGGCATCGACATCCTCGTCTGCAATGTGAGCGCGCTTGCGGTGGGCGACACGCCTGAGAGCTGGGACAAGTCGTTCCGCACGGACATGATGCATACCGTCAACGCGGTCGCTGCGGCAAAGCCTTATCTGGAGAAGTCAAAATCTGCCTCGATCATCATCGTCGCGAGCGTGTCGGGCTTTGAAATTGATTTCGCCGCGGGCTCTTATGGGGCGATCAAGGCTGCGCTGATCCATTATTCCAAGGGCCTGAGCAGCCAGCTGGTTTCGAAGGGTATCCGCGTCAACGTGGTCTCGCCCGGGAACACCTATTTCGAGGGCGGGATCTGGCAGAACATCGAGCGCGGCAATCCGGATCTCTTCAAGGCGGCAATGTCACTCAATCCGACGGGCCGGATGGGCTCAGCCGAAGAGGTTGCAGCCGGCGTGGTGTTCCTGGCGAGTCCTGTGGCGAGCCGCGTCTCCGGCACCAATCTCATCATCGACGGCGCGCTGACGAAGTCCGTCTAGCAACCCTGTTCCTCCGGCACGCCGACTTTCACGGTGTGCCGGACGATCTTGACGGCAAACTCTCGCTTGGACCTCCCTCGATGAGGAGGAGAAGTGCACCATTGAACACGTGTGCGCCCAGCAGTCTCATGAGTTGGAACCCATTGTCAGAAGGATCGCACGGTCAGCTGTTCTCCGCGTCTCGTTCATGCCGCAATCTCTTCGCTTTCTTTGAGATCAGTTCCGTCCCCGGCCGGCGCGCCAAGCCGGTATAGGCGATTCCAGCTGCGCGCCCAGTTGCGGTTGCGGTCGAGCCACACCACTTCCGAAGTGTGGATGAAGCTGCCGTCGGCGAGGTGGGGATGACCAGAAACGCGTCCGGTCAGGACCATGAGCAGCCGCAGCCGATCATCGTCGGTTCTGGCGCGCACGACGTCCGCTCGCCAGTTTTGGAGGCGCGGCGCGCAGGCAAGCTCGGCCGGCGGCGGTGCCTCTCCCTTCAGGTAGGACTCGACCACGCGTTTCCGCTGCGCGCCGATGGCGTTATCGTCATGATCGTCGGTCGACATGCTCAGACTTCCCCGATTTTGCTGGTGCATCTCATTCGCGGGCAAGACGTTGCGGGCTCATGACGGCGTTGCCCGTTGGCCGAGCCGGTAGAAGCCGTCCTTCGTTCTCGCCCATGAGCCGTTACGCTCGAGCCAGACCAGCCGCGTCGTCGCGATGAGTTCGCCGCCGGAAGCTTGCGCGCGGCCGGTAAGCACCATCGCGTCCTCGATCAGAATGGACGATGGACCCTCCGTGGTCTCGAACACGAGATCAACCGGCCAGTCCTCAAGGAGAGGGGCTTCCGATAGCGCCAGCGCACTCGGCCCCTTGCCCCTGAGGTAGCTCTCGATGTCAAGCTTGAGCAGCCTGTCGAGATAGTCTTGTGCCAGCGACATCAGTGCCTCACCGCGGTGGCGTTACGGACCTCGAGCGTGGCGGCGATGATCTTTTGCAGGTTGCGTAGTGACAGACCGGACTGCTCCCAGGCGCGAGCGATCACTGCGAGTTCGTCGGGCGCGAGCGGTAAGACAAATTCCATCTCGCCAACCTCGATCGCGAGTTCCTTCAGCACGCCGGTCGCGAGTTGCCGCAGGTGCGCTAGCGTCGGCGACGGGACGCGGATGATGCGGTAGCGGTCCTTCAAGGGATCGGGCAATTCCTCGATGCTATTCGCGGTCGCCAGATGGGAGATCCAGGACAGGTCAAGTTCGCAGTCGAGCGAGACGTCTCGATAGCGGCTGGAGGTCTCCCTCTCCAGGAAGGGCAGCAGCGCGTCCCACAGCCTGCCGTTTCGCGCGGCGGTGCCAGCCTTATCGAGTTCGTCCACGAACACGACGGGATTGCCGACTCGCGTTTGATTCACAGCGCGAGCCGGGGCCGAGGGCGTGGTGTTGCCCCACCCCTTCGGGCTGCCGCCAAACATGTTGTCGCTGGCAGAAGAGCCGTCATAGCGGTAGACTGGCAGCCCCAAAAGCTCGGCAGTCCTTCGCACCAGGCGCGACTTGCCGGAGCCCCTCGGGCCGAGGAGCAGGATCGGAGCGAACCGTACCGGTCCGCCCTCGCGCACCGAGCGCAAGATGAGATCGACTGCGGTCGTGGCATGCGGATATTCGGCCATGAGCGCTGCGCGCACCGCTGCGAGGTCCCGGGCGACAATCAGTGGCAGGCGGGCATCGATCAGGTCCTTGAATTCGGACTGGTAGTTATTGAGCAAGGTCGCCTTGCCTCTTGCCATCACGACAAGTCCGGGCGCCTGCAATGCGTCGTTCCGGCTTCCCTCGTTCTCGTTGCGCGAGGTGCGTTCGCTGGCGGGCGTTGGCAGCCCCTCGGAAGGATCGTCCTGCTCCAGCATCTCAATCTGCGTGATCAAGAAAATGCTGCGGTCGTCCGTCGCAAAATCGCCTCGTGCCGCCCGCCACCAGGCCATCAGCCGGCCCAGGATCTCCGCGCGCGTCGTTCGTGCTGTCGGCCAATCCCAGAGATGCTCGATCGCGTAGGCGAGCTGCGGCAGCACGATCTCGAAGGTTTCCGGGATGGTCGGGTCGGCGGCGAGCATCAGTGCGGCGAGTGCTTCCTCGCCACGGCCGGCGGCGAAGAGCAGGTCGGCAAAGGTCCGGCAGGCCTGCTTGCAGCGGTCCTTATCGCCCGACCAGAAATGGGCGGCGAGATCGTCGCGCGGGACGCCCGGGATTCCAGCAATGCCCGACCAGAAGACTTGCGCAGCCAGCGGCCAGCCGCGCTGCCACAACAACTCAACCGGCAAGGGGGTGGACGAGGACTGAATTGACGTTTGCTCGGTCATGAATCCGGCCATGCTCAGTGCCTCTTGCCGCCGTGTCCCGCGAGGATAGATCGATGCGACGGCGGGTGTGTTGTGATGTCGCTTGATGGCCTCGGTCGGCGAGAACGGCTGACCTGGAGAAATCTCCTCACGCGCGGGACCTCGCAATGGTCACCGGTCCGAGGGGGGAGGACATCAAGTCAAGGGAAAGAAGATCGGCACATGCGAGTGCCATCACCGCAGGCACCGGGTCGTTCTCGCTGCGGATCGATTTGAGCAGCTCGCCGAGCGCCAACGGCCCGTCGTCGAGGAGAGCTTGCAGGATGCGCATGCGCAGTTCGACGGAGACGGGCGCGCCGCGGTACGACCAAACCAGCCGCGCGTTGGAGTAGCGCGGCTCCCGGAGGAGCTCAGCTGTCACCACTACGGGCCTGACGTGGAGCTTGGCCAGCGTGATCTGAATAAGGTCCTCTCTCCTGGCATCGGACACGCGTCGGGCCGGAAGAATGTCCAGCAGAAAACAACCATCGTCGCGCTGCACGACAAGGACGTCGAGCCCTACCTGCGCGGACGCGTTTGTCACCGACGCAACATGTTCAATCAAGCGCACTTCCGGATCGAGCGACGCCTGGATGAGCGCTTCCAGTCGGGCAGCGTGTCGCGCCGGAATAGCGGCAATCGTCTTGGCGGAAACAAACGGATCGGTATGCCCCTTGGTCCCACTGAACAAATCAGATTTCGACGAAAGAGCAGCACGCATCGCGTCCGTCCGCTTCGAACCGTCATGGATGCTCCAGGTCATGCTTGCCTCACTCAGATTTCAATGACGAAGTTCGGATCGAAGCGCGGGTTGTCCCAGGTGCGAAGCTTCGGGAGCCAGGGGTAGTAACCCTTGGCGTTGGACACCACACGCGTATGTCCGATGACAGTGTCCTCGGACTCGTGCGTGTGCCCGAAAACCCAGAGGTCGGCGGGTCTGCGAGTCTCGAACCCGCTCCAGATCGGCGCTGGCCACATCAGGTCGGTCAAGTCGGTGCGGTACGCCGCCGTCAAAACCTCCTCGTCGGACAGTCTGGTGCCGGGA
This sequence comes from Pseudomonadota bacterium, assembly GCA_023388935.1. Taxonomy (GTDB): domain Bacteria; phylum Pseudomonadota; class Alphaproteobacteria; order Rhizobiales; family Xanthobacteraceae; genus Bradyrhizobium. Next base: position 14,681 of record JAEWFG010000346.1, on the reverse strand, counting down.
TAATGAGGTGCCAGGCGATATCCTCGGCCCAAAATCGGCGCATGGTGGGTGACAACCACCAACGGGCCGCTCCTCGGCTTGCACATCTGGGCTTCCAGGAAGCTACGAGATTCCACGTGGCGCGCCAGTGCATGCCTGGGCCGGAAGCGTTCAAGATACCTCGCCGTTCTGATCTTTCGGTAGTCGTTCATCCGATCGGCCGCCACTACCATCGCGCGGCCCTGGTCGCCGAAAAGGCTGAAGTCGGTCCAGAGGGTCGCGCCCGCGAATATCACGTCCCCAAGTTGGATCCACCGGTTCTGCAATACGAAGATCTTGGTGTCTTGGGCGGCTTCCATCGCTTTTTCCACCGTCCGGTCGATGTCGACGCCGTAGGCTTCATGGTTGCCCGCGACGTAGACGACCGGCTTGTCGGGCACGCGTTCCAGCAGCCAGCGCACGCCACGCTCCATCCGCGTGATGAGGTCACCGGCGACGACCAGCACATCAAAGTCGGGACGCGCGTCGCCGGACGGCAGATCCCAGCCGCGGGTCAGTTCGACATGTAGATCTGATAGGATCCACAAGCGCATCGGTCAGTCCTCGCTCTTCTTGCCGTCCTTCATGGACGGGGAGTTCTCCGGGTTCAGCAGCGGATCACCCTCAGGCAATTCCTCCCGGTGAATGATGAACTGCACGTCAATAGAATCGCAGAGGGGACACGTGTAACGCGCGGGGTCGTAGACGAACGACCCTTCCTGTTTGCAGGTGCGACAGCGAAAGCGGGCCATCGGGCTACTCCTCAAGACCTTCCGCCGGGATGTCCACGAACGCATCAGCTGCGCGGTCGTAGCGGCGGCAGAAGAAGACGCGCATATCGCGCAGCTCCGTGACGCGGATGACGTGGAAGCTCTCGAGGCCGGCCTCGATGCGGACAGGCGCGCCCTTTGCATCGGCGGGGCAGCGCGTCATCCAAACGCCGTCATGACGGTACAGGCGGCCTGCTTCGCCGCACTTTTCGCACGTGCAGGCGCTGCGTGCCGCGCCGAGAGCGATGGCCCCGTGCAGTCTCGCCGCTGTCTCCGGTGCGACGTCGCTACGCCAGTAGACCCTGAGTGTGGCGAACTTCTCCTTGATCTGGAGGATCTGGATTGTCTCATCGTCGCGCAATGCGGCCTCAAGCCTCGCGCACAGACGTTCGAGCAGATCGCGCCAGCCGTCCTCGCCCGAGGGGTAGCCCAACGCAGACTCGGGGTGCGAGGTTTGCCTAAGAAGGACGTTGGGATGTGCCTCCATCAGTTCGACCCGCCAATTCCGCACGATGTCCGCCATCACACGATCCTCAACGCCAAGTTTGGAGCCAAGGACAAAGCAGGAACGTCAACCCATGTCAATATGCATAAATTCACCTATATACATATGCGCTGCGAGCAACCAACTTGTAGGCGTCGTCTCTACCCCCAGATGCCCGGTGAACTTCTCCTCGGGAGCAAAGGCTCCACGTTCGGATTGGGTTTTGCCGTGCGCATCGCTGATGGTACCGCAGCATTCCCGGGGACCGCCGGGGACTATAATTGGGCAGGCTATGCGGGCACGTACTTCTGGGTCAGATTCTGCGGCGTCTTCGGCCGCTTCCGCTCGGCGAAGTAGGCGGGCGAGCCAACGGACGGCCATCCGGAGATCGGGGCCGACGCGCACGGCGATCATGTCCTTGGCGACGAGTTCGCCGGGGCGGATCCCGGCATCAACCCGCTGCGCCACGATGTTGGTCAGCCCGTAGTCGATGATCACCTCGATATAGAATGATGGCGCGAGCCAATTGCAGTTCCGTCAAAGGAAGTTGCGGGCCAAAGACACCCGCTTGGTATAAGCGGATCAGCGTGCCGTCGCCGACATCGCGGTGCGCGCGGACAGCTTTCCTAGCAAGGAATTGCCGCTAGCTAGCTACCGCCTGTTGCGGATGTGGATAAATACGCGGTCGAGTGGGGCAAATGGGATTTTCGATATACCGAAATTGCGCTTGTCACGTCGGGCAAAACAGTGGTTCATAGGGTACTGGTCCAACCCGTGAGAAGGAGCCAGCCTCATGTCGGAAGAAGTCGGGTCGTCGACCGACCTGTCCAAGATCGCTAGGCTAAACGGAGACTTCCGAAGGAACTACGGCACGCTGCTCGGCGCTTTCCTGTACCTACGTTCAATCAATGCTGCCCGTGGTCGTTCGTGGTTCTGGGCCGGAATGGCTTCGCTCCTTGGCTCGGCCGCGTTAGGATGGCTGGGCAAGCACGGCCTTTCCTCGTTTTGGTGACCGCCCTGCGTAGGGCGTCAGAGCAATTGTGCGGCGTTGCGGAGGCATCACATGGCCAACGCGTTGATCGTTCGTCCGCGGACAGATGTCGTCGACAAGCGCCAGGCGCGCCGCCCAGTATGTACGGAGGTCGACGGACCACCAGCGTTATTCGACACAAAATCAGGCCGCCGCGATCGCCGTCTACGCCGCGCGGCATGATCTCGTAATTGTTAGCACCTACACAGACGAAGGCCGAAGCGGCCTTCGCATCCACCGGCGCGTCATGTCCGAGCTTAGAGAGAAATCTCCTCAACGCATCCGGAAACACAGCGACAAGACACGCGGGATGACCGTTGTAAGGGGCGAGCGTCACCCGCATGTCGGGTAAACGGCTTTGGATCGGTCCCGGTTCGAAGCCGTGATGAGGGCAGCCGAGCGTTCACGCCAGTAACTCTCGACGGGCGCCGACAATTTTACTGGACCGATGACGTGGCACGCCCCAGAAAGACGCTGAACGGGTTCATGCGGCGACGATGTGAATGCTGATCGAAAATGCCCCCCATCGGTGTCGTCGCGACCGCTTCAGACCATTGATTTCATTGAATTGGGAGGAGGGACCCCACGCCGATCATGGTTGAGACCCCGCGCCGAGGCACAGGCAAAGCGCGTCCCTCAAATTGAGCGCCGCCACCACAGACACGGCCATTTCCACCCTTGCCGTCGAACCATTTTGTAGCTACAAAATAACCCGTGAAGATCATCGGGGGCGAACCAAAGCGGCTCGCTAATCTCGACAAGCATGGGATGGATTTCGCTGATCTCAACGAGAAGTTCTTCGATACTGCCGTCGTCCTGCAAGCGAATAGAGACCGTTATCGCGCAATCGGCGTGAATCGCGGCGTCATTTCGGTGATCTTCGCGGTATACGGCAAGGAAGCCGTCAGCATCATCAGCATGCACCCCGCCAGTAAAACAGAAAGGGAGCTCTATGAAGCGGACCGTCGCTAAGAAGCGCTATACGGCCAGCGATATGCGTGCTGTAAGCGATAACCGGGAATGGACTAGGGACGACTTTGCAAAAGCAAAGGCCTTCGACGAGGTCTTCCCAACGATGCGCAAGGGCCGCGGTCCCAATAAGGCACCGACGAAGAAGCTGGTTTCGCTGCGGCTCAGTCCCGTTGTCCTGGATCATTTCAAGGCAGGCGGTCCTAATTGGCAGCGCAGAATTGACGAAGCGCTTGTAAAGATCGTCAAACGAAAAGCCGGATAGCCCCCCGACCCGTCGACCCCCGAAATGCAAAGCCCCGCCGTCGCTGGCGGGGCCTTCTCGAAGGGGACCTACTTTGCCCGGTTGGATTCTCAGGTGTCGAGAGCGAGGGTGCACGGTGACAACTAGCGATCTCCGAACAAATCCTCTTTCACTGCCCGTGATGGCTGGCCGGCGACATTCTCTCGGCATTACACCACCTCTCTTCAATTCAGAACGGCTTCTGGCTGTCCAGGAGCGGCAAACCTCGATAGGCGGATTTGGCGGTAAGGGCGGAGGAACGAACGCATTAACGTCTTCGTCGCGGGAACGCGTTCTGACGTACCGTCCAAGGCGGGAATTCATAGAAGGTGCGTTATTCATGGTCTTTAATTAGGCCGAGTTCCTAATAAAGAAAATGGCGGAATCTTTATTTAGCGCGGGCGGCCTAATTAAGACTCCTTGGTTAATGAGAACGTATCGTCCTGGCGACGAATTTACCCTAGGCCAGCGACAAGGCGAGCGCCGCTTGCCGGGGATCGCTCATGGGAACGGTTCGGCTGAATTTGCCCCGGATGTTCGGCGTCACTACATTTTCCCGGCAAGGTCCGCGTCAAGGGCGATGGATCGGGCGTTGAACTCGCCAACGTCACGATGTCGAACCCGTTCGACGAAATCGCGGTCGAGGAAGCGCTGCGCCTGAAGGGAGGTGGCAAGGCCACCGAGGTCGTGGTGGCTTCCATCGGACCGGCGCAGGCGTCGGAGACGATTCGCACCGGTCTCGCCATGGGCGATGACCGCGGCATCCTGGTCAAGGCCGCCGGCTTTGCCATCGAGCATCTCAACGCCGCACCGCGCACCATCGCCGAAGGTGCGCGGGTGAGGGCCGTGAGAGCTGGCGTGAGCTGACGATGACCGTTGCGAGCGAAACAGGTCTGCCGCAGACTGTAGTCTCGCACGGTACCGCGGGCTCGTTCGAGAGCCTTTTCGATACAGCGCTTGCGCTTGCTGGGATGTCGGCGCGTGCAGGCGTGCTGTATTATCTCGCGGACGAGAATCCCGGTGAGCATGGAGGCCTAAGATGGCGAGAAGCGAGCTGAAACTGGTCGGCTGGGGCTATGAAGGCGATGAGGTAACGGACGTCGAGCGACAGACGGTGACATCGCGTATGTGCGAACGCTTTGGCGGTGAGTTCGAGATCCGCAAGGCGCCCGGTGAAGACTCTGTTAACCTGCACGCGCCGCGGATGTCCATTCCGGCTGAGCTTTCTGCTTTCGCAACTGATTCCAAGCGCGATCGGCTGCTGCACACCTACGGAAAGTCCTATCCTGATTATGCCCGCCAGTTTCTGGGTGACTATCGCAACGCACCGGACATTGTCGCCTGGGCTCGCTCCGAGGCCGACATCGTTGCCGTCTATGACTACGCCGCCCGGATGAATGCGGCCGTAATACCCTTCGGAGGAGGCACGTCTGTGTGCGGTGGCGTGGAGCCAGATGTCGGCGGCACCTTCAACGGTACAATTAGCCTCGACCTGACGCGGCTCGACAGGATTCTGGAGGTCGACAAGACCAGCAGGGCGGCGCGCATCCAGGGAGGGATCCGCGTGCCGGCCATGGAAAACGAACTGAAATCCTACGGACTGACGCTCCGGCATTTTCCGCAGAGCATGGAACTGGCCACGCTTGGTGGCATGATCGCGACCCGGTCGGGCGGCCATTTCGCCACACTCTACACGCACATCGACGATCTCGTGGAAAGCTTGAGGACGGTATCGCCGGCAGGCGTCATCGAAAGCCGGCGCCTGCCGGGCTCTGGCGCTGGCCCGAGCCCCGACCGATTGATGATCGGCTCGGAAGGATCGCTCGGGATCATCACAGAAGCGTGGATGCGCCTGCAGGCGCGACCGACATTCCGGGCAGGAACGGCTGTCTTGTTCGACGACGTCTTCAAGGCAGCCGAGGCGGTAAGGGCGATCTCGCAAGCTTGGCTCTTTCCCGCCAATGTCCGGCTGCTGGATTCGCGCGAGGCCTTCAACAATGGGTTCGGCGACGGGCAACAGTCCGTTGTTGTGCTCGCTTTCGAGAACGCCGATCACCCCGTTGATGCGTGGATGGACCGTGCGCTCGCAATCACAAAGGATTTTGGCGGTAAGTTCGATCACGAAGTTGCAAAGAGTGGCAGCGGACACCGCGCCGGTGCAGCCGAGGCCTGGCGCAATGCCTTCATCCGCATGCCGCACTACATGAAAATCGCCGTGGAGATAGGGGTCATCACCGATACCTTTGAGAGCGCAATCACCTGGGAGCGATTCCCTGAATTCTATAAAGCGATCATTTCGGCAACTGAGGACGCCTGCCTCAAGGCGACTGGCTGTAAGGGCAGCGTGTCTTGCCGCTTCACCCATTGCTATCCGGATGGGCCGGCCCCGTATTTCTCGTTTCAGGCAAAAGGGAGGCACGGCGCACTTGCTGAGCAGTGGCTGGAAATCAAGAGTCGCGCGCTTGATGCAGTGATCGCCCATGGCGGAACGGTGACACATCACCATGCGGTCGGACGTCATCACATGCCATGGTACCGTCGTCAGCGGCCCGACCTATTTGCTTCTGCGCTACAGGCGGCGAAGGATTGTCTGGACCCAAAAGGACTTTTGAACCCGGGCGTGCTCTTGGCGGCACGGTCCTGAACCGAGTGCCATCGTCTTCGTTCACCGGCCGCCCTGCGCGAAGCCGCGGCGGGTCGAGACTGTGGACCGGCGTCGGAGGCGACCCCTCTGGTATGAGAAGAAGCGAAGGCTTGCAGCGCGATCGGCTTCTGGACCCCCACGCCAAGTCACAGACATCACCGCTTCGGAGATCCTGGAGCAAGCGGCGAGGGACTGGCTTGAGACGCAGGGCCAAGAAGAGGGGCTAGGCCGTCCCTATGCGTCCCAACTCCAACTATTATTTGCGCTTGAGCTCTGCCAGCTTTACCATCACCTGAAGGGCACGATTGGTCGGAGTTGGAATGCCGAGTTCGGCGCCTTTTCGCACGACGTAGCCGTTGAGAAAGTCGATCTCGCTGGGTTTCCCGCGCGCAAGATCCTGTGCGGTGGACGACATCTGGTTCGGCATGATCGTGGGAATGTTCAGGATCTGGTCAAGCAGGCCGTCCTGAACGCGTACACCGCAAGTACGCGCGACGATGATGGCTTCTTGAACTGCGCTCGCGACGACATCCCTTGTACCTTCGACGTCCAGCAGCGGTCCGTAAGGAAGGCCCGATACGGCAGATAGCGCATTGTAGGCACAGTTGATGGCCAGTTTGCCCCAAAGGATACTTCCGATGTCGTCGGCAACAGTCGTCTGGATTGCGGCCGCATTCAGCATTCGCGCCAGTGCTTCGCTTTGTGGGGAGGCACCGATCACCAGTGCGCCGCCGCCGTGATGCTTCACGTGGCCAGGCGCGGCCATTTCACTGCCGACATAGACGACGGTTGGAATGACGGGGTGACCGGTGACGGCATACAAGCGCTGCGGATTGTCGACGCCATTCTGCAGGCTGAGGATTGATGTTTCCGGGCGCAAGTGTCCAACCAGAGAACGGCCTGCTTCCTCTGTATCAGCCGATTTCACGCAAACGAGCACGAGGTCAGGCGCGACCAAGGAGCTTGCATCAGTCGCCGCCCTGGCGGGCAAATATCCGTTGAAAGACTGGCTGTCCAACAGGAGGCCATTCTGATTGATCGCATCGACGTGCGCTTGCCGGCCGATGAAGGTCACGTCATGTCCTGCCTTTGCCAGCAGTGCGCCATAGTAGCACCCTACGGCCCCAGCTCCGATGACTCCGATTTGCAGGTTTGTCTCCTGTGTTCGGCTAGGGCAATTGGGTTTATCAGGCAGTGGCTTTATCTTGCGTGTCAACGCCGCGCATCATGATCTTTAGTACGTCGCCCGGCAGAGCAAACAGAGCGGCGGCGAGAGCCCGGGCGCACCCACCTGCCTTGTGCCGCTCTCGGTATGGGCTGCATCGCAACGATGTTGCGGTGAGCGCGTCAATTCGTATTTCTGACCGCCGCAGCGAGCATGGCATAAAGCTGGCGCTTGCTGAATTCCTTGGGCGGCCGCCTCTCCAATACCTTCGAAACCTTCGTGGCCGCTGGGCGCGCACAGGCGGCCAACAAAACCGGCCCTTGCTTCGGGGGACGCCGTATCTTGGGTTTTGCTGTTGGCGGTTTGCGACCACGCTTCAGGCCCAAACGAGTTAGTCTGCCGCAGACCGCGTCACGGGTACAACCAAGATGGCGCGCGATCTGCGCGGCGCTTTGCCCTGCGGCCCAGAGTTTTTTGAGCGCCCTTAGGTCTTTCGAATTCCAAGGCATGGGGGATACTATAGCGCCGACCGCCAAGTACTTGCCAGTCTAGTCTTCATCTGGCTCGCGCACGACCGGCGGTTCGTCAGAACGCTCCTCTTCTTCCTCGTCTTCTTCGTCTTCGTCTTCGTCTTCATCAGGATCTCGCGGTGGCCTGGTCATGCCGATGATCGCCAAGGGGGGCCACGTGACCGACTCCGTGAAAAAATCGTCAGGGATGGGTTGCCTCATATTGTTGCTCCTCGGAGAGTGTCCGTGGCCGCATGTCAGAGATCCGACTGCACTGACCACAGCGGTTGATCCGTTTGCTGGCAGGTTCGCCCAAGACCGGTGTCGGCGCAGTCGGCGGGATCATCAGATGGCGGCTCGCATGCGGCGACACCTGCGCGAAGGCGGTAGATTTCGAAGCGCTGCATACCTTTGTTCGCGTCTATCCTGACAACGAGTGGGCCAACGTTACGGCAGACCGATGGTACCTCTATTTGTATTTGCGCGGTGTGATCTTCTCCAGTTCGATTGCATTGCCCATCGCGGCATATCCTGCGCGGTTGGGGTGTAGCTTGTCACCCGGTCCACCCGTCGATGAATTGGGCTGCATGGCCGCCTTGATCTCGCCGGTCGCGGCATCGAACGTAACCGCATCGAAATCGACGACGCCGTCAAAAATCTTGCTCGTTCGCAGGAACTCGTTGAGCGCCTTGCGCTTGGCATCGACCTCAACGCGGCCATGCGTCGCGATGATGCTGTGCAGCGCCGACGTTAGGGTCGCGGCAATGATCGTCACGCCGGGGATACACTCGCGCAACCGAGCGACGCCGTTGGAATAGCCGTCCTCCACCGTCTCTACGGCCGCATCGGCGGCCCCGAAATCGTTGATGCCTTCCATCCAGATCACAGCGGCGACGCCCGGCAGGCTGATTACGTCACGGTCGAGCCGCGAGATCGCCGAGGGGGGCCGCCCGCAAACGGCTTGTCCGGGGGATAATCCGACGGGCCTGCGACCTGGTTACCGCCGATGCCCTGATTGACGACGACGTAATCGTCGCCGAAACGCCCATGCAACCGGCGCGACAGGACGTCCGGCCAGCGGTCATCGCCATTGATCGTGGTCCCGGTACCATCCGTGATCGAATCGCCGAAGGCGACGATCAGTTGGGTTCGGTCGGCGACGCTCATGTCGACCTCATCCAGGAAGTACCAAGAGGTGGTGGAGAACGGGAAGCCGGTCTCGGCGATTTCGCTGCTCCTGGCACCATCGCCGGGCGCGGTCAGATAGGATGTGATCAGCGCCTTCGCGTGCCATGTCATCGGACCGCTCTCTCCGGCCACGTGGAAGCTGATGGCAAGCTTTCGGCCTCTGAGCAGCGCCGCGGTGGAGGGGGCGACAAACCCGAGCGTGACGGGATCGGAGACTGCGCTTTCGCCCGCAGGGATCGTGATGCTGGATTTGCCGCCGAACTGAGCTGCAACGTTGGTGCCGTCGACAATGGCGGCACCGCTCTGCTGCAAGCCGACGAATACGTTATCGAACGTCACCGGCCGGGTTCCAAACACGTTCGACAGCCGAATGCGGGTTTGGTTTCCCCATGCATCAGGCCGAATGACGAGGCGGAAGCTCTGATCCCGAGCGCCCAACTCCGGAGAGGGGAAGGCAAATCGCAGCTCGAGCTGTGCCGTCGGATTTCCCGACGGATAGGGTCCCTGGGCCGAGCCTGTCCAACTCGCGATCCAGCGGTCCGCGCGCGCCGGCACCGACAACGCAAGCAGGGCGACAACGGTCGCCACGACGCGCGCAAAACCGTGCATCAGCTTCTCCTCCCGATGCCATCTTTAGTTGTAGGCAGTCTGCGCCTAAGGTGGCTACGAGGCAAGATGCGCGGCCTCATGCAGTGCCCGCGGAGGTCACGCGCCCCAAGCTCTCCTTTGGAGTACCTATTTCCTGGAACCGGCAAGGGGAGGCGAGTTTTGGTAAGCTTTCGAAATCGGCGAGCGTGTTGAGTAGAAGGAAGCATTCGATGAAGATGATCAAAGGACCGGGAATATTCCTTGCCCAATTCGCTAACGACGTGGCGCCGTTCGACTCCTTCGTTTCGATTTGCGGATGGGCCGCCTCCCTCGGCTACGAGGGAGTTCAGATTCCGACTTGGGATGGGCGGCTCTTCGACCTCAACAGGGCATCGGAGTCACAAGACTACGCCGATGAGGTGAAGGGGATCGCGGCCCGCCACGGGCTTGCGATCACCGAACTCTCGACCCATCTCCAGGGCCAGCTCGTCGCCGTTCACCCGGCCTATGATGCGGCATTCGACGGATTCGCCCCGCCGGAGGTGCGCGGCAATGCCAAGGCGCGCACAGCGTGGGCTGTCGACCAGGTCAAGCGCGCCATCCTGGCGTCCAGGCGGCTCGGGCTCACGACGCTCGCGACCTTCTCCGGCGCGCTTGCTTGGCCCTATGTCTATCCCTGGCCACAGCGTCCGGCTGGCCTCATCGAGGCCGCTTTCGACGAACTCGCCGGTCGCTGGCGGCCGATCCTTGACTATGCCGACGAGCACGGTGTTGATCTCGCCTTTGAAATCCATCCTGGCGAGGACCTTCACGACGGCATCTCCTATGAGATGTTTCTCGAACGAGTGAAGGGTCACAAGCGCGCAAACTTGCTCTACGATCCGTCGCACTTCGTGCTGCAGCAGCTCAACTATCTCGACTACATTGACATCTACCACCAGCGCATCAAGGCCTTCCATGTTAAGGACGCCGAATTCAACCCGACGGGGCGTCAAGGCGTCTATGGCGGTTTCCAGAACTGGGTCGACCGTGCCGGTCGCTTCCGTTCGCTCGGCGATGGCCAGGTCGATTTTGGCGCGATCTTCTCGAAGCTCACCCAGTACGATTACGCCAGCTGGGCGGTGCTCGAATGGGAGTGCGCGCTAAAGCATCCCGAGCAAGGCGCGCGCGAGGGGGCCGAGTTCATCAAAAGCCATATCATCCGGGTCACAGAGAAAGCCTTCGACGATTTTGCAGGCGCCTGCACGGACGAGGCAGCGAACCGCAAGATGCTCGGCATCTCCTGAGCGAGGAGAAGAAATGACTATCGAAGCAAGTAACGAAGCCGGCGATCGCGGTCGTATCCGGCTCGGCATGGTCGGCGGCGGCCAAGGTGCCTTCATCGGTGCAGTCCACCGCATCGCCGCTCGCATCGACGACCAGTTCGAGCTGGTTTCCGGTGCTCTCGCGTCCGATCCGGTGCGAGCCAAAGCCTCCGCGAAGGAACTCGGCATCGCCGACGACCGTGCCTATGGCTCCTTCGAGGAGATGGCAAAGGCCGAAGCCGCACGAGCGGACGGAATCGAGGCGGTCTCGATCGTGACGCCCAACCACATGCACAGTCCGATCGCGAAAATCTTCTTGGAAGCGGGAATTCATGTGATCTGCGACAAGCCACTGACGACAACCGTTGCCGACGCCGAGGAGCTGGTGGCGTTGGTCAGGAAGACCGGCAGGGTCTTCGTGGTGACGCACAATTACACAGGCTATCCAATGGTCCGACAGGCTCGGGCCATGGTCGCGAACGGCGACCTCGGCGAGATACGTCTCGTCCAGGCCGAATATCTGCAGGATTGGTTGACGGAGCGATTGGAGGCCTGCGGCCAGAAGCAAGCGGCGTGGCGCACGGACCCCATCCGTTCCGGCGCCGGCGGGTGCATCGGCGACATCGGCACCCACGCCTATAATCTCGCCTGCTTCGTCACCGGGCTGAAGCTCGACGAACTGCTCGCCCAGCTCTCGACCTTCGTCGAGGGGCGGCGTCTCGACGACGACGTCCAGATCCTCCTCAAGTGGAAGGGCGGTGCGAAGGGCATGCTGTGGGCGAGTCAAGTCGCCGTCGGCAATGAGAACGGGCTCACGTTGCGCGTCTACGGCAGCAAAGGCGGCCTCGAATGGGCGCAGGAGAATCCGAACCAGCTCTGGTTCACGCCCTACGGCCGGCCGAGGCAAGTCCTGACCCGCGGCGGCGCCGGCGTCTTAAGCGAGGCGGCCCGCGTTAGCCGCGTCCCCTCCGGCCACCCTGAAGGCTATCTCGAAGGTTTCGCAACAATCTATGCCGAGGCAGCGCGCGCCATCCGCGCGGCAAAGGCCGGTGAAAAGCCGGATCCTGAAGTGATCTTTCCAACCGTCGAGGACGGCCTGGCAGGCGTGAAGTTTATCGATGCTGCGGTGAAGTCCTCGGCATCCAAAGGCGCCTGGGTTCGAATGAATTAAACGCCATGTGATAAAGAACAGCGCTCGCCGCCGCCGACCGCTGGCGTCGGTCCCACGCGTTCTTACGCACGGACAGAAAATCGGTCGAACGCCGTCAAAGTCTGCAAGCGCGGCTCCGCGTCACCGAGATAGATTTCGGTCTTAAGGAACGAGATTTCGTCATCCAGCCTGCTTTCGTCAATGTCGACGTACCAGGACCGCGGCCTGCCATCGCTTCCGTCGCTCCATCGGTAGCCGCGCCGTTTGAGCTTGTCCTTGAGGTCGAAGGGCGATTGCTCCGCCCACACCCGCATCGTCTTCCTGCGGGCCTGTTCGAGCAGGACGGCTAGAGCCGACGTGCCGGTCGTCGGAAGCTCGAAGGCGAGGATCGCGAGCAGGGCGTGGCAATCATCGACCGCCCTGTGAGCCTGGTGGAAGAACCCGGCGCCGTTTAGAAGGTAGCCCAGGCGCGAGCCTTCGAAGCCGTGTTTTCGCCACTCGATTTCCGTCGCCGAACATCCCCAGGCCTTCCGTTGGAATATCGGCCAGTAGCGCTCCGCGAATTTGCGGTCGAAGCTCGCGTTGTGAGCGATGACGATGACTGCGTCGTCCGCGAACGACGAGACGACTTCCTCGTCGACTCGTTGCCCGGCGACCATCTCATTCGTGATGCCCGTGAGCGCCGTGATCTCCGGCGGGATCGGCACAGACGGCTCGTTGAACGAGGCGAAGGCATCCCTGACGCCGGCGATGCGGCCGTCCGGTAGGTAGTCGAACTTGACCATTCCAAGTTCGATGACTTCATCCTTCTGCTGATCGAGGCCGGTCGTCTCCACGTCGATGAGGATACCGGTCTTCGTGCTCTGACCGTTGGATGGAACGAAAGTCTCCCGACGAACTAAACGTCGAAGGACGCGGTAGTCAGCGGATTTGGCCAATGCCTCGGCCATGGCGGCTAGGATTAGGTCGTTTTCAGGCATTGTAATTCTGCGATCCTCCGCGCGTCGCGCGCGTATCTAAAAGCCGCAGTCTAGTCCGGTTCAAATCCCGAAATCCAGTTGGGGCTCGGGGTCGTCCGCGCCTTGCAGGGAAGACAGCGACACCCTCAGGAGGCGCACCGCTTTCGGAAGGGGCATGTTTTCCTCCAGCAGGCCGGTCGCCAGATGCGCGAGATTGTCGCGGCTCGCGATGGCTGTAGAAACGGATTGACTACGCGTGATGATCTCGAAATCGGCGAACTTCACTTTGAGCGTAACCGTTCGACCTCGGGTGTCCACGGATGCGCAATGTCGCCAGACCTTGTCGATCAGCGGCTCAAGTGCCGCGACCATGTGCTGGCATTCGGTAAGGTCAGTCGAAAAGGCATTCTCCGCGCCGACGGACTTCCGGATCCGGTTGGCTCGAACCGGCCGTTCGTCGACGCCCCGCGAAATCCAGTAGTAGTAGGCGCCCGACTTGCCGAAATTCGCGTTTAAGAATTCCGGCGTCTGGTTGCGCATGTCGAGACCCGTGAAGATACCGAACGCATTCATCTTTGCGCTGGTCGCGGGGCCTATCCCATGGAATTTGCCAACTGGCAACGCTTCCACGAAGGTTGGCTCCATTTCGGGCGAGATGACAAACTGACCGTTGGGCTTGCGGTGATCGGAGGCAAGTTTCGCCAAAATTTTGTTGTAGGAGATGCCGGCCGAGGCGTTGAGGCCGGTCTCGGCCTTGATCTTCTCGCGGATGCGCAAGGCGATATCCCTGGCGAGCGGGATACCTTGTAGGTTTTCAGTGACGTCGAGATAGGCCTCGTCGAGCGACAGCGGTTCGACGATGGGCGTGTGTTCGGCGAAGATCTCGCGGATCTGCCGGCTGATCGCCTTGTAGACCTCGAAGCGCGGTTTGACAAAAATCAGGTCGGGGCACTGCCGTTTCGCTGTCACTGACGGCATGGCGGAGCGAACGCCGAATTCGCGGGGCTCGTAGCTCGCGGCGGCGACGACGCCGCGCTCCGCCGAGCCGCCTACCGCGACCGGTTTGCCGCGCAGATCCGGATTATCGCGCTGTTCCACGGACGCATAGAACGCATCCATATCGATATGGATGATCTTGCGATGGGGCGCGGTCAACACGCTTTGCTCCAGATCAGATGGGCCATCCTCAAATTATAAAGGTTTGCGGTCGGCTCGTCGCAGCGTTACACGAGGTCCTCTGGCGGACACTCAGGGCATGTGTCTCCGATCGAATCCAGGATCTCGGCGATCGCGACCGCGGCAGCCTCCGGAGAAACCCCAGCCGGCGGATCCTGTCGCGCGACGTCGAATGCACGCTGGCGGGCGTGAGGGTCGCCGCGATCTTGCATCCAGCCGTGCTCCCCGCACTCCCGAATGGCTCCGGCGTCGTGGAGGACCGACATGGCCCAGCCGCGTAGTGTCTGGACCGGGGGCCGCATTTCCCTGGACATCAGCATTGATCGCTCCTGCCGACAAGAATCGTTCGCGCCCGTCCAATGTTCCGGCCAGTTAGCACAGGGCAGGGATTCGAAATCGCGGGAGCTGCAGTTTGTCCACCTGTTCCGCCACCCTGTGCACAGG
>JAEWFG010000324.1 GCA_023388935.1 Pseudomonadota bacterium | reverse complement strand
ACCGTTCTGCGCTACACTCTGTCGGCATCGGGGCATTCCTTGAATCATTGCAAAGTCCTTCTCGCAAAAGAACTTTCGCTGATTCGCGCCCCGATGCGCCTCAACTCTGTGAGAAATGCGGGCTAGCCCGGATATGAAAGCAGAAGCGCAAGTCTAGCGTCGTCCGGAGATTCGATAGCGCACCTGGGCCGCTTGTGGCCCCACTTGGGGCGCCCCCGGTGACGGCGACAGGGGTCAATTCTACCAGAGCCAACCGGCTGCCGCTGTCGGGCCCATAGCGGACTTCTAAAAGTCGTAGAGCAACGTCGGCTGCTGATCCTGACCTAACTTAATGCAGTGCTTCTCAAGAGCGGCTCTGAATTCAGCCAGCTGGTCGCTCGTTTTGCAGCGTTAAGCATCGTGCAGCGATCTGTGAATCTCGGAGATTATGTACTTACCACCACACGGTATGGGACGGCAATGCGCCTGAACCTGAGGTGACGCCGGCCATGATTGAGGCCGGGCTACTCCATCTATTTCGGTTTCACCACGAGACCGAAAACGCGGAGGAGATCATCCGTCAGATCTATCTGGCGATGGTGGCCGCGCGCGGTCGCGCGCCTTCTTCGTCTGTGCCATGATGACTTCGTTACAGGCAATGCAGCGAGCTTCGAATAGAAGGCGATTGTCGTTCCCCTTCTTCCAACCAGTAAGTCTTTGGCATTCTCGATCAACACGTTCGTTGTTGAATAGAACGTAACCAGTCGTATGGGCGAACTTGTTGCGGACGCCTTTGATAGCGCGGAGATCGTCGTAGGTTGTTTCATCGATCAACTCGAATATGTAAGCAATATCAATTTTTGCAGAGAAATGGCTTAGCGGGCCGTAACCATCGAATATTTTGGCTTGCATTGTGTTAGACAAGGGGCGGCATGTTGCGACCAACATATCTTGAAGATTTGCCTCTAGGCCACCTGCCATCATGAGGGCGAACGCGCCATCCATGTGGACAGTCAGATAGTGAATAGTGTCTTCAGGTGTCGCCTCCTCGATAGGGAAATCATCGTCAACGGAGTCATCGCCGCTCATGAGTCAAAAGCCTGGTGAGAAATACGACGAAAAGGGAATCGCAAGAACGTTTTGAAGCTGCGCTACATGGCGCGCTCAAGACACCCCATGAGCCTCTAAAGGAAAAGCCGAAGGAGAAAAAGGCGGCTAAAAGGCAAAGAAAAAGCCCGGATAGTCGGACCCGGGCTTTCCAAATCATACCGCAACGAGTATGCGGCCCTCATGCTTTGGCTTGCTTCTTTTGATTTTGATCTCAACGTCTGAGCCAAGCGCGCGCACGAAGTAGAGGAGTCGCTCAAGTGAGAATCCCTCAAATCGTCCCCTCAGAAGCTTAGAAACATCAGGCTGGCGCAGTCCAATTTTAGTTGCGGCCTGTGCCTGATTGAGGCCCTGAGCCTCGATCATCTTGGTGATGAGAATTACGAGGTGAGCCTTCACATAGTGCTCTTGAGGCAAATCCAGCCCCAAGTCGGCAAAAATGTTTCCGCTGCTTTGAGTTATTTTTGCTTTCTTCGCCATATCTCACTCCTTAATTCTCTACGACTTCTTCTTTGGCGCGTAATGTTTTTTGTAGTGCTCCTCAGCTTCCTTGAAGCGTTTAACGATCATCTCCATGTCTCGCGGTGGTGTCTTCGCTCCCACCTTTGATTTCTTCTTGAAGGCATGAAGGACATAAACCAACCCTCCAAACTTGACGGTATAGACAGCCCTGTATGCGTCGCCATCCAGATCTTCGACAACTTCTAGAACGCCAGCACCACCAAAACCTGTGAGAGGCTTGGCATCTGGATGCTTCATTCCATTTTCGGCTAGCAGGATCGCATGCCCAAAGACCGCTCTTGCGCCCTTTGGTAAGGCCTTTAAGTCCCGTCTGCTGTTTCCAACAAAATGAACGATCTTCAGGCGCTTCGGCTTAGAGGGTTTTACCACCCTTTTTGTTCTCCCATAGTAGAAATACTATACGCACGTTTTGTTCAAATTCAAGTAGGACAAATGGCCGTGACCGAGCCTCCCGCCTGACGAGTATCAGATTTGTTCACAAATTAAGGTTTAGACTTAAGTTTATGGAGCTGCTTCGCCCTCCAGCGCAGGAAGCGTCGCACCAGCCGGGACAGATTGCGAGCACAGAGCGGTTTGAATAGCGGAAATCGAATTTCCGCCAGATCGAATAGTAGCCCGCGACCGTGTTGGTCGAGATCATCTCTTCGTCCTCATAGCGAACGTATTCGTCTTTGGAGTGGTTCACAGTCTGATGGCTGGCGATGTTCTCGATGTCGGCTTGGAGTAATTGGCCTCGTCCGTCATCAGCTTCGCCTCTCTGCTGAGGTTGTCGGATGATCGGCAGAAGATCGCCAGCGCGGACGCCATCAACGTGGAAGCTGCCAGCCACGCTCAACGAGCGTCAAAACAACGTTCTTGTGCGCCCGAGCGCCAGCCTTTACGGGCGCCTTCGCGGCGACCGATGAAAGTTTCGTCAACCTCGACGGGCTTGCAGGTCTTGCCAAAGTCTCTCGGAGAAGGCCAGTGCGACGGCGTTGAGCTCCGCGTGAAAGGCGACGCGGTCGAATCCTGGCCGTGCGTGCTGCAATCCTCGGCCTCGAAGCTCATCGTCATCTCCAAGGATCGTCCAAGGATCGGCACTGATGCAGATATTTCGGATTATTCGATAATTGCTTTTTGCCACTGTTTTGCCCGACGAGTCAAACGGCTTGCGGATCGTCGAGAGTTTCGCGGACAGCGCTGCATTTCGCGCGCCTGCCGCCGGCTGCGCGGGTGATCGCGGCTTCCAGCCGAATTGGCCCGACCTGTCAAACTGTTGGCCGCGTTCACAGGGCGTCATCCCTCGCCAGCCGTCTACTGTGCATGGGGTTGTTTTTCATATTTTTGTTTGGCCACCCGCTGGCGCCAAAGAAAAAGCCCGGCCTCGCGAACGAGACCGGGCCCTGTCGTCTTGCGACTTCGAAAGATCAGCCGCGGGTGCGCGAGCGGATCATGAAGCTGTCGTAGGTGTATTCGGCAACCTGCCACCACAGGTACCCGTCGGAGCGGTAGGCCTGCATGGCGTCGATCGACTTCTTGAAGTCGGCGTTCTTGGCCGAGGTCTCCGCCCACAGCTCGTTGGTCGCCTTGAGGCAGGCCTCGAGCACCTCGTTGGTGAAGGGACGCAGCTGCGTGCCGCCCGCGACCAGACGCTTCAGCGCGCCCGGGTTCTGCATGTCGTAGCGCGCGGCCATCCAGCTGTTGGCGTTGGCCATCCCGTTGGCGAGGATCGCCTGGTAGTTCTTCGGTAGCGAATTCCACTTGTCCAGGTTGGTGAAGGCATGGACCATCGGGCCGCCTTCCCAGAAGCCGGGATAGTAGTAGTACTTGGCGACCTTGGCGAAGCCGAGCTTCTCGTCATCATAGGGGCCGACCCATTCGGCCGCGTCGATGGTGCCCTTTTCCAGCGCCGGATAGATGTCGCCGCCGGCGAGCTGCTGCGGCACCACGCCGACCTTCTGGAGCACCTGGCCGGCGATGCCGCCGATACGCATCTTGAGGCCCGAGAGATCGGCAACGGTCTTGATCTCCTTGCGGAACCAGCCGCCCATCTGCGTGCCGGTGTTGCCGCAGGCGTGACCGATCACGTTCGACTTCTTGAAGAACTCGTTGCCGAGCTGCTCGCCGCCGCCCTGGTACCACCAGGAGTTCTGCATGCGCGCGTTGAGGCCGAACGGCACCGAGGCGTAGATCGCCCAGGTCGGGTCCTTGCCGACATAGTAATACGACACAGTATGGCACATCTCGACGGTGCCATTCGAGGTCGCGTCGAGCGCCTGCAGACCCGGGACGATTTCGCCGGCCGCGAACACCTGGATCTGGAATTTGTTGTCGGTCATCTCGGCGACGTACTTCGCCAGCTGCTCGGCGCCGCCATAGATGGTGTCGAGCGACTTCGGGAAGCTCGACGTCAGGCGCCACTTGATCTCGGGCGAGGACTGCGCAATCGCCGGCGAGGCCACCGCGGTCGCCGCCGCGCCTGCTGCCGACACTTTCAAGAAATCACGACGCTTCATCTTCAGGTCTCTCCTTGCTGGGGCGTTCCCCCTAGACTTCTTCGTTACCGCCGCTCAGTCCGGCGACGCGTTTGGGCCGCGTCGAACCAAAGGGGGTTGACTGCCGTGGCCTTTAACACGGAAGCCCCGCTTTCGGAACGCGACATTGGCGTGACGGGGGCTCTACAAAAGTCGCATGTCCCCAAGGTATGGGCTGGAAGGGATTGGCCAAGACCGGCTCAGGCCACGGCAATCACGCCCTTGAGCTGGTCCCGGACCTGGCCCGCAATGGCGCGGTAGATCGCCGCATGGGGGCCGTCCGGCTCGCTGTCGACCACGGGATTGCCGGCATCCGAGGTGGTGCGAATCGCCATGTGCAGCGGAATCTCGCCCAGGAACGGTACTCCGAGCTTCTCGGCCTCGTGGCGCGCTCCGCCATGGCCGAAAATGTCCGACTTCGTGCCGCAATGCGGACACTGGAAATAGCTCATGTTCTCGACGATGCCGAGTACGGGCACGTTGACCTTTTTGAACATCGCAAGCCCCCGCCGCGCATCGATCAGGGACAGGTCCTGCGGAGTCGAGACGATCACGGCGCCCTTCAAGGGCACATTCTGCGCCAGCGTGAGCTGGGCATCGCCGGTGCCCGGCGGCATGTCGACCACGAGAACGTCGAGCGTGCCCCATTCGACGTCGCGCAGCATCTGCGTCACTGCCGACATCACCATCGGGCCGCGCCAGATCATCGCGGTCTCTTCCTCCACCAGGAAGCCGATCGACATGATGGCAAGGCCGAAGCGCCGGAGCGGAATCATCTTGCGTTCGTTGTTCAGCTCGGGCTTGTCGCGCAGGCCCGTCAGCCGCGGCACCGAGGGGCCGTAGATGTCGGCATCGAGCAGCCCGACCTTGAGGCCGAGGTCGCGCAGGCCCAGCGCCAGATTGAGCGCAGTGGTCGACTTGCCGACGCCGCCCTTGCCCGAAGCGACCGCGATCACGCCGGCAACGCCCGGAATCTCGGACTGCCGGGACATCGGCGAACCGCCGCCCTGCGGAGGCTTGTGGGCATGGACCGGCTGCACGCCTGGCGTGCCACGGCTCGGCTGCGGAGGCGGAGGCGCGAAGCCCGGCTTGCGCTCGGCGGTCAGCGCCACCATGACGGAGGTGGCGCCGGGAATGGCGCGCACGGCGGCCTCGGCTTCGGCCCGGACCGATTCCCAGGCCCGCGCCTCGGCGGCATCGACATTGATCGAGAAGAACACCTTGCCGTCGGAGGCGCTGATCGCGCTCAGCACATTGGCATTGGTGAGTGCGACCCCGCGGGGCGACTTGATCCTGGCGAGGCGGTCGAGAACCTGTTGCTGCGTGACGCTCAAAGCGCATCTCCCAAACGGAGCATGATCCGGACCCGGAGGGCCGCGCCGGCCCAAAGTATGGAGCGGTCGTCCGACAAGATCATGCTCGAGGCTTCAGGGTGCCCCATTAGAGCGGAAACGCGCAAAAGGCTACTGCCTGCCGATATCGCCAGCCATCTCGGCGGGGGCCGCCCCCTGCTCCTTGGCCGCCTCGTAATTCAGCTCGATCATCACGCCGTTGGGGTCGTGGACGAAGATCTGCCAGAGGTCGCCGCCGGGCACCTGACGGGAATCAAATTTCATCCCCTTGGATGCCAGTCGCTGCTTCATGCCGTCAAACCCGCGGCTGACGAAAGCGACGTGGTGGACAACGCCGGAATCCGGTTTTTGTGGCTCCGAGGTCGGGGAAATATCGACGAGGTGCACCACCGGCTTGCCCTCGCTGTACATCCAGGCCCCCGGGAAGGCGAAATTCGGCCGGGCGCCTTTTTCCAGGCCCAGCACGTCCTCATAGAAGCGGACCGTCTCGGCCAGGTTCCGGGTCCGGATGTTGAAATGATCGAGGACGCCAACGCTCACGCCGCCCAAACCTACGCCCATGCCTGCGCTCCCATTTTCTGAAGTCCCTAGCTCCGTCATCCTAGCACAGGAGGGCGACAAACGAAGCCGTTGCCCTCCGGCCTCAAGGGTTTATGGTGCCCCCGATCCGCACCTCGGCGGAACCTGAAGATGCCGCCCGGCGCCCCTCGCCCGGCTCCAACCGTAAAACTCCAGCTACGGACAAGGTACCACACATGGCTAAAGTCGCTTTCCTCGGTCTCGGCGTCATGGGCTTCCCCATGGCCGGACACCTCGTGAAAAAAGGGGGCCATGAGGTCACCGTCTACAACCGCACCGCCGCCAAGGCGAAAGAGTGGGCGGATAAGTTCGGCGGCAAGACCGCGGCGACCCCGAAGGCCGCAGCCGAGGGCCAGGATTTCGTGATGTGCTGCGTCGGCAACGACAATGATCTGCGCGCAGTCACGATCGGCGCCGACGGCGCGTTTGCCGGCATGAAGAAGGGCGCCACCTTCGTCGACCACACCACCGCCTCCGCCGAAGTCGCGCGTGAGCTCGACGCGGCCGCGACCAAGGCCGGCTTCAAGTTCATCGACGCGCCGGTGTCCGGCGGCCAGGCCGGCGCCGAGAACGGCGCGCTGACCGTGATGTGCGGCGGCGCGCAGGATGCCTATGCCGGCGCCGAGCCGGTGATCGCGGCCTATGCGCGGATGTGCAAGCTCTTGGGCCCCGCGGGCGCCGGTCAGCTCACCAAGATGGTCAACCAGATCTGTATCGCGGGCCTCGTCCAGGGCCTCTCCGAAGGCATCCATTTCGCCAAGAAGTCGGGCCTCGACGTCGCCTCGGTGATCGAGGTGATCTCCAAGGGCGCGGCGCAGTCGTGGCAGATGGAAAATCGCTACAAGACCATGAACGAGGACAAGTACGATTTCGGCTTCGCGGTCGAGTGGATGCGCAAGGACCTCTCGATCTGCATCGCGGAAGCCCGCCGCAACGGCGCCACCCTGCCGGCAACCGCGCTGGTCGACCAGTTCTACGCCGAGGTCGAGAAGATGGGCGGCAAGCGCTGGGATACGTCGAGCCTGCTCGCGCGTCTGCAACGCTGACACCTAACTGTCCGACGCTGCCTTGCTGATCGCGATCGCCGCCATCTTCGTCCTCGCCTATGCGGCGATCGCGCTCGAGCATCCGATCGGGGTCAACAAGAGTGCCTCTGCGCTGCTCGGCGCGGGACTGCTGTGGACGATCTATGCGATCGCAACGGGGGACCACGCGGTGGTCGACCGTCAGCTCGACGAGTCCGTCGCGGCGACCGCGCAGATCGTGTTCTTCCTGATCGGCGCGATGACCATCGTCGAGGTGATCGACGCCCACGACGGCTTCGAGGTCATAATCTCCCGCATCAGCACGACGAGCCAGGTCCGGCTGATGTGGCTGGTCGGCTTCGTAACGTTCTTCCTGAGCGCGATCCTGGACAATCTGACCACCACCATCGTGATGGTCTCGCTGATCCAGCGGTTGATCGCCAAGCGCGAAGACCGCCTGTTGTTTGCCTCCCTCATCGTCATCGCCGCCAATGCGGGTGGCGCATGGACCGTGATCGGCGACGTCACCACAACCATGCTGTGGATCGGCGGACAGATCTCGCCCTTGAAGATCATGGGGTCGGTGTTCCTGCCGTCGCTCGTCAACTTGCTCGTACCGCTCGCCGTCATCAGCTTCTCGCTGAGAGGCAAGACGATCGCGCCGCCGCCGCGAGACAACGGATTGCTCGCCGTCGATCGACGCGAGCGAAACCTGATGTTCTTTCTCGGGCTCGGCGTGCTGATCGCGGTGCCCGCGTTCAAGATGGTTACACATCTGCCGCCCTTCATGGGCGTCCTGCTCGGGCTCGGCATCGTATGGCTGGCTGGCGAGATCGTTCATCGCGACAAGGAAGAGCATGTGCGTCGTCCGCTGTCGCTCGCCCATGCGCTGACCCGGATCGACATGGGCTCGATCGTTTTCTTCGTCGGTATCCTGCTCGCGGTTGCCTGTCTCGAACACGCCGGCCTGCTGGCAATGCTGGCCAAATGGCTGGACGCCACGATCGGCCGCCAGGACATCATCGTCGTGGTGCTCGGCCTGCTCAGTGCCGTGATCGACAACGTGCCGCTGCTGGCCGCGACCATGGGCATGTACGACCTCGCACGGTACCCGACCGACAGCTTCCTCTGGGAGTTCATCGCCTACTGCGCCGGCACCGGCGGCTCGATCCTGATCATCGGCTCGGCCGCGGGCGTCGCCGCGATGGGTCTCGAGCGGATCGAGTTCCTCTGGTACGCCCGCCGCATCGCCCTCCCCGCGCTCGCCGGGTATCTGGCGGGCGCCGTCGTCTACGTCGCGCAGCATGCGGCGCTGCACTGAGCGGTCCAGACCGGAGCCAGATTAACGCCCGGTTAACGCAAATCTTTAGCTCCTTAAGTCACCTCTTAAGGATTTCTTGCCAGAGATAGACAATGCAGAAGGCCCGTCTTGCGCGGGCAGGAATTGTTGTTGTCCGATGAGTAATCCCGCTGAAAAGCCCGAGGTCGTGCAG
>JAEWFG010000227.1 GCA_023388935.1 Pseudomonadota bacterium | reverse complement strand
CTACGGCAGCAAGCGCATCTATGACGGCCTCGACTTCATGATCCGCCGCCGCGAGCGCTGGTGCGTGATGGGCGTCAACGGCGCCGGCAAGTCGACGCTGCTCAAGCTCGTCGCCGGTGCGAGCGATCCGGACGCGGGCACGGTGGCGGTCGGCGGCAGCGTCAAGATGGGCTATTTCGCCCAGCACGCGATGGACCTGCTCGACGGCGAGCGCACCGTGTTTCAGTCGCTGGAAGATGCGTTTCCGACCGCGGGGCAGGGCTCCCTGCGCGCGCTCGCCGGCTGCTTCGGTTTCTCCGGCGACGACGTCGAGAAGCGCTGCCGTGTGCTCTCCGGCGGCGAGAAGGCGCGGCTCGTGATGGCCAAGATGCTGTTCGACCCGCCGAACTTCCTGGTGCTGGACGAGCCGACCAACCATCTCGACCTCGCCACCAAGGAAATGCTGATCACGGCGCTGTCGGATTTCGAGGGTACCATGCTGTTCGTCTCGCACGACCGGCATTTTCTGGCGACGCTGTCGAACCGAGTGCTCGAGCTGACGCCCGAAGGCATCCACCAATTTGGCGGCGGCTACACCGAATATGTCGCGCGCACGGGGCAGGAAGCGCCGGGGTTGCGGAGCTAGCATTCCACGACGTGCCTTGACGCGTTGACGCCTCTCGCTACGCTCCCTGAAAAAAGGGAGCGAAACGGCTATGAAGCAGCTCAGGATCGGCGACATCACCATCGATGCGGTGATCGAGCGGGAGGGGCCGTGGCGGCGGCCGCAGGATTTTTTCCCGGCCTATGACGAGGGCGTGTTCAAGCGCCATCTGCCGACGATGGAGCCGGAGGTGTTCGATGCCGCGCGCGGCATGATGGTCATCACCTATCAGACGTTTGTGGTGCGCACGCCGCGCTATACCATCCTCGTCGATACCTGCACCGGCGAGGACAAGGGCCATCCGCCGCCGTTCGATTTTCCCGGCAAGGAGCGCTGGCGCAACGAATTGTTCGCGCTCGGCATCGGCTTCGAGCAGATCGACTACGTGTTCTGCACGCATCTGCACATCGACCACACCGGATGGAATACGACCTTGCGCGACGGCCGCTGGGTGCCGACCTTCCCCAAAGCGAAATATGTCTTCCACAGGGGCGAGTACGCCGCCTGGGAGGTGGAGCACGCCAAGGGCAACAATCCGCCGGGCACCGTCTTCCGCGACAATTGTCTGCCGATCGTCGAGGCCGGGCAGGCGCTCCTGGTCGACGACGACTACGCGCTCGACGACACCGTCACGTTGACGCCGACGCCCGGGCATTCGCCCTGCCATTGCTGTGTGAACATCTTTTCAAAGGGGCAGCGTGCGGTGGTCGCCGGCGATCTCATGCATCACCAGATCCAGTGCCGCGAGCCGGACTGGTCGGCCAAGCCGGATTGGGACCCGAAGCAGTCGGCGCTCTCGCGACGAAAGTTCTTCGCCTCCGTTGCGGACACCGACACGCTGATCCTGCCGATCCATTTTCCGGCACCGACCGTCGGACTGATCAAGCCGCTCGGCACAGCGTTCGACTACCGCTTCAGGCGGGACTAGGCCGTGCAGGCTCAGGCACGCCTGATATCCGTTTGTCCGTCAATAGCGGCGCAACAGCGGGCGTCGTCAGAGGTCGCAGAAGGGCCAGAACCGGACTCGTGCACCGCAACAATGCGTCTTCATTCAATCACCTCGTCGGCGCACCTGCGCCACGGGCTCCGAACGGCGAGCGCGAAGGGGTTCGATTGGATGATCCGCGGGAAACATTGATTCAACTGAAGATCATCGTGTGCTGCCGCGGATATAGTGCTCCAACTGCTCGATCAAAAACTCCCGGTCGCTGATGATGCTCTTGACCAGATCACCGATCGAAACGATGCCAAGCAGCTCGCCATCTTCAATCACCGGCAGATGGCGGAGGCGCTTTATGGTCATGAGCGCCATGCATTCCTCGATTGATTGGTCGGGCCCAACGCACACGACGTTGCGTTCCATGATATCATCAACTCGCGTCTGCGGCGACGCGCGCCCCTTTAAGAAGACGTTGCGTGCGTAGTGCCGCTCGGTGATGATGCCGACTATTTTGCTGCCGTCCAGCACGACCAGCGAGCCAACGTCCTTGTCGGCCATCAACTTAATTGCATCGTATACTTTGTCGCCGGGACGGAGGGACCATACCTGACGGCCCTTCTCTTCCAAGATATGCCGGATTGTCGTCATGACGGCACCAAAGGCGATAATTGGAAAACATCGCATAAAATTCGCTTGCCACTTTGAGCGAGATCAAAGCGGGTTTCTAATGGACCGCACCTCAGGATGGAACGCGAACCCTGCGACGCCTCTGCACACTAACGGGATGTTGTGCGCCGCAACGATTCCGGTAGCCCGACTTCCGCAAGGGATCATTCGTGACATTCTTTGGCTGCTCGACAGGCGTCTGCTCATCCACCAACAGCGGCGGAAGAGCGAGCCTCGCCGGAGGTCGCAAAACGGCTGGTAGCCGACCATGGAGGAGGGGCGTCGTCCTGGTGTGGGCCACTTCCTGAGATCTTCAGCCTGCCCTCGAGAAATGCTTGCTCACTACATTGCCGACACCAGCGACGGCCCACGACTGGAATTCGCGCCTAGAACGGCTCTGATACCCGGCACGCGACCGGCCACATGCGCAATCGCAAAAGCTGCAACCGTTCCCAGCAGGGAGACGATCGTAAACTTGGCGAAGGCGACCAGCGAAACGTTCGTCATTGCGACTTGCAGCGCAACAACGATCACAGGGTGCAGGATATACGCGCCGAAGCTTGCCGAAGCCATCCGCTCAAGCAGGCCATTGGAGCGATCGAACAGCTCGCGGAACGCAACGATGAGTCCAATTGAAAGCCCGACTGCGATCACCGTCTCCCAGCTGCTCCTCATCAATGACTCCAAGCCAGGCCCGCCAGGCGCCATCTTCCACCATCCGACAGCGTACGCGATGTAAATGCCGCCAGACGCCATCACGCCGACAGCGAGCCAGACCAAGCCGTCGGCGGTCGGCATTCGCCGGAACCAGTCGCCACGATACGCAACAGCACCGGCAGTGAAGAACGCGATGTATTGCGGCAGATGCGCCGGCTCAGCAGGCATGATCCAAAGGAACGGCACCCATCGGTCGACGGGGTACCAGATCCGCACCAGCCACGTGATCAGCGCCAACGCCACAATGAAGGAGGAAATGGCGGCATGACTTGCCAAACGCACCTGCCTCGGAGCGACTTCAAACAATCCAGAAATCTGGCGAAAAGCGGTGTAGGCCAAACAATACAGCAACAGATGTGCGACGAACCACAAATGCAGATAGATCGGCTGCCAGCCTCGCTCATAAAGGCCTTCGAGGAATTGCAGCGGTGCCGGCATTCCTGCAAGCAAATAAACAACCGGCAAGTGTAGCAGCAAGACGAGGCTTGCAAGCGGGATGCCGATACGCAGCCATCGTCCTTTGATGAACCGGCGAGCACCCTTCCGGTCATAGGACGGCGGCACGAAATATCCGGCGAGGAGGAACATCAATCCCATGCCGAACGCCGCATTAGCGGTATAGAACGGACTGAACCAATCGCTTTGCGCGCGATCATGCACGGGCCAAAAGCCACCAGTTGGTCCGTAAGCTTGAGCTGCATGATGGACGATGACAAAAACGATAACTGCCACGCGCAGCGCGTCGATAAAGATGAGCCGCTCGGGATCGTGGAGAGAATGAGCTTGCGAAGCCATGCCAAGCCTCGGGCCTGAAGTTTCGGCACTCTACTTTGCCGGCCCGCCGAAAACGCGCTTTGATGCGCGTCAAGTGTTTAGATCAACGCAATACGACACACGCCGCCCGCGTAATCGCTCGTTCCGCTCGTCGTGCGGCCCCTAAGCTCGATCGGCAACGGCCACGTCGTTGGCCTTGGCAGGGACGGCAAGATTGCTTTTCGGTGCAATATCAAGCCACTGGCGCTCGTTGAGACATTCAGACCGCTCCCCGTCGTGGGCATGGAAGCGCCTCAGTGCCACTTTGTCAGCCGGGCGTTGCGCCGACATTTGCGGGCGCGACGGAATCGTTCGCCAATTTCGGCGAGCGACGACGCAGGACGAAGGAAACGCCGCAAAGCGTCTCTTTTCTCCACACGACGCGGCAGTTGAAAATTCCGGAATGGCCGTCGAATGACAGGCCGAATTCGTTGGCAAATATGTAGTACGGCGTCGAGATGCAGGCTCCCAGGGTGTTGATATCGCGCACCATGCAGGGATGAGTCCCGCGGATTTCACCGAATGACAGCCGCGCCGCCCGGTTGACCGGTATTCGCTTCATTGCACGACGTTCGATCATGGCGAGATGCTCCGAATGAAACGGTAACTTCCAATCGAACGATCGCAGCGGTTGCGATCGCGCTTGACGAAGTCAGTTTCCCGGTCCCGCCGAAGTCCGGAAAACATCAACACCTGCAGGTTGATCTGTGCGGCTTGCGCTAACAAGCAGTGTTGTTGTCTTATTAAAATTGGATCGGAATTGGTGGTTAATTCCGACGCTTGACGCCGACCTTGCAGGCGGCGTTCGTGCTTTCGAACCTGTCAGTGTCCGAACAGGCGTCAGACAGGTCTCAGGCTAACACGAGTCCCGGCCGTCTACGTTCTTTCCCGCACGGAAACAAAAACGCGGATGCCCGGGACAAGCCCGGGCATGACGAAGTTGCACAGCGTCCGTGAAGTAGTGGCGAACCAGCAGCGATCAGGCGCTGACTTCGCACTTCTTCATAAAGCTGTTCTTGGCGGCACCCGCGAGCGGCTTGCCGTCGGAGCCGACGGCCTTGGGCGCACAGGCGTCCGCCTTGCACTTTTTCATGAACGAGGTCTTCGCTGCGCCTGCGAGCGGCTTGCCGTCCTTGCCCACCGCCTTGCTCTCGCAGGTGTCCTCCGCAAGCGCCGAGCCCGCCGCAAAGGTGGCAACGATTGCAGCCAGGAAAATCCGCTTCATCATGGGTGTCTCCCTAAACCAAAAAGTCGCGGGAGGATTGGAGCCGCGAATCGTGGCGCAATCAAGCAGGATCGACGCCCGGCTCTGGCCGTCATTGCGGATTTTTGTCCGTCCGGCCCTCTACGCCCCGTGCGCGAGCAACGCCCTGAAGTCGGCCCGCGCGCGCTGTGCCTCGGCCCGCGCGACCTCGGAGGCATCGCCGAGGCCGAAATAGCCATGGATGAGGCCCGCGCCCTCGTGGTGCTTGACCCGCACGCCGGCGGCCTCCAGCGCCCGGGCATAGGCGGCGCCCTCGTCACGCAAGGGATCGAACCAGGCGGTGGTCACGATCGCGGGCGCGACGCCGGCGAGCGAGGTGGCGCGCAGCGGGGAGACGCGCCAGTCGGCGGCATGGTTGGGGTCGGCGAGATAGTGGCCGGAAAACCATTCCATCACCGCGCGGGAGAGGAAATAGCCATCGGCATTCTCGGTGCGCGACGGAAAGCGCGCGTTCTCGCGCCCATCAGCGTAGCTGCCGACGACGTCGGTCACAGGGTAGACCAGCAATTGCGCGGCGAGCTTGATGCCGGCATCGCGGCAGGCAAGCGCGGTGGCGGCTGCGAGATTGCCGCCGGCGCTGTCGCCGGCAACGCCGAGCCGCTTCGCATCGCCGCCAAATTCCGCAACGCGGTCGAAGATGTCGCTCGCCGCGGCAAAGGCGTCCTCGAAGGCGCCGGGAAAGCGCGTTTCCGGCGGACGCCGGTAGTCGACGGAGACGACCACGGCCCCGGTCTCGATCGCGAGATTGCGGGCCTGCCGGTCATGGGTCTCGAGATCGCCTGCGACCCAGCCGCCGCCATGGAAGAACACCACGGTCGGTGCGGGCGCGGAGCCGATCCGGTACACCCGTGCATCGAGCGGGCCGGCGCCGCCTTTCACCTTGATGTCCTGGACGGCATCGACGGGCGGCGGCGGCACGGCCGCGCGCGCGGCAGCCAGTGCGCGCAAGGAATCGCGGGCGCTCTGTGGCGTCATCGTGGTGGGGTCACGCAGCGGCAGCAGCGGAATGATCTCTGCGATGACGGGATCGAGCGGTGCAGGCATTGGCGGGTCCTCACGGGGTTCTTGGTCTTGGTTGGCCGTCAGCATAGATTTTGCGCGCCGCATCGGCAACCGACGGCGTGTCGCAACGTCGCCGGATGAATGGGCAGGGAGGTCGTCAGGTGGAATTCGAAACGTTGGTGCAGTCGCGCCGCAGCGTGCGTGGCTTCAAGCAGGAGCCGGTGCCGCGCGCAGTGGTCGAGGCGATCATTGAAAGTGCCAAGCGCGCGCCATCGTCGATGAATACCCAGCCCTGGCATGTCCACGTCCTCACCGGCGCGCCGCTGGAGGAGGTGCGCCGCCGCAACATGGAAGAGATGGTCGGCGGCGCCAAGGTCAAACGCGACATCGTCAGCCACGGCGAGTACCAGGGCGTGCACCGCACGCGGCAGGTCGATATCGCCAAGAAATTGTTCGGTGCGATGGGAATCGCGCGCGACGACAAGCCGATGCGGCAGGACTGGGTGCTGCGCGGCTTCCGCCAGTTCGACGCCCCGGTCTCGCTGGTTCTCACCTATGACCGCGTGCTCGATCCTGGCGCCGTCTGCCATTTCGATCTCGGCGCTCTCTGCTACGGCATCGTGCTCGCGGCCTGGGACCGCGGTCTCGGTTCGGTGATCAACGGGCAGGGCATCATGCGCTCCGACATCGTGCGCGAGGTCGCCAGGATTCCGGAGGACGAGGTCATCATGACCTGCGTCGCGATGGGCTATCCCGACGACGGCTTTGCCGCGAATGCCGTTCGCTCGGATCGTGAGGGCAACGACGAGTTCGTGCGCTATGTCGGCTTTGCCGACTGAAGGGCGCGCCGGTTCACGCGACGGGGAGGAGATTATTCTCTCGCTGAAATTTTTGGTGCGGACTCCTTACCGCCTCTTGCAATCTCGATCGTGCGGGAGGAACAATATGCGGACTGAAAGGTTTGTTGCTGGCGCGAGGGAATTGACATGCGGCGGCTGGCTAGCCTGGT
Organism: Pseudomonadota bacterium; assembly: GCA_023388935.1. Lineage (GTDB taxonomy): Bacteria > Pseudomonadota > Alphaproteobacteria > Rhizobiales > Xanthobacteraceae > Bradyrhizobium. The sequence goes on along the minus strand of JAEWFG010000227.1, from coordinate 11,143 downwards.
TCGACGATTGTTCGGTCCGCGAATGCGGCGCCCGATTGATGATGATCCGAGTCTTCCTTTCACACCCGAAGAGTTCAGCAGGCTGGTCCGCAGCGGCAGACACGAGGACATGAAGCTGCTTGCGGATGGGCTGGCCTGCCGTTCCATCCCGTACCGCGCCAAACATCGCGCCACGCATTAGGCTCGTGTTGGCGATGTGGTGCCTGCCGCGGGTTTGTGGCGCTCACCGTGTGAGTGCGACCTGCTTGAACGAGGTCACGAGCACCTTCTCCAGCTTTCCGCTCATCCCGCAGAGAATGTCGTAGGCTTCCGCGCGCCGCATCGTCTGCTTGTAGTGACGATACTCGATCAGCGCCGCGAAGATGTCCGAGATCGTGAGAATTCGCACGATATCGCTGATGCTCTCGGCGCAGAGCGCGTCCGGATAGCCGCTCCCGTCGAGATATTCGTGATGATGGCGCACGGCATCGAGGATCTCCGGCGAAATCTCGTCGTGCCCCTTCAGAAACTCATAGCCTGCGGCGGGATGCGTTTCGATCAGGGCGCGTTCCTCGGGATCGAGGCGGCCGGGCTTGTCGAGGATGGCGAGCGGGATCCGGGCCTTGCCGATGTCGTGGAACATGGCGGCCGAATAGAGGCGCTCCAGATCGGCTTTGCCGACGCCGAGGCTCAGTCCGAAGTCGATGGCGACGCCGGTCACGAGCAGGCAATGCTGATAGGTTCCTTCGTGATGGCGTCGCACCGTCGTGAGCCATTCGGATAGGCCGTGCTGGGTGATGCGATCGGCGATCTGGCGACCGGCTTCCTTGGTGCCGTCGATATCGAGGGGCTGGCCGAGGGTGACGGAAGTGAACATCGATGCGATGGCGGTCGCAGCGGTCTCGACGGCATTGTCCGGCTGCGGCGTGTCGCCTGACGAGGCCGACGACGGATCGGCCAAGGCCGCGAGCAGCTTGATGCGGTTGATCGTCCCGGGGAGAACGAGCGTCGCACCAAGCGCGTAGGCCTGCGAAATGCTGACGTGAGACGTGTGCTCGATGAGGAAGATGCGCTTCTGGGCTTTCGCCAGCTTGGCGGCCCGTTTCTTGATGGCCGCAATGTTGTCGACGTCACGCAACTCCGCGCGGATGACGATCGCGAATGGCTCTTGCGACAGCTTGGCTTCGGCGTCGAGCCGTTCGCCCGCGACGGTGAATTTCTGGTCGAGGATCGAGCAGACACCGGACAGTTTGTCGGAAGAATCGGCGAGCACGTGCACGAACGGGCGTGCCGCTTCCGTCTCTCGGATGCCGCCGTCGCTCTTGACCGGACGGGAAATGGTTGGCGCGCTCTCCACGGGTGACCTGGACTGTACTGGAACTCGATGCGTGTGATGGATGCCCGGGCCTATTTGCTCCGAGCGGATTTCTGGCCAGCCGCCCCTTGCGCGCTCGCCGATTTCTTCTTGCTGTCTGCATTGATGAAGTGGATGCCCGCCATGCTTCCGTCGATCCAGACCAGTTCGCAGCGTCGATAGGCCAGCCCCGTCGACGACAGCAGCATGAAGAATTCCTTGGCTTGCAGCACGTCGAGCGAACCTTCGACCTCGAGCTTGGCCCCGGTCTGCGACACGTCGAGCAGGACGCAACTGCGCTGCCACGTGCCGTCCGAGCCCATCAGGTTGACGGGCTGCCTGTGGTCCATCCGTACGCGAAGCGTCTTGCGACTGTCGAATCTCATTGGCTAACCCCCATTTTCGCGTCGCGTTGTCCTGGATTGCTCGTTTTGGCGTTTGCGGCCATTTCTCCCCAGCGCACTGTCCATTGGCTCGTCGACAGAAGAACAGTGTCGAAGATCCGTTGCGCGCGCTCGCGCTCGGCAAAGGAGAGGCGTATGCCGCCGCGATTGCTCAGGATCGCGAGCGTGGTCTGCCAGTTCAGCCGTGAAGCCCGGCAGGCCATGACCAGACCCTCGCAGTCGTCATCGACCATGACGCGCTCGACGATCTCGATCGGAGCCCCTGAAAGCACCGACAGCGCCGTGAACAGATTGGCGGTCTCGCCGCGGATCGCGAAGCGGTTTACGGTGGAGTCGTTGAGCTTGCCGACACGGTTGAGGGCGACGATCTCCGGCCTCGCGCTCGCATAGGCGGCCGGGGCGGGCAGCTTGGGCGCCGCTGCAGCGCAAGGTGCGCTCGATGGCACGCCGTGCCCGGGCGGCACGGAAGAGGCGTTGGGCTTCGCCGGCATTTTCCGGCCGGTGGAGGCGGAAAGCAATTGTCGTACGACCAGGTCGGGCGTACCCGGCCGGTGCGCCAGCGCCTTCGCGATCTCGTCATCCTGCCCGGTCCTGGCGATCAGCGCGGAATACGCAGCATCGGAGAAGCCGGTTCGGGGATTGCTGATCAGCGCAAGATGGACGGCGCGGCCGCCACTCTTGATCAGCGCCTCGGTCAGCGTGGGCTCGATCCTGTCGCGGGTGGAGATTGCAAGCTGCTGCCGTTCGCCGCTCGAGGCCGCGACCGTCTCGAGATCGGTCGCGGACAATGCCTGCGATTTGAGCAGCACCGGACACGCCACGTTCGGATCGTCGTGGGACGCCAGGCGCCGCAAGGTCTCCGGCGGCGCAACATTCAGTTCGGCGAGCGCTGTGCTGAGTTGGACCAGTGCGCTGGTCTCGACCCGTTCCGTCAAGCGCAACAGGACACCGTCGACCACGCCGGCAAGCAGCCCCTGCTGCCGGTCGCGGCTGCCAGTGAGCAAGCGCACAATGCCGGAGAGGATGCGCGCGCAACGGTCCGGTGGACACGCTGCGGCCACTTCTTCCAACTCAACAAGAATATCAGCAGGCGAATTTGCCATCATGGCAGGGGCCTGAATTTAAATAAACTTTGACTATTCGAACCGGGCTATTGCACCTCAAAGGCGTTAATTTTGGATTTTCGCCCTTGATGGCCTAGGTATTCTTGCACCGCCGATGGTGCCGGAAAGACTATCGAAATTTGGCGAGGCTTGATGCGCCCTGTCCTTTGAGTTGGACCCTCGCCAACCGACCGGGACTGGCTGGGATGATTCTTTTCGGCCCAACGGGGTAACCGAAAGGGGAAATGGGACCGGCTCGTGCTAACCTGCCGCGCATGAGCAATCGCATCCTCGTCCTCTACGGTTCCTACCGGTCCGACCGCATGGGCATCCGCCTTGCGAGTTTCGTCATCAATCGCCTGCGCGGCCGCGGCGAGGAGGTCGAGTTCATCGACGCCAAGGCGATCGGCCTGCCGATGCTCGACCGCATGTACAAGGAATATCCCAAGGGCTCGGCGCCTGAGGCGCTCGAGAAGCTCGCCGGACAGATCCGCGGCGCCGACGGCTTCGTCTTCGTCACCGGCGAGTACAATTGGGGCATTCAGCCAGGCCTGAAGAACCTCACCGACCATTTCCTGGAAGAATGGTTCTGGCGTCCGGCCGCGATCGCGAGCTACTCGGCTGGCCGTTTCTCCGGCGCGCGCGCCGCAACGGCCTGGCACGGCACGCTGTCCGAGATGGGCATGGTGGTGGTGTCGAGCACCATCGGCGTTGGCCCGATCGCGCAGACGCTGTCGGCGGAAGGCGAGCCGATCGGCGAGGGCGGCAAGGCGCTGGAGCGCTCATTCCCGCGCTTTGCCGACGACCTCTCGTGGTGGATCGAGGCAGCCAAGGCGCAGCGCGCGCGGAAGCAGCCGCCTTACTGAGGGTGCATCCATTCCGTGCATCGCCGCGGTTGTCGTCGGCGATCTGCGGCGCTAACGGTTCAGGGCATGGAAGTGGGGGGCATTCGGTGTTTCTGCCGCGACTCGAGGCTATGCGTGGGTATACGGCTGTATCGGTGCTCGCGTTCCACACTTGCATGCTGTCCTGGGACATGGTCGCAACCGGAATGGCGCCGGTCGTCGTCTTCTTCGTGCTCAGCGGTTTCCTTCTCGCGCGATCGCTGGATCGCGATCCTGATCTGGTCACCTTCGTCCGTCACCGGCTGTTCAGGCTGCTGCCAGGCGGCCTGGCTGATGTGGCGCTTCGTCGAAGTGCCTTTCATCAATCTGGGACGCCGGCGGATGATGACAAGAGCCGCCGTCTGATGTCGTCAGCCGGTCCTATGCGGCCCTGACTTCGCCGATGAAGCGGTCGAACTGTCCGGCGAGATCGCGCGACTGTGTCGAGAGCTGCTCGGCCGCGCCCAGCACCTCCTTGGCGGCCGAGCCGGTGTCGTCGGCAGCACGCTGCACGCCGGTGATGTTGGTGTTGACCTCCTGGGTGCCGCGGGCGGCCTCCTGGACACTGCGGGCGATCTCCTTGGTCGCCGAGCCCTGCTGCTCGATCGCGGCGGCAATCGCGGTTCCGATCTGGTCGATCTCGGCGATGACGTCGGCCACGTTGCGGATCGCGGTCACGGTCTCGTCGCTCGCCGTCTGGATCGCCGTGATCTGCTCGGAGATCTCGGTCGTGGCCTTGGCGGTCTGGCCGGCCAGCGATTTCACTTCGGAAGCGACCACCGCAAAGCCGCGGCCGGCGTCGCCGGCGCGGGCGGCCTCGATGGTGGCATTCAGCGCCAGCAAATTGGTCTGCTCGGCAATGCTCTGGATCAGCGTGACGACGTCGCCAATCTTCTGCGCGCCCTCGGCGAGCGCGCGTGCCGTGTCACCGGTGCGGCGCGCGTTGTCGACGGCGCGGGCCGCGATCTCCGTGGACTGGGCGACCTGGCGGCCGATCTCCGCGATCGAGGAGGTCAGCTCTTCCGTCGCGCTGGCGACCGTCTGCACGTTGGTCGAGGTCTGCTGTGAGGCGGCGGCGACAATAGCGGCCTGGCTGTTGGTCTGGGACGCCGTCGAAGTCATCGACTGCGCCGTGCTCTCCATCGTGGAGGAGGCCCGGGAGAGGCCGCCGACCAGCTCAGTGACCTTGGCTTCGAACGCGCGCGTGAGGCCGTCGAGCGCCTGTGCACGGCGCATCTTGCCGTCGTTCTCGGCCTGCTTCTCGGCCGCGAGCCGGTCGGCCCGGATCATGTTGTCCTTGAAGACCTGAACCGCCGCGGCCATCGCCCCGATCTCGTCAGAGCGCTCGGCGCCGGGGATGCTTTCCGCAACGTCGCCGTCTGCAAGCCGCGACATCCGGGTCGTCAGGCTGACGATGGGGGCGCAGACGCGGCGGCGAACCATGACGATGAGGCCGGCGCTGGCGATCAGCACGGCGAGGAGGCCGACGAGCGCGATCGCGAAGCTGGTGCGCGCGGCGGAGGCGGCGCCAGCGAGGATCTGTTCGGCGTTGTCATAGAGTGCGTCGCGGACGCCGATGATCGATCCGAGGCCGCGCTGCGACGCCGCGTAGTAGGTCTCGACGTCGTGCTCGTACTTGCCGCTGACGGCGCCGTCCTTAGCGAGCTTGAGCTCGCGGCCGAATTCCTCGACGTAGCGTGAGTTCATCGTTTCGAGTGCCGCGCCGACGTTGGCCGGCGTTGCCGGATTACCGCGCAGCTCCAGCAGCGACATCACGATCTGGTCGTTACGGCCCTGCACACGGGCAAATTCGGCCTTCTCGGCGTCGGTCGCCACTTTCTTGCCGCCGACGAGGTTCTTGTGCACGCTGGCATTGAGGCCGCCGATGTCGCGCAGTGTCATGGCGATATTGGCGTAGTTGGCCTGGCGGTAGGCATCGCCGTTCAGGATCGCCATGCGGCGGACCTGCTCGTTGAGCAGCGCGGTGACGCCGGCGTTGAGCACGGCGTTGTCGGCGACGACCTTCCTGGCGGCGTCCTTGCGCGCGTCCGCCGGGCCGGCGATCGCCTTGTCGATAGCCTCGCGCAGCGCGGTGAATTTCGAATTGATGTCGTCGATGTTGCTGCCGATGGTGTTGCCGTCGTCGAGGGAGCCGGGCAGTTCCTTGCGCAGCGCGTTCATCTTGTCACGGGCGCCGTCGGTCTGCTTGCGCAGCTTGTCGTGCTCGGTGAGCTGCGCCGGGTCTACGGTCGCAGGTCCATAGAGGATGTTGGTGGCAAAGCCGCGCTCCGGGTTGAGATAGCGCGGGACGTCGCTGGCGGCACGGGCGATCGCGAGCCGGCCTTGCGCTTCAGCGATCCTGTCCATCGTCTGGTATTTCGTCACGGCGACGTAGACGGCGAGGCCGCCACCCACGGTCGAGAGCGAGACGATAGCGGTGGTCAGGAGCGTAGCGATTTTCATGGTCTGTCCGGCAATTGCGTAGCGAGAATGATTTCCTCCGGACCATAGGGGGGCGTGTTAATCGCGGGTTTACGCTGCCGGCCGCGGCAAGCATGGTCGCTCAAGCGCGATGAGGTCGGGACGAATCGTCATCGCGCTTTAGGTTGTTGTTCGAGCATGATCTCCGCGCAAACGCGTTCCACGTTTGTCGCGAGGGAAAACCGCTGCGCACTTTGCGCGAACGCGGCCCTTCGGGTCCGGACCATCCTTCAGGCCTTTCGATCAAGCGCGGCGAGGATCGCCAGCGTTGCGCTGTCGCGCGCGCCTGCGAAATAGCGGGCGATCGCTTGATCGAAGACGGGCTCCTTGGACACCGCGCCGAACAGCGTCATCGACGAGCGGAATTTGGCATCGTCAGGCGCGCCGAGGATCGCGTTGATGGTCCGCCCTTCGACGGCGAGCACGAGCCTGGTGCATTCGACCAGCCGCGGGCCAAGCACGGGGTGAGCGAGGTAGGCCTTGGCCTCTTCGCGTGAGGCGATGGCGTAGCGCTGGGACATGGCGCTGAAGCCGAGGCCTGCGATCTGCGGGAAGACGAACCACATCCAGTGGCTCTGCTTCCGGCCCCGGCCGAGCTCCCCGAGGACGGCGCGATAAACCGGGTCCTGGGCCTGAACGAAGCGCTCGATATCGAAAGGAGCGGTCATTGGATACCTTGGAGTGCCTCGATGGCCGCGATTATGCCTAACTTTTGGCCCCCAATGTGGTAGCTGGTATAGAGAGTCTCCGGGTGGGGGTGGGTGCTCCCCGGGGGTCGATTTGGGGATCTGATGGTTTCCGACGCCGCACGAGCCGAGAGGCTGTTGTCGCGCCGCCGTATCGGGCGAGCCGAGACAATAATGCTGTCTGTGGCCGCCCTCGCGCTGGCGCTCGGCACCGCCGCCTGGGTCGCGGACGTGGGCGATTCGAATCTGGATCTGGCCGATTCGACCCCGCTGGTCTCCGCCGCGCTGCCGCCGGCCGATAGCCCTTCGTTTGACGACCGTTTCGCTTCGGCATCTGGTGGCCAGCGTGACTCCGGCCTGCGGACGCTGGAGCGCGCCGCCCTCAATGCGGTCCAACTCAAGCTTCGCGACGCCAAGGCGATGCTTGCCCAGAAACTCCAGGGCGGCGACTGGCGCTCGGCCTTGACCGAGGACGACCGCCCCGCAGCCGAGGAGGCGAGGACCTCGCAGCGCGCCGACGCCATCCCGATGCCGCGCTCGCGGCCGGTCCAGGCGGACCTCTCTGCCCAGATCGCCTCCAGCCAGGCTTTTGCCGAAACCAACCCCAGGGTCGACAACCGCAACTTCTTCGAAAAATTCACCGCCAAGATCAAGCTGGCCTCGCTGACACCCGACAGCGGCCTGTTCGCGAAGGGGCCGGACCTTGCAGCCCTCGGCTATGATTCGCGGACGGCGGTCTATGATATCTCGGCCAAGGCTCTGTACCTGCCGAGCGGCGTGGCGTTGGAAGCCCATTCGGGCATGGGCGCGCTGATGGACGATCCGGGGCATGTCGACCAGCGCATGGTCGGCGCTACCCCGCCCGCGACTTACGACCTGAAGCCGCGCGAAAAGCTGTTCCACGGCGTCCGCGCGCTGCGCATGACGCCCTCTGATGGCACCAGCGCGCTCGGCCGCGTCGGCCTTCTCACCCACAGCTACATGCTCGGGCCGCGCGGCGATTCCAACGGCTGCGTCTCGATCAAGGACTATGAGCGCTTCCTCAAGGCCTACGACAATGGCGAGTTCAACCGCCTTGTCGTGGTGCCGCGCCTGAACGGATCGGCGACAGCCTCGCAGCGCGCGAGCACCGACTCCTGATATACTTGGGAACGGCGGGGCTGCCGTTTCCCCTTCCTTAAGCCGTCCTCGTCCAGAAGCAGCCCATGAGTGATCCATCCAGCTCCGAGACCCCGTTGCGCACGACGTTCAAGATCAAGCTGAACGGTGACACGCTGGCGATCGCGACCGTCGGCCAGGCCTATCAATTCCTCACCAACTACAAGTCGGTCGAGTGGATGGAATTCCGCTCCCTGCATGAGGACGCCGTCGCGGCCCTTGAAGGCGCTTCCGGTAACGCCATGCTCGCAGTGCAGGCGACCAACGCTGTGCGCGCGCTGTTCGTCAGCGCAAAGCTGCTCTGAGCGGCTTTTCTCCGACCTCGTTCTCATCCACATCGGTCGCCGAAAGTGACACGGCGCTTGCGGTCAGGATCGGACCGCGTGCCTGAATTGCAGCGGGTGCTGTCGATCTTTCTCGGGGATGTCTCGGCGCAAGCCGGAGCCATGCTGCATTGTCCCCGATTTGGCGGGTCGCCTGCTTTTTCATCGCTTGAACTGAGCGGCAGGAACGGGCAAACGGTCCGTGAAAACCGTGGCCAAGGCCATCCAATTAAAGTCTTACTTCAAGGGAAAGGCTCCATTATGAAACGTCGGACATTCCTCAAGGGCGGCGCTGTCGCGGGCGCGACGACGCTGGTCGCTGCACCTGCGATCGCGCAGTCGATGCCCGAGATCAAATGGCGCCTGACCTCGAGCTTCCCGAAGTCGCTCGACACCATCTACGGCACGGCGCAGACCTTTGCGAAATACGTTGCTGAGGCCACCGACAACAAATTCCAGATCCAGACCTTTGCGGCCGGTGAGCTCGTTCCCGGCCTTCAGGCGCTCGATGCAGTCAGCGTCGCCACCGTCGAGATGGCGCAGACGCCGCTCTATTTCTACATCGGCAAGGAGCCGGCGCTGGCCTACGCGACCGGCGCGCCCTTCGGCATGAACCACCGCCATCAGGAGTCCTGGTGGCATTTCGGCGGCGGCGCCGAGCTGACCAACGAGGCGCTAAAACCCTTCAAGACGCACGCGATCCTCTGCGGCAATTCCGGCACCCAGATGGGCGGCTGGTTCCGCAAGGAGATCAAGACGGTCGATGATCTCAAGGGTCTCAAATTCCGCATCGCCGGCATGGGCGGCCATGTGCTGGCGCGGCTCGGCGTCGTGCCGCAGCAGCTCGCGGGCGGCGACATCTATGCGGCGCTGGAGAAGGGCTCGCTCGACGCGGTCGAATTCGTCGGTCCCTATGACGACGAAAAACTCGGCTTCCAGAAGGTCGCGAAGTACTATTACTTCCCCGGCTGGTGGGAAGGCGGCGCCATGCTGCACATGATCGTCAATGACGAGAAATGGGCTTCGCTGCCGAAGCAGTACCAGGCGATCGTCAACCAGGCCGCTTCAGCCGCAGGCGCCTGGATGCTCGAGAAATACGACAGCGTGAATCCGGCGGCCCTGAAGCGGCTGATCGCCAGCGGCGCGGAGCTGAAGGCGTTCCCGCAGCCGGTGCTGGAGGCCAGCTACAACGCGGCGCAGGAGCATCTGAACGAGCTCGCTGCCAAGAGCGACCTGTTCAAGCGGACCAAGGAGAGCCACGACGCGTACATGAAGGAGCTGCTCTTCTACACGCAGATCGCGGAAAACTTCTACGACAACTACCTGCTCAGCAAGATGCGCAAGGGCTGATTGCAACGAGTGAACGCGGCGTTTCAAGCGTGGTCCGAAGGGACACGGTCATTCCGGGGCGCGCCTCTTGGCGCGAGCCCGGAATCCATTTCTCCGCGTGTAATGCCGCCCGATGGATTCCGGGTTCGCGACTTCGTCGCGCCCCGGAATGACGGCGGAGGGACCGGTCTTACGCCGCGCCCAAGCCCAGCTTCGCATAGATGCGCCGTGCATAGGCGCCGAAGGCATCCGTCGTCTTGAGTGGAAGATCGCGCGGGAAGGGCAGGTCGATCGCGAAATAGTCGGCCATCTTCGCTGGCCCCGCCGTCAGCACGGCGCAATGCGAGGACAGGAACACAGCTTCCTGGATCGAGTGCGTGACGAAGATGATGGTCTTGCCGCTCTCTCGCCAGATCCGCAGCATCTCCAAATTCATCTGCTCGCGTGTCAGCGCATCCAGCGCGCCGAACGGTTCGTCCATCAAAATTAGCTTCGGATCGTGCACGAAGGCGCGTGCGATCGCGGTGCGCTGCTGCATGCCGCCTGAAAGCTGCTGCGGATATTTCTGCTCGTAGCCGGCAAGCCCGACCAGGTTGAGAAGGTCGCGCGCCCGCTCGCGCGCGGCCTTCATCGGCAGGCCGACGATCTCGGCCGGTAGCAATACATTGTCGAGGATCGTGCGCCATTTCAGCAGCAGTGCCTGCTGGAACACCATGCCGATGTCGCGGGTCGGATCGAACGGGCTGTTGGCGTTGCCGATTTTCACGGTGCCGCCGTCGGCGCCGTGCAGGCCGGCCAGGATCTTCATCACCGTGGTCTTGCCGCAGCCGGACGGGCCCACCAGCGAAACGAGCTCACCTTCCTGCACGTCCATGGTGACGTCGGACACCGCCAGGAACTCGGCGCCGCCGCTGCGATAGACTTTTCGGACGCCTTGCAGGCTGATGAAGGGCTCGGAGCTCATGCGAGCCATTTGTCCAGATTGGCGGTCACGAAGGCGTCGTCGCCGAGGTCGGCATGCTCGCGGCAGACGCGGTCGATCTCCTCCTTCTGACCGGGGCTGAGGCCCTCGTTTGGGTCCAGGCACCACAAGCCCTTCATCAGGCCCTGACGCCGCAGCACCTCGTGGCAGCCGGCGATGCAGCCGTGGAAATTGTTGGCGACGTCGAAGAAGGCGCTGTTGCAATCGGTGACGCGGGCATCGAGCGCGAGTAGGTCGGCCGGCACGGTGTCCTTGTGCCGTGCTGCCTTGCAGCGCTCGAACTGCTTGATCGCGCTCGCGGTCCAGACCGACCAGTGGCCGAGCAGACCGCCCTTGAAATAGGTCCGCGTGGTGACGCCATTGTCGCGCAGGTCGAACGGCAGCATCAGATCGAGCAGGATGTGATCGTCGTTGCCGGTGTAGAGCGCGACGCGGTCGAGCGCACCGGCGGCCGCAACGC
>JAEWFG010000181.1 GCA_023388935.1 Pseudomonadota bacterium | reverse complement strand
GTATCATACAGCTCGCCAACGGGTTCTTCGGCACATTCATATCCTTGCGTGTCGCCATGGAGGGCTTCGGCGCGACCACATCTGGTCTGGTGCTCAGCAGCTATTTTGCCGGCTTCACATTGGGCGCATTGCGCTGCGAACGGATCATCGGGCGGGTCGGACACATTCGCGCCTATGCCGCTTTTGCAGGAATGGTCGTCGCCGCGACCGCGACGATGCCACTGCTGCCGGAGCCGCCGGCTTGGTTGACCCTGCGAGCGATCATCGGTTTTGGCTGCTCTGGCCTTTTCATCGCCACAGAGAGTTGGCTCAACGCGAAGGCGGATCCAATAGAGCGCGGACGGGTATTCTCGCTCTACATGCTGGGCACGTTCCTCGCCCTGGCGCTGGGTCAGCTCCTCATTGGCAAGGCGAAGGTTGAAACGGCGGAACCCTTCAATGGGATCGCCGTCCTGTTCGCTGTGGCGCTCGTCATCGTGAGCACGACACGGGCCGAACCGCCCCGCGCGGCCGCGTCCACAACTCTGCCGTTCGGCCAATTGCCGCGTGCGGCGCCTGTCGCTGTTGCTGGTTGCATGGTGAGCGGGCTCGTCAGCGCCAGTTTCTATTCGCTCGTTCCTGCGTGGATGCAGGATGAAGACATCGCACGCGAGACGATCGCGATCTTCATGCTGATCGCCGTGCTCGGCGGGCTCGCGTTCCAGGTCCCGATCGGCAGATTCTCGGATCGGTTCGATCGGCGCGTCGTGCTATCGATGCTGAGCTTCGGCTTTGCAGCCACCGCGATCACGGTGGTCAATTTACCACACTCTCGTCCGGTGATCCTGACCGCCGCCGCCGCGCTCGGCGGTTTCATGTCGACCCTTTACCCGGTCTGCGTCGCCAACGCACATGACCAAATGCCAGCTGATCAGGTTGTTGCAGTGAGCGGGCAGCTCATATTGGTCAGCGGGTTGGGGTCGATCCTTGGTCCGCTGATCGGCACAATTGTGATGGCGCGCTTCAGCATCGATGGCCTGTTCTATTTTATGGCTGCCGTCAGCCTGTTGCTGTCTTTCATGGCCATAGCCCGTCGCTTGCTAGCGACGCCGCCAATACACCAGGAACGAACATTCGAGATCCTGGCGCCGCAGGCATCGCCGCTCGCGCACGATCCGCTTGGCCCTTCCGTACATGTCCGACTTCGCAAAGAACTCGAGTAGAGCCCGCTTCTACGGAGCAAAGTGACGTACGCGTTGCGAGCGGGATGTCGCCTTCTGGCCCTTCGCGACAGTTTACGTGGCGCGGGGACATGTCTGGAGTTGGAGGCAGACCGGAAGTCACCGGCTGCGGCTCAAACCGGCGCTCTTGACCCGAAAGCGACATTCTGTAGTCCACTCCGAACGTTCACCTTCGGATCATCCTGGCGACTTCGGACCGACAGGAGTGAGCGAGACCCTAACGAACCGCAGCTCCTTGACGCGGCCGTCATCGATCAAAAAGGTATTGCACTCGCCGACATCTGTGCAAACGAACCTCAGATGGCCGATCGGAAAGGGCCCGCCGAAAGTGTCAATCCCGACGGGCACCAGATCGAGGTCTCCCCTCGGATAGTGCACCTTCAAGTCGCCATCGCGAACGAACACATCATATATGACGCCGAGTTCTGCGCTGTAGAATTGGCCCTCGTAGGCTTTGAGCCGCTCCGCCTTGGGCTTGGTAATCGCGATGCGCCTCAGAGGAAGGCTTGCGCCGTTCTGGTTGAGGATGGCGTTCTGAGCCTGCCCGCCTTCCACTGTCTCGTCAAAGACGACTTCTGCCGGAACCACTCTCAGGCGGAAGGCGGTGTTGGAGACGGCGTACATTGGAAACGATGACTGGCCGGTGGCGCGCGTGACGAGATGGTCATTATCCTTCCTAAAGGAAATGATGAACCCCGGCCTGAGTTCGTACTCGCCGACGTACTTGTCGAGGACCTTGGGATCGACCATAACTTCCGGCTTATCACCGAATGCTGGCTTGTCAGGCGTAGGCTGGAGCTGATCCTTGAGATAGATGTCGGCGATCTTGAATGAGAGTGCCGTGGGGCTTAGGTCGCCTGCGTTAGCGAGGACTACGACTGAGAAATGTTGGTCTGGAAACCTGAGAATATTGGTCCGATATGCGGCATCACCGCCGGCGTGCTCGACCATCCTAAGCCCACGGTACTTGCCTATAGACAGCCCAGAGGCGTAGGCGATTTCCGTGCCGGAATTGAGTTTACCCTTCTCCTGCATCCGGGACAGTAGCGCCGGGCCACCCACCTCGCCGGTGTAGAAGTTCTCGTCCCAACGCGCCAAGTCGTCGACTGTTGAAAATAGGCTGGAAGGCCCAACCGTCGAATAGGTCAGCGCGACATATTGATATTTCCCGTCCAACCGCCGCCCGTAGGAATAGGCTCTGTTTTTGACGACGACACCGTAATTGCCCTGGAAGTGCGTATGAGACATACCCAGCGGGTCGAATATGCGTTCCTTCGCAAACTCGGGCAGCGTCTTACCAGATACCTGCTTCACCACCATCGCGAGTAGCGTGTAGCCGCTGTTGCTGTAGAGGAATTGGTCGCCGGGCGCGAAATTCAGCTCAGTTTGCTGAACGAGCAGGCGGGCGACATCATCGTCGGTGATCTCGTCGTCAAGCCGCCATCCCGCGAGAGCGAGAAGGTTCCACTGGTCCCGCATGCCGCTCGTGTGATGAAGTAAATGGCGGATCGTGATGACCTTGCCGAAGTCGTGCAGCTTTGGAACGTATTTGCGAACGTCATCGTCCAGAGCCAATTTTCCATCTTGGGCGAGGAGGTAGATCGCGAAGGCGGTGAACTGCTTGGAGACCGAGGCTAGATGAAACACAGTCGCCGGCGTGTTTGGCACGCTATACTCCAGATTGGCCGCGCCATAGCCTTGGCTGTAGATGGTCTTACCGTTCTGAATGACGGCGATGGAAGCGCCCGGCGAGCCCGATCCGGTCCATTGTGCAAATAGCTGATCGACGGCGCGCTCTATTGATGTAGCCTCCTCCGCCTCAGCGCCAGAGACACAAGGTCCCAAAAGAAAGAGCGCCGCAACAGCCGCTCCTACGATCCTGCGTAGCATGGTGCTTCCCCCGAGTGACGTGCTAAGGTTCCACCGTGGATCAGAAATCGCAAGCTCACCTATGTCGGAAATTGGCCCCTTGCGACATATTGCGCCGCCGCGTGAGCTTGGTCGTTAATGGGACAAAGCGGACATCAACCAGGCGACAATCCCCATTAAGTCCGTCGAAAGTGACCCTGAGCGGACATCCACCTTGGTTGATCGAAAGGAAGGGCGGGAATACGGTTACCCGTTAAGGAATATCCCTGCGCCGCGGAGTACTGCGGCTGAAAGATGCGCTCCATGGCATCGCCAAGGGTACTCGGTCCGCATGATGGGCACCTCGCAATTCTAGGGGGCACCGGCGCGCGGCTAATCATTGAAGGGGACGACGCTGACAAGCGCTTCGCGCTTGTTGAACATCCGATGCAGCCGCACGCCTTGGCGGCTCCCATGCGCCGGCACCACCGCGAGGCAGAATATAGCTTCGTCCTTGAGGGCAGCATCGGAGCGCTGCTCGGGGATTCCGTGGTGATTGGCAATCCGGGGGGCCTGATCTTCAAGCCGCGCGAGCAATGGCACACGTTCTGGAACGCCGGCGACGCGCCCGCCCGTGTATTGGAAATCATATCGCCGGCCGGGTTCGAGAACTATTTCCGCGAGCTGGGAGCGGAGTTGATCAGCGGCCCCCCTGATTCGCAGCGGCTCGCGGCGCTCTGCGCGCGCTACGCGCTCGACATGGACATAAGCAGCGTTCCCAGCCTTATCGAGCGCTTCGGGGTTTGCTTTCCGGGAGCACCGCCGTCAGCGCCGCATTGATTGGCGTTTATGCGCGGCGCGATATTGCCCCGTCGTTGAAGTCAATCGCGACGACGCCCGACCTGAAGCTTAGCTGCCAGAAAACGCGACGACTTCCGGATTGGGCCCGTTTGCGACATGCCGGCGAGCACCGATCATGTCTGCTCGTTGGGCTAGACCGGAAGTCGCAGTTACAACATCATAACGGCGCGATTGACCCGAAGGCGACCTCAGGAAAATGGGCTATTGAGCCCTTTGGATGCAACTTTCTCGCGCAATCAGCGGGAGGCTGATCGATTGAATACCCAGCTTAGCAGAGGACCTTGGTGAGGCCGGCCGTTAGGTCGTGGGGCTTAGCACACGCGGCACCGTCCCCAGGATGCGCAGCAGCCGCGGACCGCGCAGCCACGAGCCGCGCAGCCACGGCATCCGCGATAGGCTACCTGCACGCCGCTGCCAACGTTTTCCTTATCGAAGACGTGGAACGTGGCGAGACTGACGTCGGCCATTTCCTCGCCAAGAACGAAGCGCTGATTGCGCGAGGTAATGTCAGATTGAGGGATATTGGCGGTGGGCATCGTGGATGCAGGGTCGCATCCTCCGTAAGTTCTTGCGAAAACGCTTGGCACGCGTGCGCTCGGCGAAACCGGCGCGCAAAGGGTACCTGTGCCATAAAATGAGAAACATCTCATCGAGTTCCCATTCATCTTCATGAACGAGATCGACACATCGCCGCTTTTGGTCGAGCAGAATTCGGGGGCTGGGGTGATGTGCGGCGGCCAAGGCGGTGCCCAGTGGCTCGGCGTGCTGATCGGTGGTGATGGAGAACGTTCAGGCGTGGTGCCTGCACACCGGATTCTGGATCAACTCGCGCCAACGTTCGGTCCACTGATGCCGAGCATCTAACGTCGGCTTCTGGCGTGCGCCGTGAGAAGGCGGCGCTTTCCAGTGGGTGCAAGTCCCACCCGGCGAAACGCTCCAGCCGGAAGCAACCGGAGCAGCTATGGAGGTGACGAAGTGGCTGAAGCCTTCGGATAGCTGTC